>CAINXC010000306.1 GCA_903854655.1 uncultured Verrucomicrobiota bacterium | reverse complement strand
TGTAGCCGGTGCTGCCGTCGCTGGTCCAGCACAGGCTGCCGCCGTCCTCGCGCCAGGAGTGGGTGTACACGTCCACCTTGTCCGCCACCATGAAGGCGCTGTAGAAGCCCACGCCGAACTGGCCGATGAGCTGGGTGCCCTCCTTGCCGCTGGCCTTGAGGGCCTGCATGAAGGCCTTGGAGCCGGAATGGGCGATGGTGCCGAGGTTTTCCACCAGCTCATCGTGCGTCATGCCGATGCCGTGGTCGGAAATGGTGAGGGTCTTGCCCGCCTCGTCGGTGGTGATGTGGATCTCCAGCGGCAGCGTGGGCTCAAAGATGCTGTTCTCGGTGAGCTGCGTGTGGCGCAGCTTCTCCAGGGCGTCGGCGGCGTTGGACACCAGCTCGCGCACGAAGATCTCGCGGTCCGTGTAGAGGCTGTGAATGACGATGTCCAGGAGCTGCTTGACTTCAGCCTGGAACTCCCGGTGTTCGGTGGGTGCGGTCGTGTTGCTCATAGTTTTGGGGGGCGGAGAGTAGTGAAAGGCGGCGCTTTGTCAAAGGGGAGAGAGCAAGGCGCAGGGTGAGCGGACCGGCGGTGCGTTCCCTCGCTCAAGCCTCACTGCACGCAGACACCTCTCCATCGAGCCTCCGGCTCATGGCTGCGGTGTCCAGGGGTGCGTCGGCGCGTCTTGCCGGGGGGCTCAGCTTTTGCTCTTCAGCAGGTCCCGGATCTCCGTGAGCAGCGCGATGTCGGCGGGCGGCGGTGGCGGTGGCGCCTCATCCTCCTTCTTTTTCGCCAGGGCCTTGAGCGTGGCCATGGGCTTGACGATGCCGAAGAAGATCACGGCGGCCACGATCACGAAACTCACGAGCGCGTTGAGAAAATTGCCATACATGATGCCGCCTTCGATCACCGTCTTGCCGGGGACCAGCACTTCCTTGCCATTCTCCATGGTCTTGTGCGCCGCCTCCACCACCTGGTGCGCGCCGATGGCGTACTTGGAAAAGTCCGGCTGGCCGCCGAAAGGCCGCAGCGCCAGGGCAATGAGCGGCGTGATCACATCCTTTACCAGGCTGCTGACGATGCTGGTGAACGCACCGCCGACGATGACCGCGACGGCCAGGTCGATGACGTTGCCCTTGGTGATGAAGTCCTTGAATTCGTTGACCAGTTCCTTGGAATTGTTGATGAGGTTCATGCGCTGTTAGGTTGGCGTGGGTGGATTAAGACGAGGCGCCTGCCGGCTTGGGCATCGGGCCGAGGTCAATCAGCGAGGGATTGGTTTCCGAGGTAGCCGCCCTTGCATGGGTTAGCAGATGCCGCGCCAAAGAAAAGCGCGCAGTATGAAATCCGTCGTAATGAACCGCGCTCTCCAGCAGCCTGCCGCCCCCGGCAAAGGCCGCCTGCGAGGGCAGGTAGCAGGCGGTTTTGCCCAGGTTTTCATCCACCAGCTCCGAGGCGCAGCGGCCCGTCAGCGGCGCCACCACCACCGCGCAGCCCAGCTCCACAGCGCGCGCCGAAGCGCAGCGCGTCACCCGCTCGCAGCCCATCAGGGTTTCCGTGGCGCTGGGCACCAGGATCAGGTCCAGGCCCCGGCCGCGCAGCAGCGCGCTGAGCTCCGGCACCTCGATGTCCAGGCAGATCAGGACCGCGATGCGCAGGCCCTTGAACTCGAAGATGCGCAGCTCGTCGCCACGTCGGAACGCCCGTTCCCAGGGCGTGAGAAACAGCTTGTCCTGGGTGATGAGGTCGCCCCCCAGCAGCACCGGCGCGCGGTTGAGCAGCCCGCCCTTGCCGGCCTCCAGAAACGGCGCGGTGCCCAGGACCACGGCCTTGTCCGGACGCGAAAGCCGCTGCCGCAGCCGCGGCAGGATGCTGTCCCAAAATGTCCCTGCCACGCCCGCCAGCCCGGCGCCGGGCGGCAGATGCGGCTCCAGCCCCGCCCAGGTGTACTCTGGAAACAGCACCAGGTCCGCACCGCTGTCCCAGCCCTGCTCCACGCGCTGCGCGCAGGCCTCCACGTAGCCGGCCACGGAATCGGCGGCCACGCCCGCGTCGAAGGTCCAGGCGTCGATGACAAAGGGGTTCATGGGGTGCGAATGTGGGGGGCTGAAGTGAAGCGCATCCTGGCACGGGTGCGCGGCGGCGGCCATTGAATCCGGTGCGGCCAGGATCGCGATCAAAGCTCCTTCAGCCAGAACGTCAGCGTCTTCGCGGATTCCTCCGCCTCGCCGGGCTCCTTCCACTCGAAGGTGGCCTGCAGTTCCGGGTACTTCACATACCCCTGGCCGCTCCACAGCCGGTCCAGCGGCTGATAACCCGCCGGGCGCAGCGGGTGATCCTCCGCCCGGTCCACTGCGCAGAAGGTCGCGATCTTCATCCCCAGGCTGCGCGCGTGCGCTTCGCGACGCCGGAAGAACTCCCTGCCCAGCCCGCGCCCCCGGTAGGCGGGCAGCAGGA
>CAINXC010000305.1 GCA_903854655.1 uncultured Verrucomicrobiota bacterium | reverse complement strand
GCTGTTCGAATACATCGAGTCCTACTACAACAACCAGCGCAAGCACTCCGCCATCGGATACCTCACCCCCAACCAGTTCGAAACCCAGCAACTCAACCTCAACTAAGCGACAAGTGGTCCAAAAAGGCGTTGCACCTCATTCGGGATTGCGGGCGACGGCGCTCGAGTGCATATTGGGCGTTATGAATGCGAAGCCGGAAACCTTGAAGCAAGAGGCTCCATCCTCTACGGTTACCGAGACACTCTTGCGTTATGAGACGAAGCCAAAAGGATCATGGAAGAAGCTCGTGGGCATCATGAAGGATTGCGATCTCTCTGAAGAGGCCTTTCGCCTCGGCGCGGAGTGGCGCGAACAGATGAACCGCGAGGGCAGGTGATCACATGTTTGTGATCCTGGACACCAACCACTACCGGGAACTGGTTCACAATACGCCGCTGGGAGAGCGTTTGAAATTACGGCTGTCCGATGCTGACGCCGATGCGTTCACGACCGTGGTGACGGCCCAAGAGGTCTCCCAGGGCTGGACAGCGGAGATCAACCGCCGGGCGGCCGGACGTGATCAAGTGCGCGCCTACCGGCAGTTTTTGATCGCACTGAAGGCGTTTGAGCAAATCACGCTCCTGCCTTTCGATGAAACGGCGGCGGAGGTGTTTCATCGCCTGCAAGAGTTGAGGCTGCGAGCAGGGACAATGGACTTGAAGATCGCTGGCATTGCTCTCTCGCATGCCGCACTCCTGCTCTCACGCAATCTGGCAGACTTCCAAAACATCCCTGGGCTTCGGGTGGAGAACTGGCTGGATTGAGCGTACGGCAGTCATTGGACCGCTCGCCTGAATTGGATAAATGTTCTGCCCCATCACTTTGGTGGCCCGTTCTCGCAAGCGGGCTGTGATCCCCAAGTGGATGGATGCCTCACATACACAACGCTACCCCGGCAGTCCTTAAGCTTCTTCTCACTTAGTTCTTCTGGCAGGTCTGCCACTGGCTCCCGTCCGGTTGTTACCCATTTGTGCCATCGAAGCAAGTAGCGGCCAAGATTCTCTGTGTTCGTATCTCCCGGAAAATCTTTAAACGTCGCCCATTCTCCTGCGACGATGAGTTTGAAATGCTCGATCTCGGCGCTCAGGCGCACCACCAATTTTCCCCAAGTGGCGAAGCTTTGCTTGTGGGTTTTCGCTCCCAAGTATCCGCACATCGGTGCGGGTTCCCCATTTTTTGGGGGACGTAAACCCCATACTGCATTTGATACAAGCCAACGACGACTTTTGATAGCAGTATGCCACCCTCTCTTCGAATCGAGCAGATTACGCATCGTTGGGTCTTCCTCTCGAATTATTTTGAATGAATCTACTATGTAATTAGTCGCTAATGTTAGATTCTCAGGTCGCTTTTCATTATGGGTTCCCCAATCCTGCATTAACAAGAGCCCTTCCAATTCAACCTCCTCGTGCTTCGGGTCACTTAACCCGAAGTGGAGCCAGGGACACTCAAGATTGGTGCTGCCAAAAAAGGGGAGCATCAAATTTCCCTTGCCTGGCGGCCTTTCGAGTTCTTTCAGATGTTCGTCAAAATCCTTCATTCTCACTTGGCTGGCTCGCGTTTATTGGAATCGGCGGAAGGACGAGGGTGGCTGGAGCCGCTTCTACCCCACAATCTCCACCGGGCAGTCCGGCATCGCCGCCAGAAAGGCGCGGCCATAACTTTTGGTGAGGACGCGGTTGTCGAGGATGACGCAGATGCCCTTGTCTTTCTTGGAGCGGATGAGGCGGCCGACGCCCTGGCGGAGCTTGAGGATGGCTTCGGGAACGGAGTACTCGCTGAATGCGTTGCCGCCACGTTGCTCGATGTGTTCAAGCCGCGAGGCGGTGACGGGGTGATCAGGGACCGCAAAGGGGATGCGGGTGATGATGACATTGCTGAGGGATTCGCCGGGGACATCGACGCCCGTCCAAAAGCTGTCCGTGCCGAAGAGCACGCTGTGGGTGTCCTCCTTGAATTCGGCGAGCATCTGGTGCCGGGGCATGCCGCGGCCCTGGACGAGCAGACGCCAGCCGCGCTCATCGAAGAACTCCTCCATCTCATCGGCCATCTTGCTCATCACACTGTAACTGGTGAAGAGCACGAAGGCGCGGCCCTTCGACATGTCGAGAAAGTGCGCGATCCACTTGTGCATGGTGGGCTCGAACTCCTTGGTGCCGGGCATGGGCATGGTCTTCACCAGGTAGAGCCGCATCTGCTTCTGGAAGTTGAAGGGGCTGTCAATGCAGGCCGAGAGCACCTTTTGCGCGCCTACGCGGTTGCGGAAGTAGGTGAGCCCTTCATCGTCAGTCACGCCCAGGGTGGCGCTGGTGAAAACGCAGGCCTTCCTGCCGCTGAAAAAGATCTCGCGCAGCTTGGTGGAGACATCAATGGGGGCGCTGTGGAAGGACACGGCCTTGTGCTCGCCGCCGCCGCGCTCCGCCCAGTAAACGTGGCCCTCCTCGCTCTGCTCCAGGAAAGCGCCGATGCTGGCCTTCAGGCCCACAAGGCGCTTGCCGATGTCGTGCAGCTCCCCGCGCATGCTGTCGGTCTTGGCGGCGTCGCCGGCCTTCAGCGTCGCGTTGGCCACGCGTTGCAGGGACAGGCTGAGGGTGTCTTCCATCAAGCCCGGCTCGCGCACGCGGAACTCCTTGGCAAAGCCCTGGAAGTTGCAGGCCGCCTCGGCATCGCGGAAGAAGGTTTCGGCGATGTCCAGGCACTGTTGCACCTCGCGGACGCCGCCCTCCTCGCCCAGCATCGTGAAGAAGCCCTTGCGGCTGCGCGGGTTGAAGAGGCGGCCCAGCTCGAAGCGGATGTTCGATTCGCTGACATGAATGCCGAGCTGCTTGGCGGCGATGTTCTCAATCGTGTGCGCCTCGTCGAGGATCACGAAGTCGCGTGGGAAGAGGAAATTGGCGTCCTCGGGCAGCAGCTCCTCGGCGGAACTGAGGAGGGTGAAGAACAGGGTGTGGTTGAGGATCACCACATCCGCCTCCGCCATGCGCCGCCGTGCGGCCTGGTAGAAGCAGCCGCTGCCAATGCCGCAGCGGCGCGGGGTGCAGGCGTGCGCTTCGCTGCACACGAGGGACCACACCTTTTGCGAGGGGGTGAAGGCGAGATCGCTGAGCGTGCCGTCCACGGTCTTGGTTGACCAGTCGGCGAGCAGCTTCAGGTCCGCCTGCTCGGTGCTGGTGAACAGGTCGGCCGTTTCCTTGTAGGCACGCGCCAGGCGGTTGGGGCAGAGGTAGTTGCTGCGGCCCTTCAGGAGCTCGGCCTTGAAGTCGCGGCCGATGATCTTTCGGATGATGGGGATGTCCTTGCTGATCAACTGCTCCTGCAGATTGATCGTGTGGGTGCAAATGATGGCCTTGCGGTCCTGCTCCAGCGCATAGGTCACCGCCGGCAGCAGGTAGGCCAGGGATTTACCCACACCGGTGGCGGCCTCCACCACCAGCGGGCGGCTTTTCTCCAGGGCCTCGGCCACCAGCTCCGCCATGCGCTGCTGCTGCGGGCGGTACTCAAAGTCCTTTGACTTACCGAGCGGCCCCTCGGTGGAAAACGCCTCGTACATCCGCTCGACCAGGGAGGGGCCGGTGGCTTCGAAGGAGGAGTCAAGGACGTTGATCATGCGCGCGGTGGGCGGGCATCATGCGACAGGAGGGGCACAGCGCCAAGGGCGAACTCAAACCGCTTCCCCGGGCTTGGGAGCATCCTTCAACCGAAAGACCTCCACCGGCTCGGGCTGGCCCTTGAGCACATGGGTTCCAGCCTCTTCAAACAGAGCCGCCGCCGCGCCACAGTCCTCCAGGAACTCCCGGCTCACGAGCACGGGGGTTCCCAGCTTGCGGGTGAGGCCTTCAATGCGGAAAGTCACGTTCACGGCCTCGCCCACGGCGGTGTTGACGCCCCGGCCCATGGCGCCGAGGGCGACCTTGCCCACGTGCAGGCCCACGTTGCACTGGACGGCAATGCCAAGGTTCTCGGTGACCTTGCGCCGCGTCACGGACTGATTGGCCTCGGGACGGCTCAGCAATTGGGCGGCTTCGGCAGCCTGGATGCGGCTCTTCACATCGACCTTGGGCCAGTAGGCGAAGACGCCGTCGCCGATGAACTTGTCGATCACCGCGCCGCGGGGTTTCAGGATGGCCTCGCAGTCGGCATACCATTCGCGCAGCATGTTGCCCACCTCCTCGGCGGTGAGCTGGGAGGAGATCTGGGTGAAATCACGCAGATCGCCCACCAGCAGCGTGGCCTTGATGGTTTTCAAGGGCGGTGTGGCGGAGCGCAGCACCTGGGTTTGCAGGCCGGAAGTCGGGCTTGCTCCCTCGCTCTCGTCCTGGTCAAACAAGTACACGGAGGTGCCGAACTGCACCCGGTCGCCGGTGCGCAGGGCGCGGGCGGCGGTCACGGCCACATCGTTGACGTAGGTGCCATTGGAACTGCCCAGATCGGTGACCCAAAAGTAGCGCCCCTCGCGGCGCAGCGTGGCGTGCTGGCGCGAGATGCCCGCATCCGGCACGCGGATGGTCGCATCCTGACTCCGACCAATAAGGTTGAAGTCTTCGAGCGGATAAACCGCGCCGTCATCTGCTGCCCTGAGTTTAGCTCCCATGCCATTGAATTTGAAGACCCCCTTTGAAGCAACCGCCAGAGCAAAAGTCAAGCTTGGCGGCAGAAAGAAATCGTTAACCGCAGCGCTGCCTTGGGCGTCTGGGCATTGCGAGGTGGATGACAGAGGCGGCGCAAAAGCAGCCCGGAGCTCACACCGGGGTTTCATTTGATGAGTCATCCTTTCCATCTTGGCATCGGCACGGGGTCCCGATAGCATCACAGCCCATGATGCCGCGCTTTTCATTCCTTGCCTTGGTGGTGCTGCCTTTGACCGTTGCCGCGCAGCGTGCGGAGTGGACCACTTCACGACTGCACGGATCGCCCGAGCCGCCCAAGCCCTTCATTGCGGAACGGGTGTTTCCAAAGCTGGCGCTGACCGAGGCGCTGGACATGGTGCCCGTGCCCGGTCTCGACCAATGGCTGTTTGTTCAAAACGGCGGCCAGATCATGGTGGCGCCGAATGGTGCCGGAACTGCAAAGGCGGAGGTGGCGCTGGACCTGCTGGCGCTGCATCCCGCGCTGGATCATGCGTATGGGGTGGCGTTTCATCCGCAGTTCAAGGAGAACAAGCAGGTGTTCATCACCTACACGAACGGCGACAAGCTTGATGACGGGTCACGGCTTTCGCGGTTCAAGGTCAGAAAGGAGCGCCCCTTGGTGATTGATCCCGCCAGCGAGCAGGTGCTGCTCACCTGGCGCAGCGGCGGACACAACGGCGCGGCGGTGGCTTTCGGCAATGACGGCATGCTCTACCTTTCCACCGGTGACAGCGAGGTGCCCGCGCCGCCAGATCCGCTGATCACAGGGCAGGATCTCAGCGATCTGCTGAGCAACGTTCTGCGCATCGACGTGGACCACACGGACAGCGGCAAGGCCTACCACGTGCCGGCGGACAATCCCTTCCTCACCACGCCCAAGGCACGCTCCGAGATCTGGGCCTACGGCCTGCGCAACCCTTGGAAAATGAGCTTCGACAGGCCCACCGGCAACCTGTGGTGCGGTGATGTGGGCTGGGAGCAGTGGGAGCAGATCCAGCTCATCAAGAAGGGTGGCAACTACGGCTGGAGTGCCACGGAGGGGAACAACATCCTCTTCCCTGAGCGCCGGGCGGGCCCTTCTCCCATCACGCCGCCCATCGTCACCCATCATCACAGCGAGGCAGCCTCGATCACTGGCGGTTTTGTCTATCACGGCACACGCCTGCCGGAGCTGCAAGGCGCCTACATCTACGGGGACTACGAAACCGGCAACATCTGGGCGCTGTGGTATGACGGCAAACAAATCACCCGCCACGAGCAGATCGCCAGCACACCGGTGAAAATCGTCACTTTTGGCCAGGGCGAGGATGGAGAGCTCTACTTTATCCACTGGAACAAGCAGTCCACGATCCACCGGCTCGTGCGGAACCCGAATTCCAGCAGGCCGGCGGACTTCCCGCGCAAGCTGAGCCAGACGGGGTTGTTCAGCGATGTGGTGAGGCAGGCGCCTGCGACCGGTGTGCTGCCCTTCGAAATTCGTGCACCCATGTGGATGGATGGGGCGCAGGGCCTGCGCTTCATCGGCATGCCCTCGGGGCGCATCGAAACCGAAACCACCGTCAACGACAAAGGCCAGAATGAGTACAAGGTCGCCTGGCCCAAGGAAGCGGTGCTTGCGAAAACCCTGACCATGGAGCTGGAGCAAGGCAAGCCCGAGAGCGCCAGGAAGATCGAAACCCAGGTGCTGCACTTCGACGGGCAGGCGTGGAGCGCTTACAGCTACCGCTGGAACGAGGCAGGAACCGATGCCGAACTGGTGGGCCCCAATGGCGACGAGCGAAAGCTCGATCTCGTGGGCGGCGGCTACCCAGGCGGCAAGCATCGCTACACCTGGCGCTTCCACAACCGCGCCGAGTGTCTGCGCTGCCACAACTCCTGGGGCGGCTTTGCGCTCAGTTTCCAGCCGCAGCAGCTCGCGGATGAAAAGCAGGTCCTCGCCGCAGGCCTGACCGATGCGGATTTCTTCAAGCAAAGTGCGGCGCGGCTCGTGAATCCACACGATGAAAAGCAGCCGCTCGAAGCCCGTGCGCGCTCCTGGCTTCATGCCAACTGCGCCCAGTGCCACCGCGAGAACGGCGGCGGTTCGGTGCCGCTGAAGCTGAATGCCGAGCTGGCGCTCAACGACATGCGCGCGCTGGACGAGAAGCCCACACGCGGCGACTTCGGCATGGCGGACACCAGGGTCATCATGAGCGGCAATCCCTGGAAGAGCGCCGTCCTGCAACGCATCGCGACGACAAGTTCCGGTCACATGCCGCTGATCGGGCCGCACGAGGTGGATGATGCGGCGCTCAAGCTTCTGGCGGACTGGCTTGCAGGTCTCGGAGGGACACCCCCGGCTCTCTCTGCAAACGGACCCGATGCGGCACTGAACACCATCGTCACGCGCAAAGCGGCCTTCGACCGGGCCGTGACAGCCGCCAAAGCCTCGCCCGACGCCCACATACGCGGCCTTTTCGAGCGCTTCCTTCCTGACGATCAGCGCGTGGAAACACTCGGTGCCTCCGCCACGGTCGATAAACTGCTCGCTCTCGAAGGCGACCCGAAGCGTGGGATCGAGCTGATGACCCCCACCGCCAAGGCCGGAGTCTGTCTGGCCTGCCACTTCGTGAACGGCACAGGCCGCGATTTCGGGCCTGACCTGTCAAAGGTGGGTGCGCGGCTGCAGAAACCCCAGATAGCAGAGGCGGTGCTCATGCCCTCGAAGACCATTGCCACCGGCTTCAATGCCGTGGCGGTGACGCTCAAGGATGGCAGCGCCCAGCTCGGATTCATTGTGAAGCGTGACGCGAATCAGCTCACGCTCAAGATCGCCACCGGCCAGTCCTTGACGATCCAGGCAAGCCAGGTCAAAAGCGAACAGCCGCTGCCTGTCTCGCTGATGCCCGAAGGCCTGTTGCAGAGCTTCACCGCACAAGAGGCGGCCGATCTGCTTGCCTATCTGGCATCGTTGAAGTGATGGGCGCTCGTTGGATTGGCCACTTCAGCGTCCGTGGTGTCGAACTTCCCACGATCCAAGGAGTGACGGCGTCCCCGCCGTCATGTGCGCCAGTGCGGGCCTCAACGCTTCGGAAATGCCATTGCATCTCTGTTCGCAGGCCAATACGCAAAAAGGCTCCCGGTTTCCCAGGAGCCCTTTCAAGATTGGATGAACAGACCGCGAAGACTACTCTTCGGTTTCAGCTTCTTCCGCAGCAGGGGCGGCATCGCCTTCGGCAACCACGGTGATCTTCAGGAAGCAGTTCACCTCGGGGTGAAGCTTCACGGTGATCTCGTGCTTGCCGGTGGTCTTGATGGGCTTGTCCAGCTCGATGGAGTGACGGTCCAGGGTGACCTTGGCGTTCTCTTCCACCGCCTTGGCGATGTCGATCGTGGTGATCGAGCCGAAAGCCTTGCCCGACGCGCCGGTGGCGAGCGTGAGCTTGAGCTTGAGGCGCTTGAGCTTGGCGGCAATTTTTTCGGCCTCGGCCTTCTCTTCGGCTTCACGCTTGGCGCGAATTTCCTTGAGGTGCTTGACGCGTTGAAGATTGGCTTTGGTGGCTTCAAAAGCCTTGCCTTGTGGAACCAGGAAGTTACGGGCGAAACCGCGCTTCACAGCGACGACGTCGGCCTCGGCGCCGAGTCCTTTGATCTTCTCTTTTAAAATGACTTGTGTTTTGGCCATGAGCAATGCCTCCAGTACGAAAGGGCGCGCATGCTACACGCCGATTCCAGGTTGTCAAATGCGGTTCTGAGACTTCCGAAACCTTTGTGAAATCAGGGCCGGATTGCCGGGCCTAAAGTTCGTCGTCGTTCACCCCATCCATGAAGTCGCTGGCCTTGGTGCGCTCGATCGAAGGAAGCCCCTTATTGGAAGGCGAGTCCGGCAGCAGGGGCAGGCCAGCCATCAGCCTGAAGCGGTTTCCAGGGTGCATGTCCTTGAGCCGCCTTCGGGTTGCCGCACGCTCACCGTCACTCGCAGCGGGTGCCAGCCTTTCGGGATCGGGTGAACGGTCTTGGATCATGGCCGAAGCTTGCCAAATCCCCTCACACTTCACAACTCCGCATCATCCCCATCGCCGAATTCTGGTCGCACGGCTGGGATCCGGCCCTCCCGAAGTGCCTGGGCGTCTTCAATGGCCTGACGAAGCCAACCAAAGCGTCGGATGGCGGCTGGTGTAACAACGCCAACAAGCGCATCAATGATCGTGGGCGTTCCCCTCTGGTCTAGCATGACGTTACCGACGTGCAGGTCGCTTACGAGCCAGGCTGTTTCATTGAGCCAGACTACGGAAACGGAACGGCGTAAGGGCGCTCGAGGCGTGACAGCGCAAATAGCTTTGAGCGCACCATCTCTTTGGGCTGCGAGAGCGGCTTTGCAGCCTTCCAGCGTGTCTGCCATCGGGAAGGCAAGAGGCTGTTTGGCGATAAGATAATCGCCTGTGTCACTGAGCGCCACGATTTCTGTGGGGTGCGCGCCAGCCTCGTGCAGCATAGTGAGCTTTTCGATGGTCTCAAAAAGAACACCTTCTTCCGGGCGGAGGTCTGGCGTTCCTTCCTCGTCCTGATCGAGCACAACTTTCTTTCCGACGCCGCCAGCAGCATTCAAAGGAAAAAGCTTGTAGACCACTTGAGCATCCATGTCCTGAAACGGACTTGCTTCAGCACCGCTTTTTAGAGGCTGAAGGAATTCAGACGCGATAAAACCGTCACGGTCCAGCGTGATGCCGAGATTCTTTAGCGGGATGAGCGGGACTTCCCACTCAAGTGATTTTCGGGCAAAAGCGGCTGCCCAAACATCAGGCGAAACCGATTCGCGGGGTGGAGTGTGGCGAGCTGCCTCCTGGATGCCGCGCGCTCGCTGTCGGTTAAGGGCAATGCCAACTGCTCGCTGGCCAGCAGAGACTGTTGCGCCCCAGATGGAAGTGGGGCGCCCTGTGCGGAAGTCGAACTGGGGTTGTTCTGTGGGCTTTCCATTCAAACTATGATCTCAAGTGCGTGTTGATCTGTCCAGATTCAATATTAAAGCCGGATATTGGATACGTCTACAGACGCCCTTTCGGGCAAGAAGAAGTCCAGTGAGCGACGCTCATCACGCCTCCAACCCCGCCGCCGCCAGCTTGGTTTCGTCGTTGACGATCTTGCCGCACAAGTCGCTCTTGGTCTGGGCTTTAATTTCGTCGCGGAACTTCTTCACAAAGCTCTGCGTGGGCCAGGACGCGGCTTCGCCGAAGGCGCAGATGGTGCGGCCTTCAATCTGATTGGCCACCTGTTCCAGCATGTCCACGTCGTCCGGGCTGGCATTGCCGGCGACGATGCGGTCGCTGATCTTCGCCATCCATGGGCTGCCTTCGCGGCAGGGCGTGCACTGGCCGCACGACTCGTGCTGGTAGAACTTGTTCAGGTTGTTGATCACCCAGGCCATGCTGCGGCTGTCGTCCATGATCATGACCCCGCCAGACCCCGCCATGGAGCCGCACGCGGCCATGGTGTCGAAATCCATCGGGATGTCCCAGATGGTGAGCTCGCGACCGTCCTTCAGTTTGAATTTCTCATCGGCGCGCAGCACCTTGGCGGAGGAGCCGCCAGGGATGATGGCTTTCAGGCTGCGGCCGGGCTTCAAGCCGCCGCACAGGTCGTTGATCACTTCGCCCATGGTGACCTTGCCCACTTCCACTTCGAAGTAGCCGGGCTTCTGCACGTCGCCGCTCACGCACAGGATGCGCGTGCCGGTATTGTTGGGCGTGCCAAGCTTGGCATATTCCGCACCGCCCATGGCTAGGATGTGCTTCACGTGGCAGAGGGATTCCACGTTGTTGACGATGGTCGGGCTCATGTACAGGCCCAGCGCGGCGGGGAAGTACGGGGGCTT
>CAINXC010000304.1 GCA_903854655.1 uncultured Verrucomicrobiota bacterium | reverse complement strand
CCTCCTTGTTGCGCTCCAGGATGTAGCCGACATCGACCGAAGGCTCGGCCTACAGTGATTCGGTAAGCCGTGCGACCAGCGCCTGCAGAGCGGGCGGCGTGCTTTGAAACAGCGAGCTGAGCGGCGCCTCGTAGGCGAGCGATTCCAGCGCCCGGCGATGCACGCGCAGCGCGTTCTTGCGCAGGGCCGCGAGCGCCTTGCGGGTGACCTCATCGGTGACAAAGGGATGTCCGTCGCGGTCGCCGCCGATCCAGGTGCCGAAGCGGATCAGGGGCGGCAGGTCGTCCACCTTCTCCGGGTTGTAGCCCGCCGCCTCCCAGGCCTCGCGCAAATGGATGTGCGCACGGGCCAGAGCTTCGGGGAAAACCTCGCGCAGGTAATGCAGCGCGTTTTGCAGCTCGGCGTCAATGGTGGGCCGGGTCACGTGAATTTCGCCCGTGCGCCAGAGATTTTCGATCTGGGTTTCGAGCTGGCCCTGGATGCGCAACTGCTCGCGCGGCGTGTAGGCTGCGTTCTCGTGGCGGTTCATGAGGCTGTAGATTTCCAGGTGCCGCTCGCGCACCGTCTCGCGCTTCGCCTCGGTGGGGTGCGCGGTGAGCACCGGCTCCACCCGCACATCACGCAGCACGGAGAGCAGATCATCCTCCGACACGCCCAGCCGGCCCATCACCGCCAGGTTGTCCGCCCACAGCCCCTTTTCCGCCTGTGCCCCGGCCTTTTTTTCGCGCAACCGCCGCACCTGCGCCGCCGCCCGCTCCTCGACGATGTTGAGCATCTGGAAAGCGATGGAAAACGCCTGGCCCAGGGCGCGGTTGGGCTTGTCTTCCGGCGCCAGCGCCTTGCCCACCCACGGCAGGCGGTCCGCCAGGGTCGGCTCCCCCATGCGGCGCAGGACGGCCGCGAACGCTTCCATCAAGTATTGCAGATCCTCTTCAAGCACGCGAAAGCCATGCTCGCGCAGCGGTGTTCCAATCGGTTCAGACATGTGCGGCACCTTTCAGCAGGATTGGTGCCTGCGCACGAAAGAAAGGGGGCTCGGTAGCTTCTGGCGGAGGATGAAGACCGGTCGCAGGAGGTGCGTCGGCGCTGGTTCAAGCGACGAACGGCAATGAAAAGTGAAGAATGGTAAGTGAAAAATGCAAAATGACTCTGAACCACCTCCATTTGGCGGCTCCCTCTTTTGCATTTTTCATTCTCCACTTTTCATTTTTCATTGAGACAGAAGCACCGCTGTCTCACGCGCTCTGCTGCTCTTCTTCCCGAGTGCTCTCTTCCACCGCTGAAGGCTTCCAGCCGGGGCCCTTGAACAAGTATCCCAGCCGCTGCGGCCACGGCACCGTGGAATGACGCAGATCGTGGATGATGTCCTTCCACTCGTGGAAAACGATGTTGAAGGCGTCGCGCTTGGGAAGCTGCTTGGTGAGCCCGAAGCGCACCGGCTCCTCGTCCAGCTCCTTCTGGAAGGTGCCGAAAAGCTTGTCCCAGATGATCAGCACCATGCCCATGTTCTTGTCCAGGTAGATCGAATTGGAGGCGTGATGCACCCGGTGATGCGAGGGCGTCACCAGCACATGCTCCAGAAAACCCAGCTTTTTGATCTGCTGGGTATGGACAAAACTCCCCCAGATCTGCGTCGCCGCGTACATGAAGAAGATGTCCAGCGGCTGGAAGCCCAGCAACGCCAGCGGCGCGAAGTACAGCCCGCGATACAGCGGCTGGAACACGGAGGACCGGAAGCCGGTGGTGATGTTGAACTCCTCGGACGAATGGTGCGTCACATGCGCCGCCCAGAACAGCCGGCAGTGATGATCCACGTAGTGCAGCGTGTAATAGGCCAAGTCCTCCATGACGAACAGCGCCACCCAGTACACCCAGCCGTGCGCCCAGTGAAACGGCGTGAACTGGAAGCAGAACACCAGCCAGGCAAACGTCACCACCCGCATGCACACGTCCAGCGTGCCGTTGCAGGCCGCCAGGTACACGTTGGTCAGCGTCTCACGGCGCGAGTAGGCCTTGACGCCATGAAAATGGGTGACCAGCACCTCAAGGATGATGAGTCCCAGCAGCGCAGGCATGCCGATGGCGAGAGCGAGTTGTTCTTTGAAAAGTTCCATGGAGGGGTGGGCGGAAAGAAGCGGGGAGGATATGGCCGAAAGTTCGGGGGTGTTCAAGTGGGCATGTATGCAGGGCAGCGGGAAGAAGAGCGGCAAATCGGTGCCATCACGCCCCGAGGCAGGCCAATTTGGTCCAAGAGCCGACGATCAACGAAAGTGTCCGAGCAGACAGAAAGCATTTTGACGTCATGGTGGCAACTACGCCCTGCCTTTGTATGCTCAGCCTCAGCAAAAGGCCCGAGACCATGAGCAGCACGCCTATTTACAAATATTGCAATGCTAACGGAGTTAAAATTCTGCAAAATCTTGAACTCAAGATCACCCCACCGAATCAGTTCAACGATCCGTTTGAGTTTTCCCCGCAGACCATCACTTCCGCACCGCAACGCGAGATCAAAGATGCTCTCAAGAACAAGGTCTTTCTCAGAGAGCTGTATTCCAGAGAGATGCAATCCGGCAATTTCAATGGGAGTTTTCGAGAGTATCGCAAGAAAATCAAGGATGATCGAGCTTCTCTGATCTCGCCCGTGGTCGATGGATTGAAGACCGACGCCAAGGTTTTCCAGTCTTCTTTTCCCAAGCATATAAGTTCTCGTCTCGGTGTTTTATGTCTGTCCGAAATCCGAGAGTCTATTGTGATGTGGGGGCACTACGCGGATAAACATCACGGGATCGTGATAGGATTTGATCGCTCGTGGGAAGTATTCCACGAGAAAACGGGAATGCGGCCCGTGTTGTACCGCCGCGAGCGAGCCGTCTGGGATACGAGCTGTCCCCCCAAAGGACAGTTGGAGCAGGTGATGGTCGAGAACCTCGTCTTTTCCAAGAATATTGAATGGTCCTACGAAGCTGAAGTTCGCCAGCTTTTTCAACTGAATGGACTCAGACGAGTGAAGTCCAATGAGGGTGAATTGCTTTATTTCCAGGCCATACCACCAGAAATCGTCCTCACCGTGTCATTGGGAACGAGGTGTCCAACCGCCTTGGAGAAGGACGTGCGTTTGGCCCTGCGCGATCCACGACTCAAGCACGTCAAATTGGACCGCGCAGAACTTCACGAGAGCGAATATGCTCTCAAATTTCGCTAGCCAAGCCGAGAGGAGAAAGGAGGAGCCCCTCCTTCTCTCATTCAAAACGATTCCGAATTCTCGGCCGGCGTCACCGTGATAAGCATGACCACCTTCGCCAGATGATCGGGTTGAACCCCTTTTTCGAGCGCGCTCCAGACCAAGCTCTGCCGCTCCATCTGGGGCTTCATGGCAAAAGAGTCTGAAATCACAAAGCCAGTGACATGACCGTCGGGGCTCTCCTCGAGGTCAAAGATGGGACTGCCGATCCCGCTCGCGGGCTGGCTGATCGTGCTGATTATTTCTTCTTTGAGCGCCATCGCAGTTCTCCCTTGGCTTGTAGTTGTAGCGCAGCTTCGACCACCAATCGAGAGTTCTCTTTCAAAAATCGCCCGCAATCCCCCGATCCTTCTCCAGTCGCTTGAACTCGGCCCGCAGGCGATCATCCGAAGCGTAGCGATAGTTGTTTTTCCACCTCGCCCACACGTCGGCAAGCCAAGCGGCGATCTGTGCCCGCTCCTCCGACTTCACGAAATCCGCGAGTTCGGACCTCTTGAGCAGCTCGTGAAGATCATGGCGCTCGTCAAAGGTAGGGTTTGCCCGGGTGATGTACGCTCGCAGCAAACATTCGACCCCAACTCCTGCCAGGTAGATGGCGGCTGAAAAACGCGACTGTTCGTGAAGCCTCCGCGCACTTTCAACCCGAAGGCGGGAGCAGTCGAGATAATGTTGTCCAATGAGCTTCAATTAACGGCCCTGCGTTTGCCCTATTTCAATAGTTATTCGGGCAAAATGGGCGCAACTGGAGCGGAAAGTCAAGAGCGAGCGGAACCACCGCCCCAACATCCGCTAGTGTCATTTTATTACAAAATCCAAGTGCGCTTGCCAGGGTGCCTGCTTCCTGCGTTAATACGGCCCATGCCCATCACGATTGATGACATCCTAGACGCCGCCGACGAGCACAACGCCAGCGACATCTTCCTGCAGGAGGATGAGATCCCGCGACTGAAGATCACGGAGCAGATCCATGTTTATGGGGAGGAGCGCATGTCCCTGGGGCAACTGACGGCGCTGTGGCAAAGCTGCGGCGGCGATCCACAAGCGGATCGTGACCGCGATTCCGGCCTGGTGTCGCGCTCGCACACCCGCTTCCGTGTCAACATGCACAAGTCCATCGGTCGCCTGGGAGCGGTGCTGCGGCGCATCCGCACCTACATTCCGGATCTGGCCACCCTGGGCGCCCCGGACTGGCTGCTGACCAAATGGGCGGCGAAACCATACGGCATCATCCTGGTCACCGGCCCCACCGGCACGGGCAAATCCACCACGCTGGCCTCGCTCCTGAAGTGGATGAACGATCACCTGGCCCGCCACATCGTCACGATCGAGGACCCGATCGAATACATGTTCACCAACAACATGTGCCTGTTCACCCAGCGCGAGGTGGGGCGCGACACGGACTCCTTCGGGCGCGGCCTGCGCGGTGCGATGCGCCAGGCGCCCGACGTGATTTTCGTGGGGGAAATCCGCGATTTCGACACCGCGCTCACCGCCTTGCAGGCCTCTGAAACCGGGCATCTGGTGCTCGCCTCGCTGCACAGCGAGAAGGTTTCAGACACCATGGAGCGCTTCCTGAACCTGTTCCCGCCGGACCAGATCAATCTGGGCCTGCACCTGCTCTCCCACCAGTTGATCGGCATCTGCTGCCAGAAGCTGGTGCAGAAGGTGGACGGCGGGCTGAAGCTGCTGGTGGAGCATATCGAAAACGGCGGCGCCGTGCGCGACTGGATCGCGCGCCGCGACGTGGACAAGATCCAGGACTACCTGATGCGCGGCTCCGACCCGAACTCCACGAACTTCCTGCGCTCGATCATCAGCGCCTACGAGGCGGGCGTCATCGACGAGCCCACCGCCATCATGGCCACAGGCAACGAAACCGAATTCCGCCGCGCGGCGCGCGGCATCAGCACCTGACCCGCCTTTTTCGCATGCGTTCCTACGACCTCATCGAATACCTCGCCATGCTCATCGAGCGCGACGGCTCCGACCTGCATCTCAGCGCCAACGCCCCGCCCATCGGCCGCATTCACGGGACCCTGGTGCCGCTCACCGACGAGATCCTGGACCAGAACGACACACGGGAACTGGTGCTCAACGTGCTCAAGGAAAGCCAGCGTGCCAAGCTCGAGCACGAGTGGGAGCTGGACTTCGCCGTGCAGGTGGACAATCTGGGGCGCTTCCGCGGCAACGCCAGCTATGCCCTCGGCAAAATCGAGGCGAACTTCCGCTACATCCCGGCGGTGATCCCCGATCTGGTGGACCTGGGCCATGGGCCGACGGTCGAGCGGCTCGCAAACCTGCGAGAGGGCCTGATCCTGGTCACCGGTGTGAGCGGTTCTGGCAAGACCACCACCCTGTGCAGCATGACACAGCAGATCTCCCGCAGCCGCGCCTGCAACATCGTGTGCATCGAAGACCCCATCGAATTCGTCTTCTCGCACGCCACCAGCCTGATCCGCCAGCGCCAGGTGGGGGCGGACACCCAAACCTTCGCCGCCGCCATGAAGAGCGCGCTGCGCCAGGATGCGGATGTGATCGTGGTGTCCGAACTGCGCGATTTGGAAACGATGCGCACGGCCATCACCGCCGCTGAAACCGGCCATCTGGTGATCAGCACCCTGCACACCAGCGAGGCCACCGGGACCATGACGCGCATCTTTGACGCCTTTCCGGAAGAGCAGCAGGACTACATCGGCGCACAGCTCGCAAGCTGCCTGCGCGGCATCATCTGCCAGCACTTGATTCCACGCGTGGACGGCATGGGCCGGGTGCTCGCCTCCGAAATCATGACGATGAACCACGGCATCGCCCGCTGCATTCGCGACCGCCGGTTTTCCCAGCTCGCCGGCCTGATCCAGATGGGCGGCCATGACGGCATGCACACCATCGACGACAGCCTGCTGCACCTGCTGACCAACGACTTCATCGCCCTGGACCACGCCCTGGCCCACTGCCGCGACCAGGACTTCATCCGCACCAACTTCCAGAAGCATCTCAGGGAGGTCAACGGAGACCCCAAAAAGAAGCGCTGAAGTCACTCTTTTCCAGGAGACATCAGGATGTTTGAGTGTAAAGAACCAGGCATCTCCTCACTTCCTCACATTCCTCCCCCATGAGCAGGTTCATTGGATTTCTTATTATCCTTGCCGGAATGGCTGGCTGTTATTTCGTGTACCAGGACTATGCCGCGAAGCAGAAGGACAAGCACAACCACTGGGCTGATGACCTTCGGGTGCTGATCCAGGTGCACACCTCGGAGGCGCGCCTTGATGGCAAGGAAGAGACTTGGTTTGCAAGCGACAGCTCCTTCTTTCGAATCATCGGCCTCATGCACGAGGCCGAGCACCACAACTACAGCGTGGCGGAAACGGTGAAGCAGGCAACCTCCGGCGCCGGCATGACCCCCGGCGTGGCCAAAATGGTCGCCGACCTGTTGATTGAGAATCACCGCATTGCCGGGCAACTGGGCGTTTACGACGACCTGCAGAACATGCTGCGCCTGGAGCGTGGCGAAGCGCCCGTCAGCCAGGCCAAGGGCTGGGAAGACGAGCCGCTGGCGGTGGGGTTCCTCCTTTCGCCTCTGGTCGCCCCCGAGGCGGCACGATCTCTTGCCAACCTGGTGCTCATGCCCAAAAGCATGCGCGACATGCAGACCGACGACCTCGTCGGCTTCACTCCCGACATGTCGAAGAAATGGCTGAGCGAGCGGCTTATCACCCCGGAGTCCCACCAGGCCATCCTTGCCATTCTCGCCGCAAAGAAGTTTTAGCGCATCGGGTGCCGAACCATGGGCACCGATGAATAGTCCACTCCCGGGCTTGCCAAGAGGGTGATTGCACGCCCTGTGAGCAGGATGAAACTGCGCAGGCTCGATCAAATCCTTTCCTCCCTCGGCTACGCCACCCGGCGTGGCGCCGCTGCCTTCGTCCAGGAAGGCCGGGTGAAGCTGGATGGCGAGGTGGTGGACCGCCATGACCTGCGGGTGGACATCACCAAGGTGACGATTGACGACGAACCGCTGGAGGCCCCGGATGGGTTCTTTGCACTTTTCCACAAGCCGGTGGGCTACACCTGCACCCATTCCGAGGATGAGGGCGAAACCATTTATGACCTGCTGCCGCCACGATGGCCGGAACGGAATCCGGCGGTGACGAGCATTGGCCGGCTGGACAAGGAGTCCAGCGGCCTGCTGCTGCTGACCGACCAGGGCGCGCTGGTGCAGCGCTACACCTCGCCGAAGTTCAAGCTGGAGAAGGTCTACGAGGCCACGGTGGATCACGATCTCGACGAATCACTCGTCGAGATCTTCGCCAGTGGCGAGCTGATGCTGAAGAGCGATGACAAGCCTTGCCTGCCAGCGAGCCTGGAGATTCTCGAGCCACGGCTGGCGCGCGTGATCATCACCGAAGGCCGCTACCATCAGGTGCGGCGCATGTTTGCCAGCCAGGGCTGGCAGGTGGAGTCGTTGCATCGCACCCGGGTGGGGCCGTTTGATCTGGACGGACTGGCGGTGGGCGAGTGGAGGTTGATGGACGTGCCGAAGATTTGAGGGGCTGAGCGTCCTTGATTGCAAAACGCCGCGCCTGACTGTTACCCTCCCGGGAGATGAAAAACTCTTGGCAATCGAGCCTGCGCTGGCTGCTTCTCATGGCGGTTCTGATTGTGATTCCGTCCACGCGCGCCGCCGGGCCGGTTCCGGTCACGCTTTATGACAAGGATCCGCAGCACCTGTGGAATCGTCTTTACTCGGCTTTGCTGACCGGCAATGAGGACATTGATCCCACGGTGACGGATCTGCTCGATCCACCGCTTGGGGGTGGATCGTTTCTGCTCACGGGGCCAACCCATGCGCGGGCATTGGCATTGCTGGATGAATTCGTGCAAAAGGGGCCACGTGCCGACGCCATGAACCCGATGCAGCGAGCGGTGATGCAGCGCGACCTGCTCGGGGTGTTTCACTGGTGTGAGGGTTTCCGTTCAGACACGTGGACGCCCGCAACTCGCGAGCTGCTCGTGGCCCTAGCCCGCGCGATTCGCCATGTGGCGTTGACCCCCGGTGAGATCGCGAAACTGCCCGACAGGTACGCCGCGCCGTGCTGGTATCTCCCGATGGTCAGCCTGTGACCTCCCCTTTGGTCGAGAGCGTGCAGATCAGGATCTATCGCTCGCTTGAAACGGTTGGGAGAGTGATGGAGTCGCCGGAGATCAATGCCAGGCTTGCCGGCCTGGAGGGGTCGCGGCGAAGTCAAGCGTGGGCAGCCCTGTATGAAGAGAAGGTGCAGACCGCCTTTGAATGGGAAACGCGTCACGCGCTGCTGCCAACGGCGCCGGTTTTCGTCTCACGCAGCCGAATGACCTGCGCTTCGCTGTTTTCCCCAACGGCATGCGAAACGCAAAGGATGTGGTGCGCTCGGGGCCGGGAACCACGCCCGTGGCCGGACTTTGCAGCGGCTGTCACTATGAGCCCGGCATCCATTCGATACTGAGCCGGTCGCGCACGATCATGACGGATCCGCAGCTCGCCCGCCCGCCGGAATTCTTCGCAGTCAGCCGCGCCGAACTCGATAGCACTGCGGCCAGGGGTGCCGCGCAACAGCCGTGGTGGGTCCTCCTCAAGTGGCTGATGACAGAGCCCGTCGCGCCGTGAGCGGATCACGTTGTCTGGAGGCGATGGAAGCGGGGGGGTGAAGGGGGATTGAGTGCTGAGTGCTGAGTGCGTAGTGCACAGTACGGACAGTTTCAGAACTGTGCACTACGCACTCAGCACTTTGGCTCCCTTCAACTCACAGCGCATTTCACTACCTTCAGCGCCAAAAACACCGGAAACTCCTCCGCTGCGCGATGCTCGGCACGGCTGCGCGGCCCAGGTTGTGAGCGACGATGGCTGTACAATTCCTCGCAGCCTGAGACGGCCAGCCCGGCTGCTCCCAGAGCGTTCAGGTAGGCGGCAAGCGGGCGGTGGTAAAACCAGGTTTGCTCGCCGGTGGCTTTCCCCGGATGGGTGGCAATCGGCACGGGCAGGGCTATGCCATAGCGGTCCAGGCGCCGATACTGGATCTTCTTCTCCTCGTCCCAACCCCAATGCGACTGGCGGGGAATGCGGAAGCAGGGGTGCATGAAAATGAGCACTCCGCGCCCGCCGGGTTTCAATGCCTGGCCCAGGTGCAGGAACATCTTGTCAATCGCCTCCACATCGTGAACCGCCATGAGGCAGGCGGCGGCATCGAATCGCCCGTCGGCCCAGCCGTTGTTGGAACAGACATCGGCGATCAGGAATTTGGCCTTGGGATTGGGTGACCTGGAGCGCGCGGCCTCGATCAGCTTGGGGCTGGCATCCACGCCCACCACTTCGGCCTTCTTTTCCAGCAGCAGCCGCGCCAGCACGCCCTGGCCGCAGCACAGGTCCAGGATGCGTTCGTTGGGCCGAGGATCCAGAAGCCGCATTGCGGCGGGCAGGATCACGTTCTTGTGGTAGTCGCTGCCTTCATCGCCCACCAGCTTGTCGTACCAGGACGCGACTTGGTCCCAGCCACGCTCTTGGGGCCTGCGGTCTTGCGAAGAGCCGGGCGGGCGCGATTGGGGCTGGTGGGGCCTGCCGTGGGCAGGTTTGCGGAAAGGAGGTGTGGGCACCAGCCATCATAAGCGCGCCCGCGCCGGGTAGTCCAGTCACTCCGTGACCGGTTTGGCAGCGCAATCGGGGTTCCGCACATCGTCTCCGCATTTGCCATTCCACCTGATCAGAGGCATAATTGCCCCATGACTCACGCCAAAGTCAAAGATCAGATCGATGCCATGACCGATGACGACCGGTTTTTCGCTGCGGCCTACCTCCAACACCTGGCAAACGAGCGTGATGAGGCCCGCAAAGGGCGCCTTGAAGCACGGATGAAACGCATGGATGAGGGCCACAAGATCAGCCAGGAACAACTGCTCGAACTCCACAGGCAGTTGGAAGCTCAGGGCATTTAGGCATGGCCGCCGATCCGAAATGGGTGCTTGAAGAGGAGGTTGTGCGCTTTGTCCTTGCCCTTCCGGCAGCAAAAGGCGAACCTTGTTGAGCCACTTGGAAAGGTTGCAAAGCACCCACCATGAACCGCCGGACTTTCGCGAAAAAGATGGTTCGGGGCGTTGGTGGAGTGTGCGGGTGTTGCGCCCTTTTCTCATCATACTGACAAGTCTTTGGGATAGACTACACTATGTTTATGTGCGATAGTGCGATCTAATGAAGCAAGACGGCCGCAAATTGGACCACAAATCACTGGAAACACTCCGCCTG
>CAINXC010000303.1 GCA_903854655.1 uncultured Verrucomicrobiota bacterium | reverse complement strand
TCCTTGCCACTCTCAGGGAAGCTCCAAATATCAAGGGGCAGGGATGCCCCTACCACTTTTTGGAACCAATGAAGGAAAGTTGCGATGGGGGCTCACCCCAGCGTCTCCACCCGCAAGCACGAAGGCTTCTCGCGCACGGAACCCAGCGCCTGGATGGCCTGCACCGCTTCCTTCATCTGGCCCATGGTGGCATCGTGGATCATGAGCACAAGGGACGTGGTGCCGCTGGTGGATTCGAGGTCTTCCGGCTGGATCACGGAGGAGATGCCGATGCTGCGGGCGCCAAGCACGCTGGCGACCTGGGCCAGCACGCCGGGCTCATCGGTCACCAGCAGGCGCAGGTAGTAGTGGGAGACGGTGTCGTCGATGGGCTTGGACTTGCCGTACAGGCCGATGGGCACGAAACCGCTGTGGCGGAAGCCGTAGATGAGGCTGGCGGCGGCATCGCACAGATCGCTGATCACCGAACTGGAGGTGGGGTCCTGCCCGGCGCCACGACCGTAGAACAGGGTTTCGCCGACGATGTCGCCGTTGACCACGACGGCATTGAAGGAGCCGTTGACCGAGGCCAGCACGTGGTTGTTGGGCACCAGCGAGGGCTGCGTGCGCACCTCGATGAGCCCCTGCTCATCGGCGCGGATGACGGCGAGCAGCTTGATGGTGTAGCCCAGGCGCTTGGCAAACTGGATGTCCTCGATGCTCACGCCATCGATGCCTTCCACATGCACGTCCTGCGGCGGAATCCAGAAGCCGTACGAAAGAGAGGCGAGGATGATGGCCTTGTGGGCGGCGTCCCAGCCGCTGACGTCCAGGTACGGATCGGCTTCGGCAAAGCCCTTGTCCTGGGCTTCCTGCAGGGCACTGTCGTAGCTCAGCCCCGCCTGCGACATGCGGCTGAGGATGTAGTTGCAGGTGCCGTTGATGATGCCGTGGATGGACTTGATGTGGTTGGCCACCAGCCCTTCCTGGAGGGCCTGGATGATCGGGATGCCACCGGCGACGGCGGCTTCAAAATAGATCGGCACGCCGCATTCCTCGGCCAGGGCGAAGAGTTCCTTGCCGCGCTCGGCCAGGAGGGCCTTGTTGCCGGTGACGACGATCTTTTTGGCCTTCAGCGCCGCGCTGACCAGGTCGAAGGCCTCCCCGGTGCCGCCGATGAGTTCGACGATGATCGCCAGCGAATCATCGCTGATCAGCGCCCGCCAGTCGGTGGTGATCATTTCGGCAGGCACCTCCACATCGCGGGCCTTGCCGGGGCTGCGCACGGCAATTTTTCCGATGGTGAGGGCGGCCCCGGTGCGCTGCTCGATGAGGGAGGCGTTTTTGAGCAGGTTCTTGTACACTCCAGCGCCGACGTTGCCGAGGCCGGCAAGACCGATGCGAATGGGGCGGGGCGATGATCCGTTGGTCATAAGGAAAAGGGGGCGAAAGGGCGCGTAATGGACCGCGAGTTGGCCGTTTCGCAAGTGTTCAAGCGTGGCGGCAGTGCCATCAGCGATGGCGGCCTGCTACCCGAAAACTGGGCGGGTATTGAACAAATGTTTAAAATAGTGTGTTCAAGTGGGGGGAGTTTTGCTAAAAGCCGTGTCCGACAATACGCATTCTCTTTATCGTCCATGACCTTGCGCACATTCTTCTACTGCACACTTTGTTTCGGGGCGGCGTTGGTGGTGGCAAGCGCGGCCAGTTCAGGAGCCGCCGGAGATGCAACTTCGACTGTTCAGACTCCCATCGCCGCCCAGGCGCTGTTCGCTCCGGTTCCGGAGTCCACCCGCTTGATCGCCCTGGTCTTTGGCATCGTGGCCATTCTGCTCACTTACCAGCAGGCCTGGCGGAACCTCCGTCGTCGTGACCGGTAGCCGACGAGCCAGAGGGTGGGTCCTGCTTGGAGTGCTGGCCGTCCAGGCCTCCCTCGCAGGAGAGGGCGAAGGCTTCAGGCATGGAGCGGTCGCCTCGGTGAACCCACTGGCAACCGCAGCGGGTGTGAACGCCCTGAAGCGTGGCGGCAATGCCGTGGATGCCGCCATCGCCACGGCGCTGACCCTGGGTGTTGTTGACGGTCACAACTCAGGCATCGGCGGCGGGTGCTTCATCCTGATGCGTGCTGCGGATGGCACCCTGACCTGCATCGACGGCCGCGAAACGGCCCCGGCGAAGGCTCATCGCGATCTCTTTGTGATCCAGGGCAAGCTGGATGAGGAAGCCAGCAAAACAGGACCGCTCGCCTCAGGTGTGCCGGGAGCCCTGGCCGCCTACGATCTGGCCCTGGCAAAGCACGGCAAACTGAAGCTGGCCGATCTGCTGCTGCCCGCCGCCGAGCTCGCTGACAAGGGCTTTGCCATCGATGAAGCGTATGAGCATCGGCTGGAGGGCCTGGCGGACAAATTGAAGCTTTTCCCCGCCTCCGCCGCCATCCTGCTCAAGCCTGACGGTTCGCCGCTGAAGAAGGGCGACCTGCTGGTGCAAAAGGACCTGGCCGCCACCTATCGCGCCGTGGCCGAGCATGGCATTGGCTGGTTTTACCATGGCGAATTCGCTCAAAAGGCCGCCGCCTGGATGGCCGCGAACGGCGGCATCATGACCGCCGAGGACTTCGCCGGCTACCAGCCAAAGCTGCGCGAGCCCCTGCACACCCGCTATCGCGGCTGCGACATCATCGGCATGCCGCCGCCCAGCTCTGGCGGCGTCCATGTCGCGCAGATTCTGGGCATGATGGAGGCCTTTCCGATCAAGGAGCTGCCCACGGTCAAGCGCATCCACATGATCACGGAAGCCATGAAGCTTGCCTTTGCCGACCGCGCTTTCTGGCTGGGCGACCCCGACTTTGCCCCCGTGCCGCGCGGCCTGATTGATCCCGGCTACCTGGCGGACCTCCGGGCCAGGATTGACCCGGAGAAGGCAACGCCGGTGCCAGCCCACGGCACACCGCCCAAGCCGAATGATGACGTGTTCGGCAAGCACACCACGCACCTGAGCACCGCCGATGCCGAGGGCAACTGGGTGGCGCTGACCCAGACGGTCAACACCGCCTTCGGCTCCAAGGTCATCATCCCCGGCACCGGCGTGGTCATGAACAATGAGATGGACGATTTCTCGGCGCAGCCCGGCGCGCCGAACGCCTTCAAACTCGTTGGCGCTGAAGCCAATGCCGTGGCCGGAGGCAAGCGCCCGCTTTCCAGCATGAGCCCGACCATCGTGCTGAAGGATGGCAAGCCCATTCTCAGCGTCGGCGCGGCCGGAGGACCGACCATCATTTCGCAAACGCTGCTGGCGATCAGCAACATCATTGACCTGGGCATGAGCCCAAAAGAAGCCCTGACCGCGCCGCGCTTCCACCACCAGTGGGCGCCGGATCTGCTCAAGATCGAGTCCGCCTTTGGCGAGGAAACGCTCAAGCAGATCGAATCCCTCGGCCACACCCTGGATCGCTCCAAGGGTTTCGGTGCCTGCCAGTGCGTGATGTTCGACGACGGCACCGGCACACTCGTTCCTGCCCACGACCCGCGAAATGCGGGCGGCGCGGACGGGTTTTGAGGCCTACCGGTCGCACTCGCCCATCACGAAATCCAGCGAGCCAAGGATGGCGACGAGGTCGCTGATCATGTGGCCTTTCAGGACCTTGGGCGGGATGCTCAGGTTCACGAAGCGGGTCCAAGGTGCTGGCAGTTTAATGATGCGGGACAAAACGTGGTGTGCTAGCCTGGGCGCATGACGACGGTGCTAGATCCTCAACAGTCGATGATTGAGCAGCGCCTTGCCTCTCTGGAAGCACAGGTAGCCGGCATTCTAGGCTCCCCTTCCCCTGCGAAGAACTGGGAGAGCACGTTGGGGATGTGGAAAGACGACGAGTTCTCCCGCGAAGCGGATCGGCTCGGGGAAGAATGGCGGCAGAGCGTGACAGACTGATCGCCCGATGCTAGTGCTGGATACCAATCACGTGAAGGAACTGGCCTATCACTCCCCGGCGGGTGAGCGTTTGCGCAGACGCTTGCTGGAGGCGAAGACGGAGGTGGTAACCACCGTGATCTCAGTGGAGGAAGAGTTACGGGGCGTCCTGGCGCGGGCCAATCGCGCGCTGAACGATGAGGAACGCGTCCTGGCTTATCATAAGCTTATGGAACGAGTCACCTTCTACGCGCGCTGGTTGGTGCTTTCGCTGGATGCCGAGTCGTCTGCGGCGTTCGCTCAATTTCGCAGCCAAGGCATTCGCATTGGAACGCAGGATTTGCGCATTGGCTGCATTGCCCTTGCCCATGGCGCGACGGTGCTTACCCGCAACACGGTGGACTTCGCCCAGGTGCCCGGGCTACGTTCCGAGAACTGGCTGGATTGAGAAGCGATGCGACGGGCACCTACCGGTCGCACTCGCCCATCACGAAATCCAGCGAGCCCAGGATGGCGACAAGGTCGCTGATCATGTGGCCCTTTAGGACCTTGGGCAGGATGCTCAGGTTCACGAAGCTGGGGGCGCGAATCTTGAGGCGGTAGGGGACGCCGCCGCCTTTGCTGTGGATGTAGAAACCAAGTTCGCCCTTGGGGTTCTCCGCCCCAAAATAGATCTCGCCGGGCGGAACGTCGATGCCCTGGGTGGCGATGATGAAATGGTGGATCAGCTCCTCCATCTTCATGAGGACGTTTTCCTTCTTGGGCAGGAAGCCCTTCTGGTTGGCCACATTGATCTCGCCGCCGGGGAATTTCTTGATGAGCTGGCGCAGAATGCGGATGCTCTGCCGGGTTTCCTCCATGCGCACCAGGTAACGGTCGTAGCAGTCGCCCTTGGTGCCCACTGGAATGTCGAACTCGTACTGCTCGTAGCCCAGGTAGGGGTGGTTCTTGCGCATGTCGAACTCCACGCCGGAACCGCGAAGGTTCGGGCCGCTGAAGCCGTAGGAGATGGCGTCTTCCCTGCTGATGATGCCAACATCCTGGGTGCGGGCGATGAAGATGGCGTTGCGGTTGAGCAGGCCTTCCACCTCGTCCAGCACGGGCTCCAGGCCGTCGAGGAACTTGGTCAGGTCGCCCAGGAAGTTCGGCGGCAGGTCGCGGGTCTGGCCGCCCACGCGGGTGTAGCTGGTGGTGAAGCGCGCGCCGGTGAGCTGCTCGGTGAGGTTGTAGATGATCTCGCGCTGCTGGAAGGTGTAGAGGAAGATGGTCATCGCCCCCACATCCATGCCGTACACGCCCACGCCCAGCAGGTGCGAGGAGATGCGCGCGATTTCGCAGCACATGACGCGGATGGCCTGGCCGCGCGCGGGCAATTCCCAGCCGAGCAGCTTCTCCACGGC
>CAINXC010000302.1 GCA_903854655.1 uncultured Verrucomicrobiota bacterium | reverse complement strand
TCGTGGTCAGCGGCAGCAGCAAGCATCCCGGCGCGGGCTTCTTCGAGGCCGCCGTGGCCCCCCTGAGCATCAACAACCCGGCGCAGGGCCTGCAGAACAGCCACCGGCCCGCCTCCCTCACCGAGACCGATTTCAACTATCGTCTCAACCTGGCTAACAAGCTGGACCAGAACTTCCGCCAGCACTACGATTATGACGGTGTGAAGGCGTATGCCGATGTGTATCGCGACGCGGTCAAGGTCATGAGCAGCCAGGACCTGGTGGCCTTCGATCTCAACAAGGAATCCCCGGAGGCGCACGAGGCCTATGGCACGGAGCCCTTCGGCCAGGGCTGCCTGCTGGCGCGCCGCCTCGTCGAGCACGGCGTGCGCTTTGTCGAGGTCCAGCTCGGAGGCTGGGACACCCACAACGAAAACTTCGTGCGCGTCGCGGACCTGACCAAGCAGCTCGACCAGGCGATGTCCGCCCTGCTGGGCGACCTGCAGTCGCGCGGCCTGCTGGAAGAAACGCTGGTGGTGCTCACCACGGAGTTCGGCCGCACGCCCACCATCAATGCCAACGAAGGCCGCGACCACTACCCGAAGGCCTTCAGCAGCGTCTTCGCCGGTGGCGGCATTCGCGGAGGCCAGGTGTATGGCAAGACGGACAAGGGTCATGAGGTCGTGGAAGGCAAGGTCGGCATTCCCGATTTCAACGCCACCATCGGCTACGCCCTCGGCCTGCCGCTCGACCAGATCATCTTCAGCCCCAGCAAGCGCCCCTTCACGGTCGCCGACAAGGGCCAGCCGCTGGTGCATCTGTTTGGTTAGGCTCCTAACATACCCATTGGTGAGCGGCCGTTCTGGCGACAACAAACTCCTTGAGTCGCGAAAGCGTCGTGGAGTGCGGTGGCAAGCCTTTGGCGCGACACCGCTTTGCCGGAGCGTGTGATTCTCGATTTGCACAGGAACACATGACATGACGTGGCCTCCGCTCACCTCGGTGATGATGACTCCACTGCTAGGCCCCTCGAAAGCGGTGTCGCGCTAAAAGCTTGCCACCGCACTCCACGACGCTGCCGCGCAATGCCCTGACCGTGGCCCTTCATGGCATATGCCACGATAGCACGCGGCGATTGGGTGCGTTTGCATGATCCACCATCATGCAACGCGCCCTTCCCTTCCTCTTCGCCGCTCTCCTTGCCTGCCCGGCCTTCGCCCTCCAGCCGGAGCCGACGGCTCAACTGAACCTGGAAAAACTGACGGCGATCAAGCCTGCCATGGAGGCTGCGGTGGCGAAGCACCAGGCCGCCGGGATCGTCACCCTGGTAATGCAGGGCGGCAAGGTGGTGCATCACGAGGCGGTGGGCTTTGCCGACGTCGCCAAGGGCCGCGCCATGGAAAAGGATGCGCTGTTCTGGATCGCCTCCATGACCAAATCGGTCAATGCCACGGCGGTGATGACCCTGGTCGAAGCGGGCAAGCTTTCCCTGGATGAGCCCGCCTCGAAATGGCTGCCAGAACTTGGCAAGGCCACTCTGGCGGGCGGCCAGCCTCCAGCACGCCCGATTACCTTGCGCGACCTGCTCTCGCACACCGCCGGCATCGCCACCCCAAAACGCGCCCCGAGCGACGGTGCCGAGGTGCTGAAGCACTACGCCGCCAGCCTGGTGAAGACGCCCCTCGCCTTCGAGCCCGGCAGCGCCTACGAGTACGGCTTCGGCCCCACCATCGCCGGCCGCATCATCGAGGTCGCCTCCGGCATGAAGTACGATGAGTACATCGCCAAGACCATCACCGGCCCGCTGGGCATGAAGGACACGATGTTCAATCCGCCCGACGCCTGGCGCACCCGCATCGCCCGCACCTACAAGGCCAACGACGACGGCACCCCCGGCCTTGAGGTGGGCTACAATCCCTTCGTCACCAGCGATGAAAGCGTGAAGCACATGGTGGAGCCTTCGGGCGGACTGTTCTCCACGGCGGCGGACATGGGGCGCTTCTACTCGATGATCGCCAATGGCGGCGAGCTGGACGGCGTGCGCATCCTTTCGGCGAAATCCATCGCCGAGATGACACATGCCCACCACGCTGGCGGCAAGCCCGTGAATTACGGGCTGGGCTGGCAAGTGAATCTGCCCGGTCACCCGGTGTGCTCGGCCATGCCGGTGGGCAGCTTCGGCCACGGCGGCGCCTTCGCCACGAACGGCTGGATTGATCCGCAGCATGGCATTGTCACCGTCTTCATGGTGCAGAACGTGAACGTGCCCGGCAGCGGCGCCCCCAAGGATGCCTTCCAGAAGATCGTCGAGGAAGCGGCGAAGTAGGCGCATGCCGTCCGTCACCCAGAAAGTGGGGTGGGCATCCTTGCCCTCCGCCAGAGATGGTAGCCGCGCTCCAATGTGTACACAACAAGGTGCCGGGCACCGGCCAAGGGGCAAGGATGCCCCTTCCACTTTGCTGAAGCCTTGACACGCCACGGAGGCGTTGTCTCCAAGTAGCCCATGCTCCACGTCGTCCTCTATCAGCCCGAGATTCCGCACAACACCGGGGCCATCGGCCGTTTGTGCCTGGCCACCGGCGCACGCCTGCATTTGATCAAGCCGCTGGGCTTCAGCATTGAGGACAAGCACCTGAAGCGCGCCGGGCTCGACTACTGGCAGGAGGTGGACGTGCGCGTGTGGGACAGCCTTGAGGAACTGCGTGCCGCCGCCGCCCCAGAGGCCGTCTTCGCCTACTTCACCACCAAGACAAAGCAGTGCTACTGGAACGCCAGTTTCGTACCTGAAACCTACCTGGTCTTCGGCCCGGAGACACGCGGCCTGCCGGAGACGCTGCTGCAAAGCAACGAGGCCTCGTGCCTGACCATTCCCATGCAGGGCACGCGCAGCCTGAACCTTGCCACCTCCGTAGGCATCGTGCTGTACGAAGCCCTGCGCCAGAGAGCCCTGATTGATCATTGACGGGCCGCACGGACTGCGGACACTCCGGCGCCCCATGCAACCCGCCAACGCCCATACTCTCTCTGCGCAGGATGTGCATCGCCGCTACCACCTGGCGGGGAAGGAGCTGCACGTGCTGCGCGGCCTGCATCTGGAGGTGGCCCCAGGCGAGAAGGTGTTCCTCTGCGGCAAGTCCGGCTCCGGCAAGACCACGCTGCTCTACGTGCTGGGCGGCCTGGAGCGGCCCACCCAGGGCGATGTGATGGTGCGCGGCCAGTCCCTTTACAACTGCTCCGCCAAGGATCGCTCGCTGCTGCGCAACCAGGCCATGGGCTTCGTCTTCCAGCACTACTTCCTGCTGCCGGAGCTCACTGCCCTGGAGAACGTCGTCCTTCCCGCGATGATCGGCGGCAAACCCGCTGACAAGCGGGCGCGCGAGCTGCTCGATCGCGTGGGCCTGGGCGACCGGTTGAGCCACCTGCCCACCGAGCTTTCCGGCGGCGAACAGCAGCGCGTGGCCATTGCCCGCGCCCTGGTCAATGACCCAGGCATCGTCTTCGCCGACGAGCCCACCGGCAACCTTGACGCCAC
>CAINXC010000301.1 GCA_903854655.1 uncultured Verrucomicrobiota bacterium | reverse complement strand
TCGGATACTGGCCCACGAAGAACTGGCGGGCATGCGAGATGCCGGTCTTGGTGCGGATGCGCAGCATGTGATTGCCCAGCGGCACGTCGGGCGCGATGGCGATGGTGGTGGTCACCGCGTTGGGCGTGACCTTGTCCACGTGCTTCAAAGTGAAGCCCGGCGACATGAAGATGAACCCCTCGAAATCCTGGAGCTGGGTGCCGGTCACCACCAGTTCCAGTTCCTTGCCCCGCTGGCCGCCGTTCGGCTGGGTGGTGGAGAAGGTGGGATAGGCGGCCTGGGCCATGGTGGCCAGTGCCGCCGCGCCCAGGAGCGCCAGGCAGGAACGGTGAATGCGAGAAACAGCGGAGTTCATGGGAAATGGAAAATGGAGGTCAGAAGGTCCTACGTTGATCCGGGGGGCAAAATTTCGTGGCGGAGGTGAATAACTTAACGCTTCACACGGGGCGCTTCCTGCCTTTAGCTCGCCGCCATCATGAAACTCAGCGCCTTTGTCATTGTCCTCCTCGTCGTCGCCGGGTTGCTGGCCTTCACCAACCCAGATGAAACCCAGTACCGCGCCCACATCCAGGAGCGCGAGGGCATCGTGGGCGTCCTCGGCATGGGATTGGCCGATTTGCTGTCCAAGCATAGCAGCAAGGGCATCCACCGGGACAACTACTTCGTGTGCAGCAAGTTTTACGCCGGCGGGGATGGCATCCTGCCCCGCCAGGACCTGGCCTGGGGGATCGCCGGCAAGTTTGTGGACATTGAGGTGGAGAAGGAGAAGCAAAAATAGGCGGGGTTTTGTGCCTCGCTGGCTTCAGCAGTGAGAAATAGGCCCTATAGGACCGATTCGGGAAGGCTTGGGGCCATTTTCCTTGCTACCTCGGCTTGCCGCCGCCGTCGAGCTCCTCGCCCACCTGCCGGAACGCTTCCACAAGCGCCTGCCATTCTTCCGGCGTGGTGTGCCAGCCGCCGCTGACGCGCACCACCCGCTTCAATTCCTCCCAACTGGCGCCCAGCGCATTCACCACCACCGACGAACCTTCCTTGCCGGAACTGCAGGCTGATCCGGTGGAGATGGCAAAACCCAGGCGCGAGAGGCGCGTGAGCCACTTCAGGTTGTCATGCCGGGGCATGACCATGAGCGCTGTGTTCCAGAGGCGTGGGGCGTTTTCCCCGATCACGCGCAGCCCGGGCATGGCGGTGGACAGTGATTCCTCGAAGGCCTGGCGCAGCGGTGCTTGAGTGGACGCAATCTGAGGCAGGGCTGGCAGCAGCGTCTCAAGTGCCGTCACCATCGCTTCAATCGCAGGGTAATTCTCGGTTCCGGCCCGGCGACCCTGCTCCTGGGGGCCACCGCGCAGGAAGTGCAGCGGTTCCTCCTCGTCCCGCAGCATGAGAAAGCCGATGCCTTTGGGACCGCCAAACTTGTGGGCGCTGCCGGTGACGTAGTCGCACTGCCCAATGTCCTCCGCCGGCAGCTTGCCGATCCACTGCGCGGCGTCGCAATGGAAAGCGACCTCACGCTCGCGGCAGAGCGCGGCAATCTCCGGCCAGGGTTGCAGGGTGCCGCTTTCGTTGTTGGCGGCCATGATGGAAATGAGCGTCGGGCGCTGCTCCTGGATGACCTTGAGCACCGCGTCAGGCTCGACCACGCCCTGGCCGTTCACCGGGATTTCGGTGACGGGCTCACGCGTCCAGCCTCGTGCAGCCTCGCGCACGCTGGGGTGCTCTATGGCGCTGATCGCGGCCCTCGATCCTGGCGGCAATGAGGCAAACAGCGCGTTGCTCGATTCGCTTGCGCCTGAGGTGAAAACCAGGCGGCCTGCTTCGCATCCCAGCAAGGTGGCCAAGCGTTCCCGTGAGGCATCGAGTTTCTGCGCCGTGAAGCCCGCTTCGCGGTACAGGCTGGAGGCATTGTGCCAGTGGCTGGCGCTGGCCGTCAGCCAGGCGTTTCGGGCGGCATCGCTCAGCGGCGTGGTGGCGTTGTAGTCGAAATAGGCGGGCATGGACAAAATTAATGAGGATGCCGGTCCTGCACTTCGATCCTTCTCAGGCGCTGGTCGTGCGCGTACACGTTCATCGTCGGTTCGCGCAGGAAGCCGATGAGCGTCTGGTTCGATTCCTCGGCGAAATCCACGGCCAGGCTGCTGGGCGCGGAGATTGCCGCCACCAGGGGAATGCCGGCGGCGAGCGCCTTCTGCATCATTTCAAAGGACACGCGGCCACTGAGTAACAAAATGTGCTTGTCGAATGGCAGCAGGTCATGGAGCAGGCCGTGGCCCAGCACCTTGTCCAGCGCGTTGTGGCGGCCCACGTCCTCGCGAATGACGATGAGATTGCCCTCCAGATCAAACAAGGCGCAGGCGTGCAGTCCGCCGGTCTTGCTGAAGGTGGCCTGGCCGGCGCGCAGCTTTTCCGGCAGGCTCCACAGCAGTCCGGGTTCGATCCGCCACTCGCCCTTCACCGGTGCGAACCGCTGAAAAACCGACTCGATGCTGGTCTTGCCGCACAGCCCGCAGCTTGAGGCGCTGAACACGTGGCGGGTGAGCGAATCCCAGTTCACCACCGCTCCGCCCAGCAGCACATCGACGATGTTGCCCTTGCTGTTGCCGGTGCTCGGGCACTGCGAGATTTCGAGGATGTCGCGCGGCATCTGCACCACGCCTTCGCTCACCAGGAAGCCCGCCACCAGCTCGCGGTCATGCCCGGGCGTGCGCATCACCACGGCCACGCTGCGGCCCTCCACGCGAATCTCCAGCGGCTCCTCGCGCGCCACCACATCCTCATGCACCTGGGGCACCGGATTGCCGCGATGCCGTCGTGACACACGCACCGGCGTCGCGAAAGCATCGTCAATGATGCGCGCCACATCCTCCGGTGTGTTCAGGTTGCGGAAGAACACCTCGTCCTGCGGGCGCAGATGCCTCATTTGCATCAGGTCGCGCTCGACTGCGCGGCCCAGCACGTTTTGCAGCCCCAGCTTGCCCACCGCCATCGCCTCATCCAGCAAGGGTAGCAGCGAGGGGGTGTAGAGCGCCGCCAGCGTTTCAAAGCCATGCGCGCCGCTGAACACCAGGCCATGCACGCCATCGAAGGAGGCCAGCAGCCGCTCGCGCAGAAATTCGGCGGTCATCGCCGGCATGTCGATGGCCAGCACCAGCAGCGGCTTCTGCACCTGGCGCAGGCAGCGGGTGATGGCTCCCAGCGGCCCCTCGTCAGTGCCGGGCGGATCGAGAACGAGCACGGCCTGCTCATCGGCAAGCCCTTGCTCCGCACGCGCCGAAAGGATCAGTTCGGCGGGTTCCAGCTCCTTCAGTGTGCGCAACTGGTGCTGCCACAGCGGCTCGCCGCGCCACGGCATCAGCGCCTTGTCCGTGCCCATGCGTGTGGACCGCCCGCCGGCAAGCAACACGGCGGCAAAGGATGGAGCAGCGGGCAGTGACATGCCTGAATGATGACACGATTGGTCCTGTGGGCGACACCAATCTTTCTCGTCCTCGTTCTCCTACTCGTCCTCGAAAGTCGCAGCACACCGGCCAGCTTCGTTTCTTCGAGGACGAGTAGGAGAACGAGGACGAAAAGGGATCACACCCCAGCCAGCAAGCCCGTGCTGTCCCCAAAGCCCTTCGCATCCACGCCCGCGCGGTTGAGCAGACTCAGGTACATATTGCATAGCGGCGTGTCCTTTTGGAACGAGAGGTGGCGACCGCCCTCCAGGCCGCCGCCGTGACCGGCCAGCACGATGGGCAGGTTGTGCGGGTTGTGGCTGTTGCCGTCGCGCATGGAGGCGCCGAACATCATGATCGTGTGGTCCAGCAGCGTGCCGTCGCCCTCCTTGATGGCGCTCATGCGGTCCAGCAGGTAGGCAAACTGCTCCACGTGCCAGCGGCTGATCTTCTCGTACTGCTCCAGCTTCTCGGCCTTGTTGCCGTGATGCGAGGCGTCGTGGTGGTTGCTGGTCACGCCGGGCAGGAAGCTGAAGTTCTTGCCGCTCACCGCCCAGCCGAACATGAAGGTGCTCACGCGCGTGCTGTCGGTCCAGAACGCCAGCGTCATGAGGTCCATCATCAGCCGGGAGTGCTCGGTGTGGTCAAGTCGCAGGCGCGAGCCGGGGTCGATGCCTTTCAGGGCGTTGCCGATGCGCTGGTCCAGGCCGCCGATGGCTTCCTTCATGGCCGGATCAAGATTCTCGCCGGAAGCAACGCGGGCGATGTCGGCGTCGATGCGCTGTTCGATGCTGCGCACGCTGTCCAGGTACTCGTCCAGCCGCTGCCGGTCCTCGCTGCCCACCTTGCCGCGCAGGGATTGCGCGTCGCTCAGCACCAGGTCGAGCACGCTCTTGTTTTCCAGCGCCTGGTTGCGGCGCTGCTCCTTGTTGTCGCGGAACAGCCGGTCAAACACGAAGCGCGGATTGATCTCCGCCGGCAGCGGCGAGGTGGGGGTGCGCCAGGCGATATGCGAACCGTACAGCATGGTGTAGTTCACGTTGCGGTCCACGCCCGTCATCACCGGCTCCGTGCCCAGCTCCAGGGAGGGGAAGCGCGATTTCGCCCCGTTTGCCGCCGCCAGCACCTGGTCCACCGAGATGCCGCAGTGCAGGTCCTTGCCCGTGGTCTTGGTGATCGGCGTGCCCGTCAGCCAGTTGGCCGTCTTGGCGTAGTGACCATCGCCCTGCAACGACGCCCGGTTGCCCAGGTTGGTGAGAATGGTGATGTCCTGGCGATGCGCCTCCAGCGGCTGCAGCAGGCGCGAGAATTGGAAGTCCTTGCCCTCGCCCGTCGGTGTCCACGCATCCTGGCGCACCCCGTTCGGCATGAACAAAACGCCCAGCCGCACCGGCGACTTTGCCGTGGTGGCGGCGCGCCCGAGAGGGCGCATGGCCTCCAGGAAAGGCAGGGCAAGCGTGGCGCCCATGCCACGAAGCATGGTTCGGCGTGAGAGCGGAGTGAAGCGTGTCAAAACAGTGCGAGGAGGGTGGGGGTTCAATCAGGATACGTGCCATGAGGCGCAATCCTTCAAGAGGAGCGATGCGGTCCGCAGGCACGGCCGGAGAGAAGTTGAACCGCAAGGAACGCAGAGATCGCAAGGGGGGCTAGGTGTTGGAGGGGAGCGCGGACACCCACCTTGTTCGGAGGCCTTCCCTCATGAGCCCCAAAGCGGGCGGGACAACATCGCCCAGGTCGCTGCGAGCTTTCAGCGAGCGAGGCCTGGGTTGGTGCGCCGCAGCGGGGCGCGAACCCAGAGCATTGCAGGGTGGAGTGGAATCCAGAAGTGCTGGTGACGGACGAGGCTCTCTGGCTGGCGATGTTTCCTTGGTGGCGCTTCGGGATGCGTCCCACCTCGCCATCCATTCGACGTTGCTATGCAACACAAAAAACACTATCCTATCTTAGGTAAATAGAATCGTTCTGAGAATCAAAAACCCCCAGATTTCTTGCGGCGCTGAACCGCCTCATGACGGGCATTTTCCAAGTCCGTGTCTATGTACTCAACACTGATTTCCCAGCCGTCCTGAAGACCGCGAAAATAGGAGACTTCGATTTTTCTTTTATCCTGAATAATTGAGTATCTAGCTTTCATCTTCAATTCCTCAACAATTTTCTCTTCCCTTGCATTCCCATATTTCTCTGTAAGGGCTTCGCGAACTCGCTTAAACATAATGTCAGCTTCTTTTTCGTATTTATCAGCATAATAACCAGCAACTTCAATCTTAGTCACTATTTCCTCTTTATTGATCGTTCCGTGGTAATGTGGGGTTAGCGCGTGCTCGTCGTTCTCGAATAGAGAGCCCATGCCGTCTGGAGGCGTGAAAAGTTTGCTCTCAACATAATCATCGTCGTGCTTGCTCCACTTCGTCCTATCTGCCTTAATTTCTCCTGGAAACTACTGACCTAGCGTTAACCCGAAGGCCCCTGTGATCGGTGAGTGCTCGGTTTGCGCCACTCCATGGCCAGGAAATGACATAATTATAATAATTAGAAAAAATTTTGTGAATATCAATCCACAAATGCATTGTGAAATAGTTTTATTTTTCATGGCCAAGCGGTTGGGAGGAGGCTGTGCTATTCTATCTTCAAGGATTGTTTTGCCAAGCATTTTCCAGAGCAGATTTGGAAGTCACCACTCAAAAAGAGCCGGTGGCTTTCTATTGGGTCATTCCAAAACTTTAGCTGTTCGTTGTAACCCCAAGAAACCTTGCAAGCGTGGCTCCTTTCCGCCCAAGGTACACAGGGGTATAGCGTGAACTCATTCAACCGGCGGATGGCCACAAGGGCCTTTGCGAAGCACTGCAACCACTCTTTGAAATCGAAGTTCATTGGGGTCGAGGCGCTTTAGTTTCCAGGCATCGACCACGAGGTCCCATGCAGCGTTGGTGCGGGCCGTGGCGCTGAAGGGGCTTTCCGGCTGGCGATGTTCATCCGGCGGCCTTTTGGAAGCGTCCCATCCCGCCCTACTGCGGCATCCATTCGACGCTGCGATGCAACAAAAAACACGACCCCATTTACGGTCAACCTGTAACCCATCTGCCCGGTCCGAACCATCGCTCGGCCAAGCTCTTTTCGCTATTGAAGCATTTGTTCAAATTTCCAACCGGAATCCCATTTTCTCATCCGCACTCTTATTCCCAATAGATTCACTCCGGCCTTATTTCGCTCTGATGAATGCCACTGTGGATCCCAAGAATAATAGGCAAAGGTAGTTTCTGAAAAAGCTCCCTGCGTGTAAGGCGAAGTCCTCAGCCACCGGGAAAGTTGCGGCTTTTGGCGACCCTCAAGAAATAAGCTAAACGAAACTCCGAGGGAATTCTTGAATGCTGGAAGGTAGCTAGCCTGCAAATTGAAAACGACGATGCAAGTCATCCCTTCAAGCGATGTTTCGGTGATTTTTGCGTTATCACCGCTTAGGCAAGGTTGTTCAGTCTGGCGCCCAGTAGAATCCGCTACAATGACCAATGTGTGGTCCATCCGGGAAATTGGTGCATGGATCATTCGAGCAGCGAGGGTCATCTTGCGAACAGGAACTGCCCCG
>CAINXC010000300.1 GCA_903854655.1 uncultured Verrucomicrobiota bacterium | reverse complement strand
GGCCAAGCCTTATCAGCAGAATGGTGGGCCGCTTCTTTATTTCGGCGGCATCTCGCCCGCTGCACAAGAATTGTGCGCGAAGCATTGCGACGTATTTTTGATGTGGCCTGAAACGACGGCTCTGCTGCAGGAGACGATGCGCGGGATGAGCGCCCTGGCGGCCAGGCATGGCCGCACCCTGGACTATGGACTGCGCATCCATGTGATCGTTCGCGAGACGGAGGCGGAGGCGCGCGAGGCTGCCCGGCTGCTGCTCTCAAAACTTGATGACAAGGTGGGCGAGTCAATCAAGCACCGCTCCCAGGACAGTCGCAGCGCGGGCGTGCTGCGCCAGGATGCGCTGCGCGAGCAGGCGGATGACGAGGGATTCATCGAACCACACGTCTGGTCCGGCATTGGCCGCGCGCGATCCGGCTGCGCCAGCGCAATCGTCGGTGACCCGGATCAGGTGCTGGCGAAGCTGAACCAGTACATGGACATGGGCATGCGCGCCTTCATCCTGAGCGGCTATCCGCACCTTGAGGAGTGCGAGCTGTTCGCCCGCCACGTGCTGCCGCGCCTGCCCACCTGCCGGCTCAATGTGGAGCAGCAGCGCTTGGTGGCGGACCCGGTGACGCCGCTGACGACTGCGGCAAGACGATAACGGCGCTTGTGAAGCGGTGGCGTTCATGCCTTTAATAGCGCCCCATTTATGAACGTTGACCGCCGCTGGCTCTTGAAGCTGATTCCCGCCTCCGGACTTGTCCTGCTCACTGGCTGCGAGGAGTCCGAGGAAGACAAGGTGGCCAGGGTGGAACGTGCCGTTCAGGCTCAGAAAGAAGCCATGCCGAAGGCAGAGGCCGCCCCCGCGCCCTTGCCGACTGCTGAAGAAAAGGAAGCTGAGGACACGACGAAAAAGCTCATCCTGTTCTGTGCTTCTAATCTGGCTGATCCCTTTCTACGCCTTCAAGCAACGCTCATGCAGGCAGCCGTGCGCCAGATCGACGGCTATAGGTTCAAGATCCTGGACGCGGCCGGCGACGCGGGCACCCAGATTGGGCAGCTTAACAAAGCGCTGTCCGAGCGCCCGGTCTTCCTCATTATCAGCCCGCAGGAGGTGCATATCACCGCCGGGATCACGGAAAGCCTCCGCAACAGCGGCACGGTGGTCATAGGCCTCGATGAACGCTTCGGTGTGGGCGCCTGTACTGCCGTGGTGTTTGTGGGCCAGAAAAAGCTGGGCGAAAAGGCGGGCCTGCTCGTGGTGGAGGCGCTCAAGCGCAAGGCTGCGGACGAGAACAAACCCCAGGTGACGGGGCGCGTCGTGCATTTGACGGGTGATCCGGCCTGCTTTTCCACCCAGGCCCGCAGCGAGGGTTTTCATGAAGCGCTGAAGGCGGAGCCCGGCATTGTCGTGGTGCATGAGGCACCGGGCGGCTGGTCGCGCGAGGTGGCAAAGGCACGCACGGAGGAGGCATTGCGCCTGCAGCATGACTTTGATGTCGTGTTCGCCCACGATGACCTGATGGCCCAGGGGGCCAGCGATGCGGTGACTGCGGCGCAGGTGCGCGATCACATGCTTATCCTGGGCATGGAGGGCGGCCTTGAACTGGTGCGCAACAGCGTGATCGACGCCACCATCCGGCAGCCAATGCCAATGGAAACGGCCTTCGAGATCATCAAGAAGGCCGTGGCAGACAAGCACTATGAACCACCGTCGCGCACCGAACGCGAACCTGAGGCCGTGACCCCCGTCAATTTGGACGAGGTGCTGGGCCGGATGTACAAGAGCGGGCGGTAGCGACCTACAGCGAAGTAGGCGCGCTCAAGAATTTGCGCACATCGGTGTACAGGCTGTCCTGGGTGGCTTCCTGCACGTGAGGGCGCAGGCCCTCGAACCATTCGCCGCTGGAGGGGCGGTGCTGGTTGGCCACCTGGAGCAGCAGTTCCATGCTGATGGGCACCGGGCGACCGGTGTGAACGGCCTCGGACAAGGCAAGCTCGGCCCCGCGGTCGAACACCCATTTCAAATCCGCCCCGGTGAAGCCCTTGGTCGCCTTGGCAAGGTCGTCCACGTTAAGTTGCGAAATTGGCTTGTCCTTGGCCAGCAGCTCAATGATTTGGGCGCGGGCAGGAAAATCGGGTGGCGGGACGAAGATCGTCTGGTCGAACCGGCCTGGACGACGGAACGCTGGATCGAGCTGCCATGGGGCGTTGGTCGCACCAATGACGAGGATGCGCGAGTTGTCCGAGCGCAGGCCGTCGAGTTCGAACAGGAACTGGTTCACCAGGTTGCGCATCTGGCTCTCGCGCAGATGGCGGCGGTCCACCGCCAGCGAATCAAGCTCATCGAACACGAGCACGCAGGGTGAGTTTGCCCGCGCGGTTTCAAACACCTGGTGCAGGTTGCGCTCGCTGCTGCCGAAGTAGGGATCGAAGATCTCATGCAGGCCGATGGCGAAGTAATTGCAGCCCACCTCGCCAGCGACGGCGCGGAGCATGAGCGTCTTGCCGCAGCCAGGGGGGCCGAAGATGAGGATGCCGCCGCCCGCTTTGCGACCGTAGGCCTTGTAAAGCTCCGGATGCTGCAGGGGATAGACGATCTTCAGGCGGATCTCTTCCTTGAGCTCCTCCATGCCGCCCACGGCTTCGAAGTTCACCCGGTTGCGCTCGGGATCGCCCGGGGCAAAGAAGGTTTCCGGACGCCAGTCCTCGGCAGGATCGTCCACGAACGGGTCCTCAAATGGGTCGGGCGGGAACTCCGAGCTGGTGAAAGGATCGGAGAACGCGGGCTCGGGCGGATTGGGAGCGGCGATGTTCTTGCGCACCTCGCCGGCGCTGCGGCCCAGTTCCTGTTCCAGCGAAACGTCGCTCACGGCGGCGTCGCTGCGCACGGCTTTCTCAAAATGCTCCAGGGCGCGGACGCGGTCGCCTTCGCTGAGGAAGACGCGGCTGATCAGCAGATGCGCCGGGGCGTTGCTTGGATCACTTTGCAAGACACGCTCGGCACGCACGGCCGCGCCGGAGGAATCCCCCTGCATCAGCAGCACACGGGCGATCCCCAGGTGGGCGTCGCATTGACCGGGGTCGATGGCCAGCACGCGATCGAACGCATCACGCGCCTCGTCGAACTGAAGTTCCTCAAGACAGGCGTGCCCGTAAAGCTGCAGCAAAGAAGCATTGTTGGGCGACTGATCGAGCGCTTCGCGAATGGCGGTGAGTCGTGACATTGTAGGGGTGAAGAAGCGCAGGGGGGGCGCACTCACATGAGGGATGACTTAACCGGTGTTATTGACAGAGTTCCAGGAAATTCTTCAACAAGCGTTT
>CAINXC010000299.1 GCA_903854655.1 uncultured Verrucomicrobiota bacterium | reverse complement strand
TCATCGATGAAATCGATGCCGTGGGCCGTCATCGTGGTCACGGCATGGGCGGCGGTCACGACGAGCGCGAGCAGACGCTCAACGCTTTGCTGGTGGAAATGGACGGCTTTGACACCCAGGAGGGCATCATCATCATTGCCGCCACCAACCGCCCGGACGTGCTCGACCCCGCGCTGCTGCGCCCCGGTCGTTTCGACCGCCAGGTCACCGTCAGCCTGCCGGACGTGAAAGGCCGCGACGAAATCCTCAAGGTCCACTCCCGCAAGGTCAAGCTCTCCGAGGACGCCGACATTCACAAGATCGCCCGAGGCACCCCCGGTTTCTCCGGCGCCGAACTCGCGAACCTGATCAACGAAGCCGCCCTGCTTGCCGCCCGCCGCAACCTCAAGTCCATCGGCACCCCCGAGCTTGAAGAAGCCCGCGACAAGGTGCGCTGGGGCCGCGAGCGCCGCAGCATGGCGCTGAGCGAGAAAGAAAAGGAAAACACCGCCTACCATGAGGCCGGCCACGCCATCCTCATCGAGGTGCTGGAGAACACCGAGCCTCTTCACAAGGTCACCATCATCCCTCGCGGCCCTTCGCTTGGCTCCACCATGTGGCTGCCGGAGGAGGACAAGTTCACCCACCGCAAGTTTGAGCTGCTCGACGATCTCGTCGTGGCCATGGGCGGCCGCGTGGCCGAGGAAATCAAGTTTGGCAATGTGACCAACGGCGCGATGGGCGACATCCGCCAGGCCACCAGCCTCTCCCGCAAGATGGTCTGCGCCTGGGGCATGAGCGAAAAGATGGGCATGGTCGAATACGGCGACGAAGAGGGCGCCGTATTCCTGGCCCGCGACATCTCGCGCAGCCGCAACTACAGCGAGCACACCGCCCAGCAGATCGACGAGGAGGTGAAGCGCCTCATCGACGAAGCCTACGCCAAGGCCACGAAGCTGCTCACCCAGTATCGCGACAAGCTCGATGCCATCGCTCTTGCCTTGCTGGAGTTTGAGACGCTGGACGGCGATCACATCAAGGACATCATGCAGAAGGGCCACATGTCCAATCCGCCGCCTTCCCCCACCAAGCCCCCGTCGCCCCCGCCGATCCCCAAGATGGTGGACCCCCGCCCCGTGCGCCAGGATGGCGGCGAGCCCGGCCTCGCGCCGGGACTTGCTGGCGCCCCGGCTTGATTCAATATCACTCAACGAAAGAGGAGCCGCGAGGCTCCTCTTTTTTTGGCCGCTTGGCAACGCCGGGCGCGGCAGCGTCGTGGAGTGCGCGTGGCAAGCGATAGCGCGACACCGCTTTTGCCGGAGCGAAAGACTCGCGACCAGGGTCGATCAAAATCAGCCCGCACCCCTCCGATCACGCGCCACCGCCAAATCCGGCCGCCTGTCCTCTCGAAAGCGGTGTCGTCGATGCAAGGAGTGCTCCTTGCATCTCTGCCACCGCACTCCAGGACGCTTCGCGAACTGCCAAGCATCACTCCGGATGCCGACCTCGAAAGTGGGGTCTTGCCTATTCAGCTGCTTCCCAAACTTTGATGTCATCCACCAGCAGCGACTCACCTTTGGTGACAAAGCGGTAGCCCGTTTTGTCGGCGTCAATTCCCGGATGGCTCGCCACGATCTTCGCGCCGTTGTCGGTCTGCACCGAAAGGTTGCCGCCCTGGAATTCGACCAGCATGGTGTACCACACGCCCTTGTCGAACTTTGCCCCGGCCTCGCCCAGCTTCTCGTTCTTGGATGCGGGGTCCTTCTTGTCCTTGTCCATCGCTGCAGAGATGCCCTTGCTGGTCACGCTCACGCGGAACAGATGGCCCTGCGCCTTGTTCAGGCTCAGAGCGAAACCATCGGTGCCGTCGAGCTTGAACGACAACCGGATCACCGCGTTGTGGATCGGCTGGGCGAGAAACAGCACTGCGGGGTGGTTGTCTGATTTCTTCTCCTTGCCCACCACCGCTCCCTCCTGCACCTGCCAGTCGCCCTTGGCGATGTTCCAGTGCTTGGCGAGTTCCGTTCCGCTGAAGCTCTCATCCACCAGTAGCTTTCCAGGCTTCACGCTGGCAGGTTTCAAATCGACCGCCTTCTCCGCAAGGCAAAGAGGGCTGCAAACAACGACGGCGAGGGTAAGGGCAAGATCGGATCTCATGGTGCGCCTGAGAACGCCGGAGGCCCGAGGGTCTTGCAACGGGAGGCGGGAGCCTTACCATCTCAATCCCCAATATACAGCGGCTGGGTGAAGGCCCCGTCATCGGCGATGTCCCACACCTCCACTCTCACCCATTTTGGGTTCTGAAGAGTTACGGGCCACTCGAAGGTTTTGCGACCGAACTCCTTGGCATTGTTGATGGCGATGGTCTGCCGTTCGATGCGCTTGCCGTCGCAGGCCACGACTTCGGCGTGCGCCAGCGGCAGGGTCCATTCCACGTCGGCGGTCACTTGGCCTGAACCTACCTTGCAGGAGTGCAGCAGGACCTCGCCGGTGCTGACGAAGAAATCGCCCCGGCGCAGGCAGTCCAGCACCGGCGACCAGTCGTCCACCGTGGGCTTGCGCAGCATGTGCAGGTAGCTGGCGTTGAGGTTGCCGTAGAGCTCGCTGCTCTCGTCCACATGGAAGCAGTCGAACTCCCCCACCGCGTACTTGCGCTGGCCCCAGAGGTTCATGTCGTCGAGCAGATCCAGGCAGCGGACGCCCAGGCGGGCCTGCGACAAGTCGGCGGGCATGGCCTTCCATGTCGCGCCCAGCCATTGCGGGCTCTGATACCAGTCCTTGTCCTTGTACTGGTCCGGGCAGTTGCGGGAGCCCTTGATGCGCCCGTGCGCGGTCCAGGCCAGCCCCTTGTTTTCCAGCAGCATCTGGTGGGCGCTGTCCGCATCGGTGAGGTGATACACCGTGCCGTAGGGCGGCAGCTCCTCCTTGAAGGGCTGGCCCTCGGCGCGCTTGCGGGTGAAGTACACCGGCTTCGGGAACATGAGGATCCAGTGGCCGGGGAAGGCGCTGTTGGGCTCCTCGCCGGGCAGCACGAGGAGATCATTGTCCGAGTACTTCCGGCATGTTCGATACATGTCGCGGTAGTCATCGAGCCGGGCGCTGCCGGTGTCGTTTTCCTTGCTGGTAAGGCCGTCGCCATGGAACTCGGCGAGCTGGACGATCCTGGCATTCACTTTCTTGAAGGCCCTGGCGAAGGCCGGCCCCCAGGGCTTGTCGGTTCGGTCGTGCACGGTCAAGGCTGCATGCTCGTGGGTGATGAGGGTGAGGTGGTCCTCGATCTCCTTCAAGGTGTCGCCATGGGTGTAGCGCTTCACCTTTTCCAGCGTGGCCCCTGCATCGCCATCACCGAGCAGCAGGAACGCCCCCATGCGCTGATACCGGCCTGCCGGAGCATCGAACAGCGGGCTGAACCGCAGCTTCGTTACTGGCTGGCAGATGCCGATGCCGCGCGCGCCTGTTTGCACAAACCCAAAGTTGTCAGCCTCATCCTTGGGGTAAAGGAAGGCGTGAGGCGGTGGGAACAGCGCGAGCGCGCCAGCCTCGCCCTGCCGCCCGATGATGGTGCGATAACGCACCCGCCTTGGCTTCATGTCCCCCTCCGGTGACGCGCTCTGCAACTGGTCTTCCAAATCCGCCCAGAAGATCTGCGTGAAGGCGCTTTCCAAAATCACCTCATAGGAATAGGCCGTCTCCGGTTGCTCCAAGGTCATCACCGCCTGCAAATGAACCAGCGGGCTGCCCGCATAAAGATGCAGTTGCAGCGAGCCATGAAACAAGCCCGCTTTCATTCCGCCCAGTTCAATGGTGGCGCTGGTGCCGGAGCTGCTCACACGCAGCTTGTTTGCTTGGAGGGACGACTCCTGCCACGTCACCTCCGCTTCGCTTTTGAAGACGTGATCGAAGAAAGTGTAGGGCGCATTCAACGCTTCGCGCTTGCGCGGTCCTGTGGTCACGCGAAATACGGGGATGATGGCGCTTGCGATGGTCTTGTGATTGATCGCAAGCGAATCAATCAGAGGCTTGCCAGCCTCCAGATCGAGCAGCATCTCGCAAGAAGCTCCGTCGCCGGTCATCCATGCGCAATGCAGTTTGCGGTCCTGCTTCGTGATGGCGATGCCGAAGGCAGGATCGAATGCGGAGGTGTCGATGCTGATGTCCTGCCCGCAAACAAGACACGACATCAGCGATGCAAAGCAGAACAGCCGGATCAGCATTCGCCCATGCTGGAGGTTCGCGTCGGCGAATGCAAGCCCCGGTGCCTGAAGGGATGGCTTACTCGAACAACTTCGGCGCGAACTCCGCGAGATTCCGGCGCCACACCGGCCAGGCGTGGGCGCCCGGTGTTTGCACGAAGCTGTGCTTCACCTGCTTCTCGGTGAGGAGGGCGTCGAGGCGCTGGTTGTCGGGCAGCAGGCGGTCGTCCTGGCCGCAGGCGATCCAAAGGAGACGCAGCTTGCCGTTGGCGCTTGCGGTGTCCTTGAGGAAAGGAGCGATCTGCGTTTCGGGCTCGCGCAGGGCGCTGCTCATGCCGCCCACCCAGGCGAACAGGTCAAGGTGGTTCAAACTCACGATGAGCGACTGGTTGCCGCCCATGGACAGGCCGATGATGGCGCGGCTCTCGCGGTCGGGACGGGTGCGGTAAAGGCTGTCCGTCAGCGGGATGATTTCACTGAGGAGATCGGTCTCGAACTCTGACAGGTACTTGGTGCGAGCCTCGGCCGCCTTGGGGGAGTTGCGCGGCATGGGCGGGCCGGTGTGGCCGTCGGGCATCACCACGAGCATGGGCTTTGCCTTGCCGGCGGCGATGAGGTTGTCGAGGATCACCTGGGCGCGGCCGAATTCCGACCAGGTCGCCTCGTTGTCGCCGGAGCCGTGGAGCAAGTACAGCGTGGGATAGCGTGTATCCGCCGCCTTGTCATAGCCGGGCGGGGTGTAGATGCGCAGGTGGCGCACGCTGCCGAGGGCTTTGGCATCGTAGTCATGCAGATGGACGACGCCGTGGGGAACGCCGGGCTGGCGGTCCCACACGGCGGGCTTGTCGCCGGGAACATCGACCACATTGGCCGCGCCCACGCGCTCGGGCTTGAACCGGTTGTTGAACGGATCAAGCGCCTGCTTGCCATCGACAGTGAAGTTATAGCTGTACAGGTTCGGCTCCAGGGGACCCACGGTGAGGCTCCACAGGCCCGCCTCGTCCTTGGTCAGCGGCCCGCCCTTGCCCCAGTCGCCGGAGACGGAAACCTCGTGGGCGTTGGGCGCGGTGTAGTGGAAGGTGACGGTGCGGTCGGCATGCACCTCCTGGGCGGAGGCCGGGGTGGAAGCGGAAAAAAGGAGGGCGGCGGCAAGAACGGGTCTCATGGTGCAAAGACGCTAGCAGTCTGCGCCGTGAAGCGGCAAGATTAATCCGCGATGCGTTCATTGACCGTGTCGATGGCACATCTGCTTTTATCACATCGCCGTTCCGAGCCTCTGCGCTCATCCTTTGCCCGTGAACACGAACACCCACTCTCACTCTGGCTTGATCCCGCTGTGGCTCAAGATCGTCTATGCGCTCTTCGTCGCGGTGCTGGTCCCGGTGTACTGGATCGACTATGGGCCGACCAATTTCCTGTACTTCTGCGACATCGCGCTGCTCATCACTCTTTACGGGATGTGGGCCGAAAGCCCGCTTGCTGTGTCGATGGCCGCCGTGGGCATCCTGGTGCCGCAGGTGTTCTGGTGCCTGGATTTCGTGTGGCAGATCGTCGCACCCCACAGCGGCATGACGGCCTACATGTTCGACCCGGGCCACTCGCTGTTCCTGCGCGGCCTGTCCTTCTTCCACGGCTGGCTGCCCTTCCTGCTGGTGTTCCTGGTCGCGCGCCTGGGTTATGACCGCCGCGCCTTGAAGACCTGGACCGTGCTCGCCTGGGTGCTGTGCCTGGTGGCTTTCTTCTTCCTGCCGCCTGCTGGTGCCCAACTGCCGAATCCAAACACGCCGTTGAACGTGGACTATGTGTTCGGTCTCGACGACGCCCATCCGCAAACCTGGATGCCGCCGGGCGTGTACCTGGTGGTGTGGATGCTTCTGCTTTTGGTGCTGGCGTATGTGCCCGCGCACCTCATCTTGGGCCGTCTGTTTGGCAACCGCACCTCACGCTGATACCATGAGCACCACCTCTTCCTCTCCCGCCCCCAACTGGCGCCCCGGCTTCTGGTATCTGATGGGCACCCAGACCCAGAACGCCTTCAGCGACAACACGCTCAAAACTCTGGTCACCCTGCTGGTGATGGCAGGCCCCATGTCGGAGGCCAGCCGGAACACGTACGTGTCGCTCATCGCCGCCCTGTTCGCCGCGCCCTTCCTCGTCTTCTCTATCCTGGGCGGCTGGCTGGCCGACCGCTTCAGCAAGCAGCGCCTGATGGAGGTCATCAAGCTGGTCGAGATTGGCATCATGCTGATTGCCGCCGTCGGGATGCACCTTCATTCCATGCCGCTGGAGCTTGCCGCCGTCTTTCTGATGGGCTGCCACAGCTCGGCGTTCGGCCCGGCGAAGTACGGCATCCTGCCGGAGCTGCTGCCGTTGGAAAGGCTCTCCTGGGGCAATGGCATCGTCGAGATGCTCACCTTCATCGGGGTGATCGCGGGCACGGTGGCCGCCGGATACTTTGCCTCCTCGATGGCGGGAATGGCCGCCGTGCCGGGGCTGATTCTTGCCGGGCTCGCGTTCGTGGGCTGGCGGCTCAGCCGGGGCATTACCCATGTGCCTGCCGCCGACCCAAAGGCCGCCTTCCGTATCAATCCCATCACGGACTTCTGGCGACAACTGAAGGTCATGCGGCCTGACCGTGACTTGTGGCGGGCGAACTGGGGCAACACCGGCTTCTTCT
>CAINXC010000298.1 GCA_903854655.1 uncultured Verrucomicrobiota bacterium | reverse complement strand
CCCTCCGCTGATAAGCTCAGGCCAGATGAAGATCCTTCGAAACCAGAGAGCTATCAGCGCTTCAAGGGCACCGAGTACTCCGCTGACCTCATTGCGGAACAGGCGCTTAAATTCGCCCGCGATCACAAGGACCAACCGTTCCTCCTCTACTGGCCCACCACCGTGCCGCATGTCGCCCTGCAGGTGCCGGATGACTCTTTGCAGGAATACCTCGGCAAGTTCGACGATCCGCCCTATCCCGGCGGCGACGGCTACCTCCCGCACTTCAAGCCCAAGGCTGCGTATGCGGGGATGATCACGCGCATGGATCGCGAAATCGGCCGCATGCAGGCGTTGATCACCGAGCTCGGCCTCGATGCCGACACGATTTTCGTCTTCGTCAGTGACAACGGCCCCGTCAGCGGCACGCATCAGGGACTCGCTGGCACTGACTGCGCCTTCTTCAATTCTAGCGAAGGTCGGCGCGATGGCAAAGGCACGCTGTATGAAGGCGGCTTCCGCTCGCCCTGCGTCGTGCGGTGGCAGGGCAGGATTAAAGCAGGCAGCACCAGCGACCGCATCACCGGCTTTGAAGATTGGATGCCCACACTGCTCGAACTCGTGGGTGCCAAGGATAAAACGCCGCGAACCGACGGCATCAGTTTCGCCCCGACGCTTCTGGGGGAGACGCAGCCTGCACGCGATTTTCTCTACCGCGAATTTCCCAGTTACGGCGGCCAGCAGATGCTCCGCATGGGTGACTTGAAACTCGTGCGCCGCAACCTGGTCCCTAAAGGCAAAGCGAAAGCCGCTGCTGTCGTGACCGAAGAACTCTTCAACATCGCCAAGGATCCCGCCGAAACCAAAGACCTCGCCACTGAGCATCCCGATCTGATTGCCAGGATGAAAACGATCATGGACGGGCAGCACACGCAGAGTGCGGATTTCCCCATGAAGGGGCTAGATCACTGACTGCTGCTACAGCAGGCGTTTGCGTTTGAAGTACACGATAGGCAGGATCGCAGAGAGGACGATCATGATCATGACGAGAACGAAGGCAAAGCCATTTTCAGCGGCGGGGAGGCCGACATTCATGCCGTAGATGCTGGCGATGAGGGTCGGCGGCATGAAGAGCACGCTGGCGACGGTGAAGATCTTGATGATCTGGTTCTGCTGGATGTTGATGAGACCCAGGGTGGACTCCAGCAGAAAGGTCATCTCCTGCGTCTGCTGGTTGGTGTAGTCGTCCATGCTCTTGATGTCGCGCATGACGCTGCGGAACTGCGCGGCGAGATCACCGCGCATCCAAGTGGATGCGTTGTTGAGGAAGTACTGTAGCATGCGGCTGATGCTGAGCAGGCTCTCACGCACATTGGCGACGAGGGCGCTGCGGCGTCCCAGCAGCTTGACGACATCGCTGAGGTCTTTTTCCACCGCTGCATGCGCCTTGTGCGGGTCCAGGCTGAAGATGTCACGACAGATTTTTTTCATGTCGCCCTCGACGCCCTGCAGTGCGTCGGCGATGCGGGCGACGATGAGCTCCAGCAGGAGGAGAAAGACCGCGTCACTGGTCAGCGGCGTGCTGCACTGGCGTTTGGCCTGGTCCACAAGAATGCGGAAGGACAGTGGGTCGGCATAGCGCACGGTGGTCAGGCAATCTGGCGCAATGACGAATGAAATGGACGTGTTGTCAGGATCAGGCGTGTCCAGTCCGACGGGCAGCCACGCAGTCATGTAGAGCGTGCCCTTCTCTGTGTAGAGTCGGCTGGATTCCTCGATCTCCTGCATTTCTTCACGCGTGGGGAGTTGGTACTCGAGCCATTTTTCAGCTTCCAGTTCCTCGGCACGGCCGGGGTTCAGCAGATCAAGAAAGACGAGATTGTCCGGGAACGGAAGTGTCTTTTCGTCGTTCCAGTCGATGAGCTGT
>CAINXC010000297.1 GCA_903854655.1 uncultured Verrucomicrobiota bacterium | reverse complement strand
GGGAATGGGCGGCGGAAGGGGGCCCGGTACATCACCGGCGGCAGCACTGACGATCTCGCCCAGCGGCCGCCAGTCCGTCATGCCCTCGTGCCACACCAGATCCGAGGAACGAAGCTCGCCGCTGGCCATGGCTTCCTGAAGTTTGTCTTCGGCAAAGGTGCCAAGCTGGGCGCCATTGCGGGCGAGGTGGTAGGTCATGCGGCGTGGCGTGTTTCCGCAAGACTAGCGAAACCGCGCACCGGCGGTCAAGGGCAAAGGGCCGCTCCAGACAAGTCCTATAGGTCGTATAGGACCTGTTTTCAGGGAGGCCCGCGCCTCAGTCGAGGCGCAATTGCAGGGACTCGATCTCGGCTTTGAGGCGGGCGGCTTCTTCGTAGCGCTCTTCCTTCACGGCCTTTTGCAATTCCTCGCGGTGCATCACGATCACCCGCTTCAGCTCGGCGGCGCTCACGGCCTTGCCGGTGGGCACCTTGCCCACGTGCTTGGTGCCCTTGTGCATGGCGCTGAGCAGGCTGTCGAGCCCGTCGCGGAAGGTGGTGTAGCATTCGGGGCAGCCCATGCGCCCGATCTTCTTCAACTGCGCCTGGGTGAAGCCGCAGGCCGGGCAGGCCATCTCCTCGCTCTGCTTGGCGGCGCCGGGGGAGAGGAAGGCCTCCGCAAGGCCGAAGCCCATGGTGTCCGTCACCCCCTTCTCTTTCGAGCAGGTCTCACACAAGTTCACAGTGGTCATCTGCCCATTGATGATCTGGGTCAGGAACACTGTGGCTTCTTTGCTGCAAACGTCGCACTTCATCCAGTAGATTAATACGGCACCGGGGCGCCTTCGGAGTTCGCCATCTTGGTGAATTCTTCCACGAGCCGGAGCGTGATGGGGCCGGGCTTGCCGGTGCCGATGTCGCGGCGGTCCAGCGACACCCCGGCAATGACTTCCGCCGCCGTGCCGGTGAGGAAGACCTCGTCCGCCGTGTAGATCTCGTGGCGGGTCATGACTTCCTCGCGGCATTCGATGCCCAGCTTGGCCATGAGCTCCATCACCGCGTGGCGGGTGATGCCGTCGAGCGCGCCGGAATAGGTGGGCGGGGTGGTGACCTTGCCGCCCTTGACGACGAAGATGTTGTCCCCTGTGCACTCGGCCACGTAGCCCTGCTCGTTGAGCATCACGGCTTCCTCGCAGCCAGCCTGCTTGGCCTCGATCTTGGCCATGATGTTGTTCAGGTAGTTGAGCGACTTCACGCGCGGGCTCAGCGAGGCGGGCGTGGGCCGGCGGGTGGCGCAGGTGATGAGTGTGAGGCCCTGCTCGTAGCGCTCCCGGGGGTACAGCGCGATGGTCGCGGCGATGATGATGACGGAAGCCTTGGGGCAGCGGTCAGGATCGAGCCCCAGGGTGCCCACGCCACGGGTGACGAGCAGGCGGATGTAACCGTCGCGCAGGCCATTGGCGGCCACGGTCTTGAGCGTCGCCTCCGCCATCTCCTCGATGGTCATGGGGATGGTCAGGGCAATGGCGCGGGCGGATTCATACAGGCGCACGAGATGCTGCTCCAGGCGGAAGATGCGGCCGGAGTAGAAGCGGATGCCCTCAAACACGCCGTCGCCATACAGCAGGCCGTGGTCGAAGACTGAAATCTTCGCGTCTTTCTCGTCGAGCATTTGTCCGTCAATGTAGATCTTCATGGGGGGATTCGTACCAGCAGCTATTCCACTAACAGTCCGTCGCGCAGCACCAGCTTGCGATCGCCTCGTTCGGCCAGCCCTGTATCGTGGGTCACGACAATCAGCGTTTTTTTCGTTTCCGCAACGACGGAGAGCAGCATGTCCATGACGCCGCCGCCGGTGGTGGAGTCGAGGTTGCCGGTGGGCTCGTCGGCGAAAAGGATGCCGGGGTCGTTGATCAGGGCGCGGGCGATGGCCACGCGCTGCTGCTCGCCGCCGGAGTGTTCGGTGGGCAGGTGCTGCAGCCGGTCGCCCAGGCCCACGCGGTCGAGCAGGTCGCGCGCCCTCTTTTCCGCCGATTTGCCGCCGATCATGGCCGGCAGCAGGACATTTTCCAGCGCGGTGAGCTCCGGCAGCAGGAAGTAG
>CAINXC010000296.1 GCA_903854655.1 uncultured Verrucomicrobiota bacterium | reverse complement strand
GCCGTCCTTGCGGATGAGCTTGCCATCGAACCAGATTTCACCGCCGCCAGACTCTGGGCGCTGGATGCAGACCATGTCCCAGTGAACCTGGCTGCGATTGCCGTTGTCGGCGATGCCCTCGTAAGCCTGGCCGGGGGTGAAGTGGAAGCTGCCGGCGATCTTCTCGTCGAACAGTATGTCGCGCATGGGCTCCTTGATCTCGCGGTTGAAGCCGATGGCGAATTCACCCACGTACCGGGCGCCCTCATCGCTGTCGAGGATCTTGTTCAGCGCCTTGGTGTTGTTGGCGGTGGCGTTGACGATCTTGCCCTTGCTGAACTCCAGCTTCAGGCTGTCGAAGGCCACGCCTTGATAGATGGTTGGCGCGTTGTAGCTCACATGGCCCTCGACGCTGTCCTTGACTGGTGCGCTGAACACCTCCCCGTCCGGAATGTTGTGCTTGCCGCCGCAGGCGATGGCCTTGAGGCCCTTGAGGCTGAAGCGCAAATCCGTGCCCGGTCCCTTGATGTGGACCTGCTCGGCCTTGTCCATGAGCTTTTTGAGCGCGTTCATGGCCGGCACCAGCGCCGCATAATCGAGCAGGCACACGCGGAAGAAGAAGTCCTCGAAGCCCTGCGTGCTCATGCCGGCCTGCTGTGCCATGGAGGCGGTGGGCCAGCGCAGCACGCACCAGCGCGTGTTATTCACCCGCTCGTTTTGCAGCGGGCGCAGCTTGGCCATCACCATCTTCATCTTCTCCGTCGGCACATCACAGTTTTCCGTGATGTTATGGCTGCCGCGCACCGCAATGTAGCAGTCGGTTTCCTGCATCAGCTCCAGGTTGTTCTTCGCCAGGACGTCGTACTGCTCCTCCGTGGCGTGGATCATCAGCTCGCGTGACACCACCGAGTCATGCAATTTGACAATCGGCAGCCCCTTGGCCTCCACCACCGCGCGGATCAGCGAAACGGCCACCTCGCTTGGCACGTCGAAGCAGTCGATCCACACGCGGTCGCCCTTCTTGACCTGGGTGGAATAGCGAACGAGTTGACGGGCGAGCTGGTCGAGGCGGGGATCGTGCATGATGCGCCGTTTATAGGGGAGCGTGCGACAGGGGTAAACTGGAAAAGCGCGGGAATGTGCGTGCAGGAACTCAAGGTCGCACCGGCTGGCGGTTGCATCATTGTTTCAGCGGGTTCCAAACACGAGCGAAGCCCAGGCCTTCGAAGTCCTTCACATTTACCGTCGCGAATTCTGTGACGCCTTGCCGAAGCATGGACAGCCCCGCCCGCCAATCATAGGCGCGGCGACGGGCGAAAGTCTTGTCCCGAAGCCTGGGCCAAAGAGCGTCATGAAATGCACGGCTCTCTGTTGGGAAGCCGATGATTTGCCATCGTGGATGGTGTCTGAATGCCTCGCATACGTCAACCGCTGCCGTGGGGTTCAGGGGCCTGGCCAGAACGGCTGGATTGCGGAGCAGACCATACAGTTCGAGCAGGATGAACTCGGAAATGGCCACGTCCTTGCGATCGTCCAGCGAAGCCATGAAGGCGGCGGCGCGGGCATGATCCGCGTTCCCCGATTCCACGGCGGGCAGAAGGATGTTGGTATCCAGCGAGATCATCGACGGCGCAGGCTTCGTGCGGCCTCCTCGCCGTCACTGATTTCACGGAGGTCTTCCAACGGCACTTTGATGCCCCCGCCATCCACCCGTGGCATCTGCCACTTCCTGGGTTCGGGCATGGGCTGTGGGAATCGCTCCAAAAACAGCTCGATGCCCCGCCGCGTAATCTCAGCAAGAGACAGCTCCCTCTCAGCCGCAAAAGCCTTTGCGCGCTGATAAAGTTCATCGGGCAATTGAATCTGAGTGCGCGTCATGCTGTTAATGTTACATCATGACGCCGCGCTGTCAATTTCACCTCAGGGCGGGAGTAGTGTGCAAGAGCGGCAGCGAAACGGTGCAGTACGGCAGTCCACCAGAATCACTGAAATTCCAGGAAAGGCCGCCCGAGGAAAAAACCATTGGCCAAATGAAAACGAGTGCGTAACATCGCGACCCCTTTTCCACCCCCGATGTCCGCCACCAAAAACACTCTCCGCATTGGACTGCCTTCCGGCAGTCTGCAGGGGCCGACCTTGGAATTGTTCAAGCGTGCGGGCTACAACATCGTGGTGCCTTCCCGCTCGTACCGCCCGACGGTGGACGATGCGGAGATCGAGCTGCGGCTGCTGCGCGCCCAGGAGATTGGCCGCTATGTGGACCACGGTTTCCTGGACTGCGGCATCACCGGTCGCGATTGGATCGAGGAAAATGGCGCGGTGGTCGAGGTAATCACGGATCTGCGCTACTCCAAGGCCACCTCGAACCCCACCCGCTGGGTCCTGGTGGTGCCGGAAGATTCGCCAGTGCAGTCCGTGAAGGATCTCGAAGGCAAGCGCATCGCCACCGAAGCCGTGGGCATGGTGCAGCGCTACCTGGACAAGCACGGCGTGAAGGCCGAAGTCGAATTTAGCTGGGGAGCCACCGAGGTGAAGGTGCCGGAACTTGTGGATGCCATTGTGGACATCACGGAGACCGGGTCATCCCTGCGGGCGAACAATCTCCGCATCGTGGACACCTTGATGGAGTCCTACCCCCAGTTCATTGCCAGCCCATCCGCCGCCGCCGATTCCTGGAAGCGCGGCAAGATGGAGCGGCTAGTTCTTTTGCTCAAAGGTGCGCTGGAGGCCCGTCACAAGGTGGGTCTCAAGATGAACGTGCCTGAAGGGCAATTGCAAAACGTGATCGGGTGCATCCCCTCGCTGCGTCTTCCGACCATCTCCTCCCTCGCGACGCCCGACTGGGTGGCGGTGGAGACGGTGATCGACGAGACGGTGGTGCGGGAAATCATTCCGAAACTCAAGTCAATGGGCGCGGAGGGGATTGTGGAATACCCTCTCAACAAAGTCGTCCACTGAACCCGCCCAGCCACGCAGCCCCCCAACCGCCAAAACCATTATGGGATCGCTCAAAAAGCGCAGAAAGACGAAGATTAACAAGCACAAGCGCAAGAAGCGCATGCGCGCGAACCGCCACAAGAAGCGTTTGCGTTACAAGAGCTAGTTCTATAGCTTCCAGGCATGCACTTGCCCCACGTTGCGCGTCGATCATGTCGAGGCTGCAGCGGCTTCAACCGTGCCCGCCAGCACCCCTTCATGTCTGAACGTGGAAGGTGGTGGCGGGCCGTTGCTGTTGCCGCGCGTGCCGCCGTGCTCCTGTTGTTGGCAAACGCTGCTGCTGCTCCGTCAGCCAAGGAGCGTGCCGACCTGTCGCTGGGCCAGATCAAGCCTGCGCTCACGGGCGCTCAAGCCCTGGCCATGGCCGAGGGGCTGGCGCACTATGCCGCCGCCCGCCAGCTCGAAACGGGAGGCCGGATGCGCGAGGCTCTCAAGCATTACCTGGGCGCGCTGCGTGCCGATCCCGGCAATGCCGAGCTCGCCGTTCACACGGCAGAGCTGGCGTTGAATTACGACAGCCGTCCTGCTGCGGTGAAGATGCTTGAGGACTGCATCAAGGCCAGTCCGGACGACAGCGCCCCGTGCGTCAATCTCGCCCGTTTCTATGCCACCTATCCCAGTGACGATCCGTTCGAGCCTGATCGTGCCAACAAGGCGCTGACCGATGCGCTGGCGCGCTTTCCGCACGATGCCAGGCTGTATCGTGACGCAGTGACCATTTACCTGGCACGCAACCTTCACGAGGAGGCGGCCAGGACACTCGATCTCGCCGCCAGGCAGACCGTTGCCGACCCCCAGTTCTGGCTGGAAACCGGCAGGGCCGCCCAGCAGGTGTGGCCGCTGAACCACCCGGATTTGAAGGAGCAGCACAAGGCCCGGGTGAACCCCTTCTTCGAGAAGGCTTTGAAACTCAGCCAGGCACCTCCGCAGCCAGAATCCGAACTGGCGGTGGCCCGGTACTATCTGCTCAGCAACCAGCTCGAACTGGCCGCCACCGTGGCCGAGGCGATCAACAAGCGCAGCCGCAACCCCGACGCCACCAAACTGCTGGTGCGCCTGTATCAGACCCTGGACCGTGAAGAGGCGGCGGTGGCCTTGCTCGAACAACTGCTCAAAGACACCCCGGGCGATGTGGAGCAGCGGCGCCTGCTCGTGGGCATTTACGATCGCAAGGAGCAGTATGAAAAGGCCGTGCCCCACGCGGAGGCGCTGATCCAGGACGCAGGCGGCGATGCCAACGATTACATGAACTTGAGCCGGCTGCTGTTGCTGACTCACCAGACGGACAAGGCCCTGCAGCTCACCAAGAGAACCCTCGCACTGTTTCCCAACAATCCGCGGTTCACCTTGCAGGCTGCGTGGGCCAATCGCGCCATGAAGCGCTACGATGATTCGCTGCGCCTCTACGAAAAGACCGAGTCCCTCGCCCAGGCCGTCGCACCGGACCTTCTCAACGACAGCTTTTACCAATTGTGGGGGGACGCCTTGCAGGGCATGGCGAAATTCGATGATGCCGCGCAGAAGTACCAAAAATCCATCGCGCTGGTACCGCAGGATGATCCAACGCGGGCCGCCGTGGTGCTCAACAACCTCGGGTACATGTGGCTGGATCAGGGAAAGAACCTGGACCAGGCCGGCGAATTCATCCAGAAGGCCAACCAGCTTTCACCCAAAAACCCGGTGTATCTCGACAGCTTGGGCTGGTTTCATTTCAAAAAGGGCAATTTCCCGGAGGCCCTGAAGGTCCTGGAGGAGGTGGAGGCCGCCATCAAGGAGCCGAATATCGAGGACGCCGAAATCTTTGACCACATTGGGCAGACGCACGCCAAGCTTGGCAACCGGTCCAAAGCGCTGGAGTACTTCAAGAAGGCCAGCGAGCTGGACCCGGCGGCGAGCAAGATTCGCGAGCACTACGAGCAGGCGAAGCAATAGCCGCCCGCCGCGTGACACAGTGCTTGAGCCCACGGAATTCGTGCCTACACTACGGCCCCTTTTTCCCTTTTCTTCATGAGCAAATATAAAATCCTCGTCGCCGACCCCATTTCAGACAAAGGCATTGAACTGTTGAAGTCGGTGCCATCCTTCGACGTGGAGGTGAACCTGAAGCTCAAGGCCGAGGCCGACTTCGTTGAGGCCGCCAAAGACGTCAGCGCCATCATCGTCCGCAGCGGTGTCAAGGTCACCGCCAAGGTTATTGAAGCCGCCCCAGGCCTGAAGGTGATCGGCCGCGCCGGCGTGGGCGTGGACAACATTGATGTGCCCGCCGCCTCGAAGCGCGGCGTGGTGGTGATGAACACCCCTGGTGGCAACACCATCTCCACCGCCGAGCAGGCCTTCACCTTGATGATGTGCCTGGCGCGCAAGACCCCTCAGGCCCACGCCAGCATTGTCGCCGGCAAGTGGGACCGCAAGAGCTTCAGCGGCACCGAGCTGAACGGCAAGACGCTCTGCGTCCTCGGCATGGGCCGTATCGGCGCGGAATTCGCCAAGCGGGCCAAGGCCTTCGCCATGCATGTGGTGGCCTATGACCCCTACCTCTCCGCCAGCCGTGCCCAGGCCCTGGGCGTGGAACTGCGCGACAAGTTGGACGAGGCGGTGAAGGACGCCGATTTCATCACCATGCACATGCCGATGACGGCGGAAACCAAGCACATGCTCGACGAGCGTCGCATCGGTATTCTCAAGAAGGGCGTGCGCATCATCAACTGCGCCCGTGGCGGTCTGATCGACGACAACGCCCTGGCCGCCGCCCTTACGAGCGGCCAGGTTGGCGGTGCTGCTCTGGACGTTTATGAGGTGGAGCCCCCGCCGGCGGACTATCCGGTGCTGCACGCTCCGAACACCGTCTTCACCCCGCACCTGGGCGCCTCAACGGAAGAAGCCCAGGAAAATGTCGGCATCGAGATCGCCGAGGCCGTGAT
>CAINXC010000295.1 GCA_903854655.1 uncultured Verrucomicrobiota bacterium | reverse complement strand
GTGGAGCCTGAAGGGCTCCTGGAGTCCAGCCCAGGGTTGCCCGAGTTTGGCGAGGGCTACCCTGGGTACGACGCGCGAATTGGGGAGGCGCAAATCCATCGCGTCGCCGAAGGCGAAGACTCGCCAGCAGCGCCGGGGGAAGGCGCTGCTGGACAATTGTGGAGCGGGCATTGCGCTGGGTTTGCGCTCTCCTGTCTCGGCGGGGCTACCCAGGGAATCGCTCGTGCCTCGCTCATCCCTGGGCTAAATTCCTCAAGCCTTTCAGGCTTCCCTGATCTTCCACAATGTTATCTGCTATGCTCCAACCGTAGCTGCCTTTGCAAAAAGGTGGTCCGTTTGCCAAACAACAGGCTCCTCATTGAATGCCCGAGGCATTAAGATCGGTTAGTCATGCGCGATCCAGTGTATTCCACGAGCCCCGCACTACAAAATGATCAAGCCCACTACCATGGCCCCGTGTATTGTGCGTGTCTGCAGGGCGCGCGGTAAGGGCGGCATCGCGGTGACGGCTCTTCGAGCATGCACTCTCGCACTTTTTATCATAGTCCAGGCAGTCGGCGTGCAAGCAGCAAGCTACTATTTGGCTCCGAACGGGCTCGACAGCAATCCGGGCTCCCTGGCGCAGCTTTGGCTGACCATCCAAAAGGCAGCGAATGCGCTGGCGCCGGGCGACACCGTTTTTGTGCGAGCAGGGACGTATGCCAAGGTCTCCATCAACACCTCCGGCACGGCGGCGGGCGGGTATGTGACCTTTTGCAATTATCCAGGCGAGACGCCGGTGATTGACGCGACGGGTGTGACGCCACCGGATGGCGACACGGGACTCTTTCTCTTGGTGGACCGCAGCTACGTGATCATCCAGGGATTCGAACTGCGCAACTACAAGACCACGAACGTATCGCTCGTGCCGGCGGGCATCATGCTAAGCGGCGCCTGCCAGCACGTGCAGATTCGCAACTGCAACGTCCATGACATTTGGAACACCGGCGGCAATACAACGAACTCGGGCAACGCGTTCGGCATCGCTGTCTATGGCAGTTCCACCACGCCCGCGACGGACGTGGTGATCGACAGCAACGACGTTCACAATTTGAAGACCGGGTCGAGCGAATCGCTGACGCTCAACGGCAACGTCACCAGCTTCCAGGTGACCAACAACACCGTGCATGACAACAACAACATCGGCATCGACTTCATCGGGTTTGAAGGGACGTGTCCGGATGCGGCGCAGGATCAGGCGCGCGACGGGGAATGCAGCGGCAACACGGTCTGGAACATCAGCAGCCAGGGCAACCAGGCCTACACGGACGGCGATTACAGCGCCGACGGCCTGTACTGCGACGGCGCAACGCGGGTGACCATCGAGCGCAACGTGGTGCATGACACAGACATCGGCGTGGAGCTTGCCAGCGAGCACACCGGCAAGCTCACCGGCGCCATCACACTGCGCGACAACTTCTTCTATGCCAATCACCAGACCGGCCTGTTCCTGGGCGGATACGCGAGCACCGGCACCGGCGGCAGCGACGGTTGCGTGATCACCGGCAACACCTTCTACAAGAACGACACCCTGCAATGGGGCAACGGTGAGGCGCAGCTTCGTTTCCGCACCTCGAACTGCGTCTTGAGCGGTAACATCTTCTACTGCGGCGCGGGCAACTGGCTCGTGACGGTGCCTGTATCGGCGGCAGATAACATTAACAACAAGCTCAATTACAACCTCTACTATTCCGCAACTGGGGCGGGCGCGGCGCTCTGGAGCTGGAACAACATGCAGCGCACCGGATTCACCGCCTGGAAAAGCGCCAGCGCGCAGGATGCCAATGCGCTCTTTGGCGATCCGATGTTTGCCAGCACCACTGCCACGCCCGATCTGCATCTCCTGCTCAATTCACCCGCCATCGATGCAGGTGACCCGGCTTTCGTCGTTGCAACCGGCGAGACAGACATTGATTCTGCCCCCCGCCTCACCGGCACCCGGGTGGACATCGGAGCTGACGAGCTGGCACCCATCGACTCGTGGCGGCACACAGCCTTCGGGGCCGCCGCAACCAACACGGCGCTCACCGCCGCCAGCGCCAATCCTGCGAAGGATGAGATCGTGAACCTGCTCAAGTACGCTCTCGCCCTCGATCCACTCCACGTCTCCACCCTGGGTCTGCCCACCGCGCAAACCCAAACGGTCAACGGCCTTCGCTACCTTGCCTTGCAGTTCACTCACAACCCCTCCGCGAGCGATGTGACCTGCACGGTGCAGGTCTCGAATGATCTCGTTACCTGGACGGACGGCTCCCACTACGGCACGGGAGGAGATGTGCCGGCGAATGGCGTGACCACTCAAGTGTCGCAAGCAGCCTCAAGCGGGATAGAAACCATCGTGGTGCGAGATAATATCGTTCTCGACACGGTTCCGCATCGCTTCATGCGCTTGCGGGTGACGCAACCTTAGGCCGGACGCGGGCAAGCATGGCTGAGGAAGGGGCAACGCCGCCAGAGCCTTGCGCATTCGCTCTTGCTTCGGCCCTCATCGCGTGATTAAACCGGTGAACACATGTCCAACGCTGCCCTTATCCTGTTGCGCGCCCATCTCGACCAAGTGAGACAGAGCGGCAAGACCACCGTGCCTTTGACGGCAGCGGCGCGGCAGGTGCTGCCTGTTCTCGGCAGGCGGGCGCCGGTGAACTTGCGCGCGGGCCTTGCTCCTGCGGTGGTGGCGGAGCCATCCGTCCCGGAACGCCCCTTGCCGGTGCGTGAGCAGGTGGCACGGCCTTCCGTGGCACCTACACCCGCACCGGCACCCAGGGAGCGGCCGGCATCCGAATGGTCGCAGCCCTCTGCAGCCCCCGCTTTCCGACCGGCGGCGGAGCGCAGCATTCTTGAGGTGCCTGGGGCGACCGTGGCGGAGAAGCTGGCGAATCTTGCAGCGATGGCCGAGGCTGATCCCGCCCCGAGGGCTCTGGGCAGCTTGCGCGAGACGATGGTGTTCGCCGTCGGCAGCGCGGAGGCGCAACTGATGTTCGTCGGCGAAGCCCCGGGAGCGGAAGAGGAGCGCCAGCGCGAGCCCTTCGTGGGCCCCGCCGGGCAGTTGCTCACCAAGATCATTGAGAACGCCATGGGCCTGCAACGCGCGGGCGTGTACATCAGCAACATCTGCAAATTCCGCCCCGGCATGGGCGAGGGCCAGGGCAGCCGCAACCGCCAGCCCACGCCGGAGGAGATGAACGCCTGCCTGCCCTACATCCAGACCGAAATCCGGCTCATCCGCCCCCAGGTGATCGTCGCCCTGGGTGCCACCGCCGCCAGCGGCCTGGGCCTTCCCGGTGCCGTGGGCCGCTTGCGCAGCCGCTTCCATGAGGTGGACGGCATTCCGACCATGGTGACCTACCACCCCTCCTACATCCTGCGCCAGGAGCAGGAAGGCGGCGGCATGGTCGCCCGCCGCCAGGTTTGGGAGGACATGCTCATGGTGATGGAGAAACTCGGCCTGCCGATTTCTGAGAAGCAACGAGGCTACTTCAAGCCGAAGGGGTGAAAACCTGCCGCCATGCACTTCCTTCTCACCAATGATGACGGCATCGACGCCCCTGGACTTGCGGCGCTGGAGTCGGCGATCGAGCTGATGGGCGGGCAATGCTCCATCGTGGCCCCTGCCCAGGAGCACTCACAGTGCGGTCATCGTGTCACCACGCGTGAACCGCTGCGCGTCGAACAACGGGGCGAGGGCCGTCACGCCGTCCATGGCACCCCGGCCGACTGCGTGCGCATCGCCTTGTTTGGGCTTAACTTGAAGCCCGACGTGGTGCTTTCCGGGGTGAACCAGGGCGGCAACATGGGCCAGGACATCCACATTTCCGGCACGGTCGCCGCCGCCCGCGAGGCCGCTTTCCACGGGCTGCGTGCCATGTCACTTTCCCATTACATGATCAGCGGCCTGGGCTTTGACTGGCCACGCCTGAGCGCCTGGACCGCCGAACTGATCCAGCGCCTGCTCGATGAACCGGTGCAGGATGGCGAGTACTGGAACATCAATTTCCCGCACCTGCCCCCGGGCGAGCATCCCCTGCCCAAGACCGTGATCAGCCAGCCCGCCCGCTCGCCGCTGACCGTCAGCTTTGATTCCAAGCCAGAAGGCCAGGCCGCGCTGTATCACTACACCGCCCGCTACGCCGACCGCCCCCAGGACAAGGGTTCCGACGTGGCAGCGTGCTTCACCGGCAAGGTCTCAGTCTCCCGCCTTCGCGTGTGATACAGGACTGACAAATCACCCCAGCGACCAGCCCTCGCGCGGCTTGCGGCCGAGGAAGCGCTCGGCCTCGGGAGCATTCGGGAACTTCATGTTCACGGTGTCCCAATGCAGCTTCCTGCCAGCGCGGTAGGCCACGTTGCCGAGGTGGTTGGCCTCAGTGAGCGGACCCGCATAGGTGGCGAAGGGGCTGCCTGTGGGTGTGCCGTTGACGATGGCATCGAGCCACTCACGATGCTGGCCGGGCGAGTCGGCAATAAAGGGTGCGGGCGGGGTGAAGTCCTTGAAGGTCGCCTCCGGCAGCAGGATGTACTTGCCGTAGTCCGAGAGCAGCATGCCCTTGTCGCCAATGAAAAGCACGCCGCTGGCCCACTTGCTGATCACCGGATCGTTTTTCCACACCTCGGGCTTGTCCGCCCCCTGATGCCAGAAGAGCTTGCAGGCAGGCATGTCGCCGCGCGGGCCGTACTCATAAATGGCAGTCATGCTTGCCGGAGCGATCTCAGCGTGCGCCGGGCCGCCGATGGGCTCAATCGTGAGAGGCGCGTCGAGCTTGAGCGCCCAGAACGGCAGGTCGTTCCAGTGGCTGCCCAGGTCCGACATCGTGCCGTTGCCGAAGTCCCACCAGCGGTACCACTTGGGTCCAGGAAAATACACTTCGTTGTAGGGCCGGTAAGGCGCGGGACCGATCCACAGGTCCCAGTCCAGATGGGGCGGCGGGGTCTGCTCCTCCTTGGGGCGCTCGGCCACATAGACGATGTCCTTGTTCTTCTCGGCGTCCTCCTTGCTCTGCAATCCCCAGGCGCGCGAGACACATACATGCGCCTCGGTGACCTTGCCGATGGCGCCGCTCTGGATGAGCTCCACCACCCGGCGGTAGTTGGGCATGCCGTGGATCTGCGTGCCCATCTGGGTGGGGACGCCAGCCTTGGCCGCCGCCTCGCGAATGGCCCGGCATTCCCAAACATTGTGCGTGAGCGGCTTCTCGCAATAGACAGGCCTGCCCGCCTTCAGTGCAGGCATGGTGGCAAACGCATGGGTGTGCTCCGTGGTGGAGACGACCACGGCATCGATGTCCTTCTGCTGCTCATAGAGCCTGCGGAAGTCGCGATAGGTCTTCGCACCAGGAAACTGCATGGCGGCACGATCCAGGTTCTGGGCGTTCACATCGCACAGGGCGACGACGTTGACGAGGTCCGGCTCCTTGGTCAGCTCCTTCAGGTTTGCACCTCCGCGCCCGCCCACGCCAATGAACGCCAGGTTGATGCGTTTGCCGGGTGAGGCTGAGCTGACGATGTTCGGAAAGCCGAGCAATGCGGTGCCGGCAAGAGAGGACTGCGCGAGAAATCGGCGGCGGTTCATGGATGAAACCAACGTTCCATCACCGCAGATTCCATCAGCGGCTCAGCTCCAGCATCCGCTGAATAGGCACCTCGGCGCGCTTGCGCAGGCCTTCTTCCATTTCCACACGGGGCTGCAGATTGAGCAGGCAGTCATGCAGCTTCTGCATGGTGTTAAGCTTCATGTAGCGGCAGTCGGCACAGGCGCAATGGCCGGTGGGCCCGGCGATGAAGCGCTTGCCCGGCACCTCCCGCTCAAGGCGGTGCAACATGCCAGATTCGGTGACGATGATGAAGGTGCTCTCGGGGCTGTCCTTGCAATAGCCCACCATTTTTTCCGTGGAGCAGACTTCATCGGCCAGCAGACGCACGGCATAGGTGCACTCAGGGTGGGCCACCACCTTGGCGTCCGGATGCTCCGTCTTGATCGCATCAATGCTGTCGCGGGTGAATTCCACATGCACATAGCAGGAGCCCTTCCAGAGGTCCATCTTGCGGCCCGTCTGCTCCATCACCCACGACCCCAGGTTCTGATCCGGCACAAACAGGATGGGGCGGTCCGCCGGTGCAGCCTGCACGATTTTGACGGCGTTGCCGCTGGTGCAGATGCAGTCGCTCAAGGCTTTCACGTGCCCGGAGCAGTTGATATAAGCGATCACATAATAATTCTTGGCGACGTTCGCCTTCAGGAAAGCCTCAAGCTGCGGACCCGGGCAGCTTTGTTCCAGGGAACAGCCGGCATTGGCATCCGGCAGCACCACGATCTTGCCGGGGTTCACAATTTTGGCCGTTTCGGCCATGAAATGCACGCCGCAGAAGACGATGACATCCGCACTCGTTTCCTTGGCCTTGTACGCCAGTCCCAGGGAATCACCCACAAAATCAGCAATCTCTTGAATCTCGCGGCTCTGGTAATTGTGGGCAAGGATCACG
>CAINXC010000294.1 GCA_903854655.1 uncultured Verrucomicrobiota bacterium | reverse complement strand
GAGGCGGCCGGCTTCGTGCTTGACGCGGAAAGCACCGTGCTCACGAACAAGGACGATCCACACTCGCTCAAGGTGTTCGATCCCTCGATAAAGGGCGAGACCGATCGCTTCGCCTATCGGTTTGTGAAGCCCTGACGGTAGGCCAACCTCCCCAAAGAACTCGTGCGAGCGCGGAGGTGCGTGCAATTACGGTGACAGTGCACTCAATTACTCGCCCTATTAGGGCACTCTCACAGTAGTTCCGTGCTCGTGACTGACCACCCTAGTGCGGATTGGGCCCGCCCCCTACTCGAAACGCCAGCGGAACGTTGACCTGTGCAACCACCGGGTGCCCACCTACAAATTTAGGGGACATCTGAGCGTAACCCATAAGTATTTTTGTCGCCGCATCTCCAAATCCATAGTTTGGTGGGCTTTCAGAAACAACTTCGCAACTATCTATGCTTCCGTCCACCAGCACCACACACCGATTTATCACATCGCCTTCTATTTTCTGGCGCTTCGCCAACTCTGGATAATAAAATGACATCTCTTCTGGAGTTGGGTGGACCAACCAATCCGGATTGGCATTCTCTTTAATGAGGGAGATAGGAAGCCTCGCGCTAGGCGGTGGTGGTTTTCCTGGAGAAGGGGGCTCGGCGATTCGAGCCTGTTGCACTTGAGCCAGTTCAACTTGGATAGTCTCTGGAATCAACTTGTAACCCGAAAACTGGTTGTAATCCCACTTCACTATCGGAGTTACTGTAACGTTATAACCCTCCTTCTTCGCCTCGTATCGGAATGCCTGTCCTTTAGGGATCGGAAGGGCGCAAGGCGTCGAACAGATTTCGGTCGCCATGTTCGACACGTCCCCGTGGGTCAACGTGATCTGTACACCCGGAGGGTCGCTCGTGAACTGAAGCGGCACACTGCCTTTGGCCGATGCATGAGGGATTGGGACAACTAAGAAAAAGAACGCATGGGCGGGACTGGCGGTTGATACCGTCAGGGCAAGCGCCGCGACGCCGGCGCCAATCGCAGACCAACATGTCGAAATGTGCTGGGCCCTAAGCATTTGCCATCCCTGGTGAAGGCACCGCAGAAACGCTCTTGCCATCCGATCGAGCACGATACGTGGCAGTAGGGGGCCATGCAACGTACATAGACCTTGCCACGGGCCTCCGAAACGAGCCGTTCCCATGGTAACACCGGCAGAACGTCTGCGCGACTGAGCCCGGCTATTACGGTGATGGTGCGCTCAATTCCTCGCCCTTTAGTGCGCTGTCACCGTAATCCCATTCTGACCAGTCGGAGACTGAACATTCGGCCGCGTCTGCGGCCGGACCCAGGCAAGGAATGACTCGATGTCGTCCTTCGGCGCCTCAACAATCGACTGATAGCCTCCCTGGAGCGAACCCCTGATCGGTACCTGTAAAGTAGGCGCGCCACGGCCACGGTTCAAGGGAGAGGGTTCATTGTTTGTTCATCGCCCTGATTTCCCCTTCTCGATCAGGCGCATGTCGAAAGCAGGACCAGCAAGGGTCTGCCTAGAACCCCTTCAGGAGCCACCGCTTTGATCGGCTAATGCTGGCAACCGGACGTTCCGAACAGCAGCTACGAGTCATTTCCGGCCGTCCCTCCCGGCAGGTAAACCCTTCGGCGGGAACCGCGTCTTCCTCGTACCCAGCGACGGCCCATCGGCCCCTCCCAATTTTGACATCCCCCACGAACACCCTTTGCCTTTGCGGCCCATGATCCACGTCGATCCCGCTCAGGTCGCATCACACCCGCTCCCCGCCGGGCCGCCGCAAACCGACGGCCCCGCGGCGGCGCGGACGCTGATCGAGCGGCAGCTCGCCATGCTGGCGCGGCTGGCCGAGATCGGGATGGAGATCGCCGAGGCCGCCGGGCGCCAGGCGACCGGCGCCGCGGAGGGCGCGCCCCTGCGCGATCCGGGGCT
>CAINXC010000293.1 GCA_903854655.1 uncultured Verrucomicrobiota bacterium | reverse complement strand
TCCGCCAGAGGTCGCAGCAGTCGGAATACCGCTGAGGACACCTGCGCTCGACAAAGTGAGCCCTGCGGGCCAGGTGCCGCTCACCGTCGTGAAGGTGTAGGCCGCCGTGCCGCCGCTTGCCGCCAGCGAGGTGCTGTAGGCCGTGCCCACTGTGCCGTTTGGCAGCGCGGCGGACGTCACCGTCACCGTCGGGCACACCGGCGCCAGCGTGTAGCTCGCCGTGCCTTTGCAGCCATACACATCCGTGGCGGTGACCGTGAAGGTCACGCTCGTGGTGCTCGTCGGCGTGCCGCCGAGCACGCCCGTGCTGCTGTTCAAGGTCAGGCCTGCGGGCAGGGTCGTGGAGGTCCAGGCGATGGGCGTTGCCGTGCTGCCGCTCTCGCTGAAGGTCTGGCTGTAGGCCGTGCCCACCGTCGGCGTCGCCAGGCTCGACGGGCTCAATGTCATCACCGGGCACAGGGTCACCAGATAATCCTCCACCTCCCCTATCCCGCTGATGCCGGTGGGACCGGGATTGGAGGTGGAAGTGAGACGAAAACGCGCCCCCACCGGCCCGCCTGCGGAACCGGACGGCGGCGTGGCATTGAAGGTCAGGGTGCTGCTGTTCGTGCCGGTCGCCACGGTCTGGTTGTTGATCACCTGGTCGCTGGAGACAAGCTGGCCGTCACCGCTGAAATCAATCCAGCCGTTGAGGTAGGCGGGCGAACCGGTGGTGTTGGTGACGTTGACAGTAAAGCTGGAGCTTGAACCAATCGTCATGAAGGCGGGCAGCACGACGCCGTCTTCGTCATCCAGGCCGTTGATGTCATCGCCCGTGGCCGTGGCATTGGGCAGCGAGGGCACGTCGGCATCAATCAAAGCCCCCATGCGCAAATTGGTCTGCACGCTGCTGCCGGCCATCGCAAAACCCGAATAGTCGCCAAAGTCCGTGTACGCCTGCGCGGCCTCATAGCGCATCGCCCCGCCGGAGACCGGGTTGGTGAAGACCGAGCCCACGCTGGTGGCCACGGCGGTGGTCGCGTTGATGGTGTACAGCGTGGTCCCGGCCTGCATGTAGAGCGTGCCATAGCCGTCCGTGGCCATGCCGTACGCATTGGCAATGGCCGTGCCGCCCGTGGTTTTGAACTGCCCCACGAGCTGGGGGGTCGTGGACCCCGACGGCACCTTGTAGAGGTAGAAATCGACAAAGGAGCCGCCGGCACAGGCATAATACAGGTCCTGGTTCACCCAGGCAAGGTCGCCCGCGCTCACAAGACTTTGCCCGTCGGGGGCGGTCGCCGGGGCGACAAAAACCGTGGTCAGGGAGGTCGTGGTGCTCGGGCTCAGCGATGGGATGCTGAAGGTGGAGATGTCCCCGCCGGTCTCGCTGCTCACGTAGATCTTGCCGGTGCTGTCAAACACCATGCCGTTGAGCGAATCGTTCAGCTTGCCCAGCAGCGTCACCGCCCCTGTGCTGGAGTTGATGGTGTAAAAATTGGTGGTGCCGGAGCTGCCGAACTCAATCCCGTACAGGATGCCCGACGGCGACCAGGCAAGGTCGGTGAGCTGATGGTTGCTGGAATCCGACGTCGGGCCGACCACGGTGTGGGTGCCGTTCGAAGTGTCGTACGTTTCGATATACCCTGTGCCGCCGGACGAAACGGAGGTCACCCACAGCACCGGCGAATAGACGTAGGCGGGCGTCACCGTCGCCAGATAGTCCTCCACTTCGCCCTTGCCCCCGGAAAATCCGGTGGGCCCGGGCGAAGCGTTGCTGGTGATGCGGAAACGCGCCCCGCAGTATCCCAGCGTGGCGCCCAGAGGAACCGTGAAAGTGACGGACACGTTGCTGCCGCTCGTGCCCGTGGCAATCGCCTGGTCGGTGAGGATCTGCTCCCCAGGGTCAAACAGGCCGTTCTGATTGTAGTCTATCCATCCGTTGAGGTAGGCCGTCGCACCGGTCGTGTTGGTGACATTGACGCTCATGGTGATCGATGATCCCTGGGTCAGCAGGGGCAGCGACACCCCGTCCTCGTCATCAATGCCGGTGATGTCATCGCCCGTGGCCGTGGCGTTGTCGGTCTCGACAAGCTCGGCATCCACGGTGGCGCCCATGTGCAGGGTGGTGTCAGCCAGGCTCGATGCCGAGGCAAAGCCGGAGTAGTCTCCATAGTCCGTGTTGCTCAGGCCGTTGGCGAGGAACTTCACGTTGTCCACGCTGATGGTGTTGGGCGTGCTCGAAACGGTGTAGAACTGCAGCTCCAGCAGGAAAGTGGTGCCGGCCACCGTCGTGGGCGCGGCGGAACCCGCGTTCAAAGGCATGCTCAGGCCCGTGACCCACGAGGTGCCGGACAGCGTGTAAACGGACGAGTACCGGGTTTGATAGATCCCCCCCTGCAGCCAGGTGAGATACGCCCGCACGTTCGTCGGCGAGGAGGTGGCCGCACGCAGATAATCCATCTGCACGGACAGCAGGCTGAAATCCGCAGCCACCGTGTTGCCCATGGTAAAGGTGGAGTAGAGCACCTTTGCACCTGAAACCGGCGTCGTGCTCGTCCGGCCCGAGGTCATCGTCGTCGCCGCGCTCGTCCACGAGCCGGTTGTCGCGTAATAGTTCCCGCTCGCCCCAGCGCTGCTCATGGCCAGCCCGGACACCGCGCTGGTGGCCAGGGTGACACCAGATGTGGCCACGGCCGTGTGCTGGACACTGGCGGCGGCCGAATAGCTCGACGTGCCGAAATTCCACTCCAGCACGCTCACCGACTGTGCCGAAACCCCGATGGTCCCCAGGCAAAAAGCCGCAAAGACGGCTCCCGCCACACGCCATACGCCGGCTCCCGCTCCAGACACACCCCCTGAGTTGACAGAAGCCCCACCCCCAGAAGGAGGTGAGCGCCCTGGCAACACGGCCCGCAGCCGATCCAGAAGCCGAGAGAAAACAGGCATGTCAGAAGAATAAAGAATAAATCCCCCGAATTATGCCTGTTATAATAATTATTTCAATTCTTATAATTTGGAGACTCCCCGCCCGAGATGGGGTCGGATTGACAAAAAGCCACTACATCGCATTTACCTCGCAACTTTTTCGCGGTGCCTGGGTTTCCCGCAATCGAACAGGTTCCCCTCCCAGTCTGTTGTTCATCTTCGACAAACCCAGACCCAAAAAACATCATGAAAACCTTGCTCGCTCTTGCCCTGATCTTCACAGCCACCCTTTCCTTTGCAGAAGTGGCTGTTTACGATGGCTTCCAATTCGTCACCACCACCCCCTCGGCTCCCCCCCGCTTCACGGGTGACCGTGTCATCGAGGTGGTTGATTTCACCAACTCCCAAATCGTCATCATCAGCCTCGACGTCACGAGGACGACCAAAACCTTCTCCGTCGGCGCGCCCATCGGGGTGGTGATCACCGACATCGCGCATTCGCGCGGCACCGGATCATCCACCGTCCTGGCCAATGCCTCGACCAGCACCGATGCGACAACCGGCGTCACCACCATCGCCGCGCTCACCCAGGAGGGGGACAACGCCCAGGTCATCATCAGCGGAACCACCAAGACCTCGGTCCCGCGCCTGCTGCAAGGGCACTCCCACACGATCACCACGGCAGGAACGGCCACGCCTCCCGCCACCCCCTCGCTGACCCGCACAGAAACAACCCTGGCCCTCAAAGTGGCGGACAGCCTCGCCTACAACACCGCTGGTGACACCCTCGCCACCGCTGTCACCGCCGTCACCACGGCCCTGACCGGGAAGGGCTTTACCGCCGCTCCTTGAGCTGGTCGAAGGAGGAAGGAGACAGGGGGAAGAAGCCTGACTTCCCTCTTTTGACTCCTTCCTTATCCCTGCCTCGCCACCCTCAGCCGCCCGGCCTTGCGCCGGAGCTGCAGGTCCGCCGCCAGATTGATCCGCGCCGGTTCTCGCTGCGTGATCAGCCTCACGGCCTCTTCGATCACCTCGCTGCCGAGATTGGCCACGCCCTGCTGTTTCAACCACTGATGCAGCACGCGATGCTGCAGGGCGCTGTGGGCCGTCACCAAGGCGGGTTTCAAGGCCAGCGAGCCGTCGGGCTCCATCAGCGGCGCCAGCAGCTCCTGTGTCAGTTCGGCGAGCAGATCATCCTCCCTCCCGGCAATGACTGCCAGGCGCAGCAGCATGGGGGCCACATCGCGCCCCAGCGCTGCGCTGAGCGAGGGCAGCAATTCGTGGCGCACCTGGTTGCGCGCGTGCCCGGTATCCGTGTTGGAAGCATCCTCGCGGTGCTTCAGCCCCCGCCCGGCCAGGTAGGCGTCAATCGCCGCGCGCCGCACGTTTAAAAGGGGGCGCAGCAGTTGCAGCCGTGTTTTGCCCACCTTCATGACACTCTCCGCGCTCATGCCCGCCAGCCCGCCTGCACCCGTGCCCCGCAGCACCCGCATCAGCACCGTCTCCGCCTGATCCTCCGCGTGATGCGCCAGAAACACACGCGGGCAGCGATGCTTCCTGGCCATGGCGGCGAAAAACTCCAGCCGCACCTCGCGCGCCACCGTTTCAACCGACTGCCGACGATCCTGCGCCAGCGCGGCAACATCCGCCTTGGTGCTCTCGATCTCATAGCCCAGCCTCAGCGCGAGCCTTTCCACAAACCTGGCATCCTGGCCGGAGGCATGCCCGCGCAGCCCATGATTCACATGGCAGACCACCAGCCTGGCATACCCCAGCTCATGCAGGGCATGAAGCAGGGCCACCGAGTCGCGCCCGCCGGAAACGCCGATGAGATGGCGCTTCGTCGGGTTCGACGGCGCTTTCAACAATGGAGTCGGCTCGCCACGCACGGTTTCCTTTTCACTTTACGGCTTCATCCCCATCGGCACCGGCGGCTTGGATTTGAAGACAATGTCCTCGATCTCCGGCACGCTGGAAGGATCGGGCGGGCCGTCGAAGTTCTCGTCGCGGAAACGCCGCCAGGTGTCGCGCGTGTGGGTCGAAATCAGCTCCTGCGTCTTCTCCCCGCACTTGCCGCACACCATCAGGCCGTGCAGCAGCTTGTCGCCCTCGCACACGCCGGTGAGCACGAATTCGCCGGTGTTGTGATCATGGCGCTGCAGCCCGCAGACCGAGCACTTGTCCAGCCCGCCGTCCAAGCTCACGTGCTCGTCCTGGAACTGCGCCAGGCGCTGCTTCGATTCCTGGCTGAACTCCTCCATCAACTGCGTGCGGCAATGATCGCACAGCGCGTATTCAAACACGCACTCGCCGCGCTTCCACGCCTTCGAGATCTGGAAGCCGCCGGGAAAATCCTTCAGGCTCTCCCCGCAGCGCGTGCAGTTGCTGAACGCCTCGTCCGTGTACTCCGAGTACAGATGGCTCGGGATCGCCGGCGGTTCATTGTTGCTGTCGTCACCCAGGTTGTGCATGGCCGTGCTGGAAACATTGCTGGCGAAGTGCACGTTTGACAGCGAAATCTCAGGCCATGGATGGCAAAATTTTGAAGGCAGGAAAAATCGTCGCGCTCAGCTTGCTCGCAGCCGCAGGCCACGGGCTCGCCCAAACCCCCAATGCAACCCCGGCACCCGCGCCAGCGGCCCAGACCACCGCCGACTGGCCCTACACCCGCGCCAATCCGGAGATGACCGGCATCTCCAGCACCGAGCTGCACCCCCCGCTCACCCTGGGCTGGCAGTTCGCCTCCATGGAAAAGCCCAAGGGCCGGCCCGAGATGCTCACCAGCTCCGCCACCGTGCGCAACGGCAAGGTCTATGTCGGCAACAAGGATGGCAAGTTCTACTGCCTGGAGCTCGCCACCGGCAACAAATTGTGGGAGTCCTCCGCGCCCAAAGGCAGCTTTGAAGGTGCCCCCGGCTTCTCCGGCGACCTGGTCATCGCCGGCTCCACCGACGCCTTCATCTATGCCTGGAACGCCGAAACCGGCCTGCCCGTGTGGAAGTTCGAAACCGAAGGCGAAGTGCATGCCGCCGTCAATGTCTGGACCGATCCCAAGAGCAAGGAGGACCGCGTCTTCGTCGGCAGCTACGATTACAAGCTCTACTGCCTGGACCCCAAGGACGGCAAAAAAATCTGGGATGCCGAGACCGGCTACTACATCAACGGCGGCAGCGCCGTGAGCGATGGCAAGATCGTCTTCGGCGGCTGCGACGCCGTGCTGCATGTGCATGATGCGCTCACCGGCAAGGAGATCAAGCAGGTCGAAGTCGGCTCCTACATCGGCAACAACGTCGCCCTCGCCGACGGCGTCGCTTATGTCAGCCACTACGGCAACCATGTCGGCGCCTACTCCCTCACCGATGGCAAGAAGCTGTGGGAATACGGCGAGCGCGACTTCGAGTACTACTCCGCCCCCGCCGTGTTCGACAAGACCGTCGTCGTCGGCGGCCGCGACAAGCGCCTCCATGGCATCGAGCGCGCCACCGGCAAGGGCCTGTGGGAGTTCAAAGCGCGCGACCGCATCGACAGCTCCCCCGTCATCTGCGCCGGCAAAACCGCCATCGTCGGCTCCGACGACGGTTACGTTTACATCATCGACATCACCACCGGCAAGGAACTCTGGCACTACGAAATCGGTGCCCCCGTCCGCACCAGCGCCGCCGTCGCCGGCAACTGGATCATCTTCGGCGCGGATGACGGCGCCATCTACGCCTTCAAGAACGGGGCGGAGGGGAAGAAGTGAGGTGTGAGACGTGGTAGGTCAGGAGATTGAAGAAGGCTCCCTCGCCGCCCACCACTCCGCAGCCCCACCCGGAGGGTGGCCCTTGAGTAGACCTGGGCGATGGCACCACGACGGACACCGTCGTGCCGGTGGCGGTGGACCAGTCTGGCGCTCTCGCCGGCAAAACGATCACCGCCATGTCAGTCGGCAACGCTCACAGCCTGGCACTATGTTCTGATGGTTCGCTCGCCGCCTGGGGCGAAGGCAACTATGGTGAGCTGGGCACGGGCACGACGGCTCGAAGCCTGGTGCCTGTGGAGGTGAGCCGCGCAGCGCTGCCGGCGGGTGCTCGCTTTGTGGCGATAACCGCAGGCCACACCACGGATCTCAGCCTGGGTCTTGTCGCCCTGCCTCCCGCTCACCCCACGCCAGCCGCCAGCCGCTACGCGGGCTCGGTGCAGCCGGGGCCCGACAGCTACCCGGTTCTCGGCACCGAGGGCCTTCTCACCGCCACCGTGATGGCCAACAGCACCTTCAGCGCCCGGCTGCTCATGGATGGCCGCACCTTCGCGATCACGGGCGCCTTTGACAGGGACGGCGTGGCGCACTTCGGCAAAACCAGGGCCACGAGCTTGGTCCTGGAGCCGGAAACGTCCACGTCAGACATGGTCATCACGCTGCATCGCGACACGGATCAGCAGTTGTCCGGCGCTGTCACTCGCACGATCCAGTCAAACCTTGAGTCCACCTCCGCCATCGCTGCGGGCCGCCTCTTCGCGGATGGCGGCACCTTTGATGCCAGCGTGCCGCCGGAGTATCTGGGCAAGGGCGGCGCGCCGGGCGTGTTCAGCATTGTGATGCCCGTGTCGCAGCAGCTTTATGTCAGCCTCGGCACGAACGAATTCCCGCAGGGCACCGGCTTCGGCACCCTTACCATTGCCAAAACGGGGCTCGCCACCTTCACCGGCACGCTGGCCGATGGCACGACTGTGACCGCCGCCACGACGCAGCCATGGCTCCCACCTTGTCTGCCCCCTCTTCGCCCAGCTTTACAACAAGGGAGGCTTCTTCAGCGACAACATGCGGCTGATCCCCGCACCCGACAGCGACCTGAGCGCTCCCAACCCCGATGTGAGCGTGGCGGACCCGAATTTGCTGGTGGACGCCACCCCCCTCATTGGGTGCGCCCCGCCATGAGCTCGCAGTACTACCCCAAGGGCTGGCCGACTGCGATCATCACCCAGTTGTTAGGCGCTAAATACACCACCACCCCCGGCCAAAGCTCGCTGAAGGCCGTGGGCGGCGGCAGCTACTCCGCCAACGGCTATGTCTATGCCGATCTGGGCCTCGCCCCGCTGGCGCAGATCCTCGGCTACACGCCCAGCGTGTACGTGAGCCCTGCGGACATGGCCAGCCCGCTCTGGCAAAGCGACGGCTTCTCCCTGAACATCGACCGCCCCACCGGCCGCTTCAGCGGCACCTTCCGCGACGGCAACGGCGCCGCTACAGCATATCAAGGCATCCTCTACCAGAAGGGCGCCCTGGCCGGCGGCCACGGCTTCTACCTCACCGCCCCGCCCAAGGTCATCGACGGCCTCAGCCAGAGCGGCGTTGTGGACATCACCGCGCAGGGGCCGTAGGCGTTGGCCATTCCACAAAAACGCTGCAAGCCGATGAAACC
>CAINXC010000292.1 GCA_903854655.1 uncultured Verrucomicrobiota bacterium | reverse complement strand
TGCTTGTGTGCACACGCTCGTTGTGCCCGCTTCAGCGCGGCCTCGTGGTCGAAGTAGCCGCGCTTGCAAAAGCGTGGGGCGCTGGACTTTGCCAAGCACGCAGACCCTCCTTCCACCTTCTTGCGAAGGCGGCTGCTTGTGACGTCTTGGGCCCCGCAAGGTGAGAGGCACTCAAGTAGCCGCGCTTGCAAAAGCGTGGGGGATGGGACTTTGCAAAGCACCCGGACGCTCCTTCCACCTTCTTGCGAAGGCGGCTACTTGTGACGTCTTAGGCTCCGCAAAGTGAGAGGCACTCAAGTAGCCGCGCTTGCAAAAGCGTGGGGGATTGGGCTTCGCAACGGCCCGGCAACGCTCCTTCCACTTTCTTGCGACGACCGCTGTTCGGGTGGCACCGCCCCCGGCAAAACCCGGCCACGCTCTCTTTCAATCACCACCCCACAAAGGCGCGCATTGCTTCGCCCGCTCCACCGCTTGTCAATGCATCCCCGCCCTACTACTCTCCACCGCCGCCCGCCGCCGACTCCCGCTCCCGCTCCCGCCTTGGTCATTCGTCATTCGTCATTCGTCATTGGTCATTGGTCATTCGTCATTCGTCATTCGTCATTCGTCATTCGTCATTCGACATTCGTCATTGGTCATTCGTCATTCGTCATTGGTCATTCGTCATTCGTCATTCGTCATTTGCCCACAGGTCCCCATGAAGCCCCTCCTCGCCGCCCTTCTCCTCCTCTGCCCCCTGGCTCGCCTCATCGCCGGCGAGCCGAACCCCACACCGCAGTTGCGCATCGAAGCCGGGATGCACACGGCGACGATCAAGCGCATCGCCACCGATGCCGCAGGCCGTGTGGCCCTCACCTGCAGCGATGACAAGACCGCCCGGCTCTGGTCCCTGCCCGCTGCGAATTCGCCCCTCAAGGACTTCAAGTCCACCCTGCTGCGCACCTTGCGCATCCCCATCGGAGCGGGCAACGAAGGCAAGCTCTACGCCTGCGCCCTGAGCCCCGATGGTGCCGTGGCGGCGGTGGCGGGATGGACCAGCTACGAATGGGACCAGACGCACAGCATCTACCTCTTCGACACCGCCAGCGGTCGCCTGCTGCAACGCCTCCCCGGCTTGCCAAATGTGGTCAATGATCTTGCCTTCTCCGCGAGCGGTCGCCTCCTCGCCGCCGTGCTTGGGGCTGGCAAAGGCCTGCGCATCTTTGACAGCACCACGGGCCGCCTCCTAGGCCAGGACATCGCTTATGGTGCCGAGAGCTACGGAGTGGACTGGCATGGCGACGAGACCCTGATCACCACTTGCGACGATGGCAGACTGCGGCTGTATGGCACGGGGGCTCTTCTGACCTCCAATAGCAGCGCTCCCGCCAGTCTGAAGCCGGACAAGAGTGTCGCCCTTGCCTCCGGCAAGGAACCCTACACTGCTCGCTTTTCTCCGGATGGCAGCCAGATCGCCGTTGGCTTTCAAGACACCCGGGCGGTCGTGGTGGTAAGTGGCATCGACCTGACGTCGCGTTTTTTGCCCGATATCACAGGCATCGGTAATGGCGACATCAGCAGCGTCGCCTGGAGCGTCGATGGTGGCACCTTGGCGGCTGGTGGGAGTTGGGACGTGAACGAAAGTTCTCCCCTCCGCCTGTGGAGCCGGATGGGGCGTGGCAGCTACCACGATCAGCCAGCCTCCGGACATACCCTCTTTGACCTGCACTCACTGCCCAGAGGCGGGTTCCTTTTTGCTGCAGCCGATCCAGCCTGGGGTATGGTTGGCAACCTGTCCGACTCCTCTGCAAGCTCGGAAAAAGCGGGGATGTGGAGCACTGTGATGTTCGGTATGCCGCCTATTGCGGACTTTCGCGCCCTTTCCGAACGGTTTCGCCTCTCCGCCGATGCCAGCGTGGTGGCCTTTGGCTACCAACTCTGGGGCAAGTTGCCCGCCACCTTCGCCGTCGCCGAGCGCACCTTGGGGCTACTCAAGCCTTCGGGCGATCCTTCAGCGCTTCCGGATCGCCTGAAAGCTCTGCTGCCGCCTCGTATGGAAGGCCTGCCCATCACCGACTGGGAAGACACCACCACTCCGAAGCTGCGCAACCAGCCCCTGAAACTGCAGGAGTATGAGATGTCCCGCTCCCTGGCTATCGCCCCTGATGCTGCCTTCTTCCTGCTCGGCACCGAGTGGAATCTCCGCTGCTTCGCCAAGGATGGCAGCCAGCGCTGGGAACAGCCCGCACCAGGTCCGGTCTGGGCAGTAAACCTCTCACGCGACGGCCGCATCGCTGTCGCCGCCTATGGCGGTGGCACCATCCGTTGGCATGATGTGGAACATGAGGGCAAGGAGTTGCTGGCCTTCTTCCCCCATACGGACCAGAAGCGCTGGGTGCTTTGGACGCCGCAGGGCTATTACGACTGCTCGCCGGGCGGTGAGGACCTCATCGGCTGGCATGTGAACCGGGGCAAGGATCATGCGGCTGACTTCTATCCGGCGGCGAAGTTCCGTGACACCTACTACCGC
>CAINXC010000291.1 GCA_903854655.1 uncultured Verrucomicrobiota bacterium | reverse complement strand
GTGCTGAGCACCCTGGCCAGCCGGGCCGGCTGGTTCACCGCCCAATCGCGCTGCGGGGCCAGACGGATGCGGCCACCGTTCGCACCGCCGCGCTTGTCGGAGCCACGGAATGTGGACGCCGAAGCCCAGGCGGTTGACACCAGTTCGGAGACCGTCAGACCTGAAGCGAGGACCTTGGCCTTGAGGGCGGCAACGTCCTGCGCATCGATGAGCGGATGATTGACCGCGGGGATGGGGTCTTGCCAGATGAGTTCTTCGGCTGGCACCTCTGGCCCGAGGTAGCGTGCGCGCGGGCCCATGTCACGGTGCGTGAGCTTGAACCAGGCGCGGGCGAAGGCATCGGCGAACTGATCGGGATGCTCCAGGAAACGGCGCGAAATCTTCTCGTACTCAGGATCGAACTTCAGCGCGAGGTCCGTGGTGAGCATGGACGGCGCGATCTTTTTCGAGGCGTCGTGCGCGTGCGGCACCGTGCCGGCTCCGGCGCCATTCTTCGGCGTCCACTGCTGGGCACCTGCCGGGCTCTTGGTGAGCTCCCAGTCGTAGGCGAACAGGTTCTCGAAGAAGTTGTTGCTCCACTTCGTGGGCGTGGTGGTCCAGGTGACCTCCAGGCCGCTGGTGATGGCGTCACCACCTTTGCCTGAGCCAAACCTGCTCTTCCAGCCCAGGCCCTGTTCCTCAAGACCGGCCGCCTCCGGATCATCACCGACGTTGGACGCCGGACCGGCGCCGTGGGTTTTGCCGAAGCTGTGGCCGCCCGCGATGAGCGCCACGGTTTCTTCGTCGTTCATCGCCATGCGGGCGAAAGTCTCGCGAATGTCGCGCGCCGACGCAATCGGGTCAGGGTTGCCGTCCGGACCTTCGGGATTGACGTAGATGAGGCCCATCTGCACGGCCGCGAGCGGATTCTCCAGGTTCCGCCCGTGCGTACCCCCATCCGCCTTGTCATCGGTCACGAGCACCCCGCCATCCTTTTCCACGCCCCCGGCGCCGTGGGCGTAGCGAATGTCGCCACCCAGCCAGGTTTTCTCGCGGCCCCAATAGACGTCGTGATCCGGCTCCCAGGTGTCCGGCCGACCACCAGCGAAGCCGAAGGTCTTGAAGCCCATCGTTTCGAGCGCGACATTGCCCGTCAGAATCATGAGGTCGGCCCAGGAGATCTTGCGACCATACTTCTGCTTCACCGGCCAGAGCAGGCGGCGCGCCTTGTCCAGGCTGACGTTGTCCGGCCAGCTATTGAGGGGCGCGAAGCGCTGCTGCCCCCTGCCGCCGCCGCCACGGCCATCGCCGGTGCGGTAGGTGCCGGCGCTGTGCCAGGCCATGCGGATGAACAACGGGCCGTAGTGGCCGAAATCCGCCGGCCACCAGTCCTGCGAGTCCGTCATCAGTGCCGCGAGGTCTTTCTTCACGGCGGCGAGGTCGAGGCTCTTGAACTCCTCGGCATAATTAAAGTCCCCTCCCATGGGATCGGACTTCCAGGAATGCTGGTGCAGGAGTTCGACCTGCAACTGGTTGGGCCACCAGTCACGGTTGGTCGTGCCGGTGCTGGGAGCGGCATGGAATGGGCACTTGGCTTCGGTTGTCATGGGTGTTCTCTCTTGTTGGGTTGAAAGACTAGGTTCGACAATGCTTCACAAATACGTGCGCGGGGCGATCTGGGAGGCAACCCATGGCTCAAAATTCTGTGGACGGAGACGGCGGAGGGCTGCGGGGTCAATCATGCACCTGGAATCCAGGATGAACGCACTGATAAACCAAAAAAACGATAAAATTTCCCGGCATTTGCGCCCGCCACTGAACGTGCTATCGTCGCCTCCCCGCCTTTTCGGGCGGGATCACTTCTGATTGAACCCCTCGCAACGGCACACTCACATGGGCAAGACACTCTTCGCAAAGGTTTGGGAATCGCATTCCGTCCGCCAGCTCGGCAACGGCCAGATCCAGGTCCTCATCGACACGCATCTGGTGCATGAGGTCACCAGCCCGCAGGCTTTTGGAATGCTGCGCGATCTGGGGCTGAAGGTGGCGTACCCCCAGCGCACCTTTGCGACCGTCGACCACATCGTGCCCACGCTGAGCCAGGTGGAGCCCTTCGCCGATCCGCTCGCGGCGGCAATGATCACCGAGCTGCGCAACAACGTGAAGGAGTTCGGCATCACCTACTTCGGCCTGAGCAGCGGCAAGCAGGGCATCGTCCACGTGGTGGGGCCAGAGCAGGGCATCACCCAGCCGGGCACGACCATCGCCTGCGGCGACTCGCACACGGCCACGCACGGCGCCTTCGGTGCCATCGCCTTCGGCATCGGCACCACCCAGGTGCGCGACGTGCTCGCCACCCAGACCATGGCGCTGAGCCCGCTGAAGGTGCGCCGCATCAATGTGGACGGCAAGCTGCCCCCCGGCGTGTACGCGAAGGATGTCATTCTGCACATCATCCGCCTGCTGGGCGCGAACGGCGGCATCGGCCACGCTTACGAATACGGCGGCAGCCTGTTCGACAGCTTCTCCATGGAGGAGCGCATGACCGTGTGCAACATGAGCATCGAAGGCGGCGCCCGCTGCGGTTACGTGAACCCGGACGAAACCACTTTTGAATACCTGAAGGGCCGCCCCTACTCGCCGAAGGACGCCGATTGGGAGGCAGCCGTGGCCCACTGGCGCGCCATCGCTTCCGATGCCGACGCCGTTTATGACGACGTGGTGAACATCAATGCCGAAGACATCCCGCCGACCGTGACCTGGGGTGTGAGCCCGGACCAGGCCATCGCCGTGACCGAAAACGTGCCGCAGCCTGCCGACATGGAAGCAGGCCCCGTGCGCGCCTCCGCCGAGGAAGCGCTGGCGTATATGAAGCTGCCCGCCGGCCAGCCGATCCTGGGCTCCAAGATCGACGTGGCCTTCATCGGCTCCTGCACCAACGGCCGCCTGAGCGATTTCCGCGAAGTGGCGCAGTACATCAAGGGCAAGCACGTGGCCAAATCCGTGCAGGCCATCGTCGTGCCCGGCTCGCAGATCGTCGATCACCTGGCGCGCCAGGAAGGCCTGGACAAGGTCTTCACGGATGCCGGCTTCGAATGGCGCGGCGCGGGCTGCTCCATGTGCCTGGCCATGAACCCCGACAAGCTCGTGGGCGACCAGCTTTGCGCCTCCTCCAGCAACCGCAATTTCAAAGGCCGTCAGGGCAGCCCCACGGGCCGCACGATCCTGATGAGCCCCGTGATGGTCGCCGCAGCGGCGATCACCGGCGGTGTTGCGGACGCACGCGAGGTGTTCAGCATCTAGCCGACAAACGGGCCTGGGTGCTCGTTTTCGACCCTTCGTTTCGCCAAAATCCCCTCCCTTCGGAAGGCACCCCATGCGGGCCTTCCGAAATGGAGGAGTGGGACTGAATGCGAATGGAATGGCATTTTTGGAAGGCTTGGATTATAATTTCTATAATTCAGTACTTGGAAGCATGCCGGAGTCCACTCACACCTTGCCACCCCTGTCTGCGATCCGTCTCGCGAGCCAGATGTGGTTTTCCTGCCCCTCATGCAAGGGCGAACTGAAAGTTCCCCTCGCCATGGCTGGCACCACCGCACCCTGCCCGCTGTGCGGCGAACGGGTCGCCATCCCGCACGCCGAGGCGGTTCGGCCTGCCCAGCCTGTGCTGCCACCACCTGGGCTGAGCGAGATTGATCTCGATGGGAAGGATGAGGAGGCCGAGGTGACCAATCTCTTCACCAAGGTGGTCAAAGTACCCGTCGAGTACAGCATCGGCCACCCTTGCCGGATGCACCTGAAGGACCATGCCCAGCCCGTTACGGTCTCCGAGCACGAAACCGGCTCCTCCGGTCCACCCATCAAAGGCAGGGAAAAGGCCGGCAGTCCATCAAGCTTCATCGCCGGACTGGCGGAAATGGCCACCGATTACAGCATAGGCCACCCCTGCCAGTTGCCGCAGCAAATTCGCCGCCAACCAGCCGCCGCCATCGAAAATCCTGAGCAAACCAGCGGCGACCACCCATTCCCGGGAACGGCCCCGGAGCCACCCATCGTTGCCCAGGCTCCGATGCCCGCACCGGAGCCGCCCATCGTTGCCCAGGTTCTAGTGCCCGCAGCGGAGCCGCCCATCGCTGCTCAGGTTCTAGTGCCCGCACCGGAGCCGCCCATTGCTGCTCAAGTGCCGATGCCCGCACCAGAGCCGCCCACCGTTGCTCAGGTTCTAGTGCCCGCACCGGAGCCACCCATCGCTGCTCAGGTGCCGATGCCCGCACCGGAGCCGCCCATCATTGCCCAGGTGCCGATGCCTGCTCCGGACTCGCCTGTCTGTAGTGATGGCACAGACCTTCCTTCCCTCCCTGCTGTCGTTGACCCTGAGCTCGATTCCGAAACGCCCTACCCGGAGGAGATGGCGGAGGTTTGGGCACCGGCCACCGAGCCTGCCCAGGCACACATCACTCAATCTGCTCCCGCTCCCCTCGACAGTCCTGATGAAGAGATCCTCCCCTTCACGTTGGTCGAATGCAACCAAGCCCGGCCGGAGCATTTGGAATGCGAGGTTCAACAGCCCGCGACCCAGCTCCCTCCCCAGCCTTTCATTCCCAAAGTCATCCAGTGCAGCAACGATGCCGTTGACGATGAGGAGCACCGGGCGCTGAGGATTGGCGGGGTTCTGCTGCCACACTTCACCCGGGTGCCGAGAGCCAACCGCCTGATGGTGTGGGCGCAGCGCTGGATCATCCTGGCGGTTATCCTGTCGATCATCGTCTGGCTTTCGGATTTCTACATGCCGCAGGTGCATCGCATCGCCGCCTGGCTGGATGAGGCAAGCCGTTCGCGCGTCCACCTGTCGGACATCCAGAACCAGATTGCGCTCAACCGCAGCAGCCCGGCCGCCCAGGGATTCGAGGAGGACGCCTTCGCCGCGCTTCGGCAGGAGTGGACAAAGTTCACCAGCCCGGCACCTCGCCCTCCGGTCTCCGCTGCCAAAACACGCCAGGTGGTGTTCCGGTCCGCCAGGACCGTTTCCTTGGATCACAATCCCGCCAGTGGCTGGCCGCAGATGCTGCTGCGCAACCATGGCGCCTTTCACGGGCATTCGGCCCTGGACGGCGCGAGCAGCTTTCTGCTGGAGGCAGGCAACGGCACGTGCTGGATCGCAACGTCCGCGCATCTGCTGGGCTCCTCAGGAGGCGTGGAACCCCCGGTCAATCCTGGCAGGCTGTCGGCCGATCTTGAGCGATGGCAGGCGCACCTCCCCAATCAGCGGGACGCGTTTGCCGAGGTGACCGGCGGCGGCAGGCTCGTCAGTGTCGTAACGGCCGACTGGCTGGCCATGCAACTGCCCGCCGGCAACGCACCGCTTCCCGTGAAACCGCTCAAGCTTCGCCGCACCTTGCTGGCCAACGATGAAGCTGTCTTCCTCATCGGCCTCCCCTATGATGACGCAACGGGAGCGTCACAGCACGTGTACCGGGGCCAGGTGCTGACAACCAGCCGCACAACCCCCAGCCAGTTCGTTTTCTCAGTCGATGCCCCTGTGGATTTTGCCGGCTTCAGTGGTGCTCCGGTTCTCGACACTGACGGGCTGGTGGTTGGAGTCGTGACTGACCGGACCACCGACCTGCTCATCGGCACGCGGGCCGAGTTGCTGGCCCAGTTGCTGGAGGCCAAGTGAGGTGCCAGGCCAGCCTCAATGCCCCGCCTTGTCCCCAAGAAAGGCGGCCAGCGCCTGGGCCGTGGCAAAGCGGTCGCGGGTCATTTCGCCAGGAGCGACCTCGATCCCAAACCGCTCCTCGATGTGCAGCAGGAGCTGCATCATCGCCATTGAATCAAGCCCCAGGCCGAACAGGTCTGTCGTGGTGGTCACAGGCTCGGCGGCTTCCACGATCTGCTGCCCCAGAATCAGGTCCAGAACGGTGGCGGGCGTGATATCGTTGGTCATGGCGGGGTGCTGAGGCTAGGCGTCAAGCAGCGGGCGCAGTTGCGTGTCGTAGAACTCCTGCGCCCGCGCCGCGCCAATCTCATAGTAACCACTCAGATCCGTGCGAAGAAGCATCGCCGGGCGGGCGTGCTCCGTGTCCACCAGCAGGAAGCGCTTGCCAGCCTTCTCCGCAAGCGTCTGACGATAGTGCAGCATCTGCCGGGAGTTGGTCTCGTGGGCATCGCCGCTGAGCCCGGCAATGTTGCCCGGAAAACAGCGGCTGCGGGCCTGCGGAGGGCTGCCCACGCGATGGGCGATGATGATGTCCACATCATCGCTGGCCAGCCACTGATCGACCGGCACCTGGTTCGCCACGCCCCCGTCGAAGCACAGGGCGCCTTCGAATTCAAGCGGTGCAAACAGCACCGGCACACAGCAGCTCGCGACCATGGCCAGCGCCAGCGCACCGCGTTCTGCAAGGATCGCGCGATGGGAGTCAATGCTGGTCAGGGCAACCGTAAGCCCGGGGGCCTTCAGGTCTTCGATTCGCGTGTCGCCAACCACGCCCCGCAGGTGCGCCACGGCGCTGCGGGGATTGAAGAAGCTGGGATGGCGAGACCACCACAGGCTGCGGAGCTGGTGCAGCAGCGGCGTCGTGCCATAGACGAAGGACAGGCGCAGCCGCAGCCGCAGCACCTCCGCCTTGATGCGCTCCTGGGGCAGACCCGAGGCATAGAGGCCCGCAGCGATGGCGCCTGCGGAAGCGCCTGCGATCTTGCAAGGCCGCACCCCCAGCTCATGCAGGCGCGCCATGAAGCCCGCATGGGTCGCGTAACCCAGGAAGGAGGCGCCCAGGGCGATGGCGATGCGAGGCATCAGGAGAGAGCGTTCAACTCCGCGTATTTCACCACCAGGCCGCGCCTGGCGTAGAAGCCGATCTCAGCCTCGCCGCAGGCCTGCAGTTTCTCGCGGGCATCACTCCGCTGACCGAGAACATGCTGCCGGATCAGCAAAGTTTTCTCCGCCTGCAGGGCGAGGAATTCCTCAGCCACCACCGGAGTGCCAGGCCAGCGGCCGCTCGCCTGGCCTTCGCGCAGGATGCCCGTGAAGGGCCGGCCCTGCTTCGCTGCCTCCTGCTTGGCTTCATTCACCCCGGCGTACCAGTCCGCGTGCGCGATCTTGTAGTAGTCGCGCATCGCCTGCTTGTTGTAGTGCAGGATCAGCTTCTGGCCCTGGCAATCCAGCGTGCTGGTGGCGCGGAAGCTGTCCGTGTCCACGGTATCAACAAAGAAGCAGTCGTCGCCATCCACGGCGAACTCCCACTTCATGTCCCAAAGGGTGAGACCGATGTCATCCAAAATGCTGCGCACCACCCAGCCGCCCAGCAGGGCCATCTTCACCGTGTCGAGGAATCCCTGGGTGGCCAGGCCGCTCATCAGCAGCGCCTCCTGGCGGCTCACGTTGCGGTCCTCCGGCTCGTACTTGCTGGTCAGGTCATAGATCGGATGCGCCAGCATTTGCCAGGCCTGCATCGGCTGGGTCAGGCCCAGCTCCTGCTCATAGGCGCGCTTCGCGGTTTCGTTGAGCGCGGCATGCTTGCGCAGGATGGAGGAGCCGCCGGTGACGCCGAAGCGCACGATGTATTCCAGCGGCACCACGTAGGTGCTGGACTGGTAGAACTGCTCATAATCGAACACGTGCCCGCCCAGAAAAGGCCGCTGCGGCGGCTTCATCACCGGAAAACGCCGCACGACATTGTAGCAGCTCGGCGTCTCCGGCATCCCTTCGCTCACCACCGCCCCGGTCTTCCCGTCGATCATGCCCACGTGATGCGTCATCCCGCCGTTCTCGATCATCGCCTCCAGCGGACCGGCCAGCAGCTCCGCCTTCCACTGCGGATCAATCGCCGCATCGTCCTGGATGCGCTGGCGCACGCGCCGCCAGGTGGCCGGTTTGCCAAGCTGAGTGTAGAGCGCGTGACGGAACACCGCCCGGTTCAGGTCGTTGTCCTTGATGTCAAAGATCGACCCCACATCGAAGACCGAGCCTGCGGGGGTTGTTTCACACACCATGTAACCCGGATGCCCGGGCGCGGCAAAAAGGCGCTGCACGGAACCATTGTAAACCGGCTCTCCGAGCTGGCTGATGTCGATGGAGGTAGGGGCGTTGTCAGGCGTCATGATAATGGCTTTGAAACATCCGACTACGAGGGTGTGCAAGGGGTTTCCCTGAGGGGTGCCCCATTGCACCCCTCCGCAGGATTCCTTTTCGAGCATAATGAAGGACCTCTCTGGGACCTCGCAACCTGGAGTCGTCAGGCCCTTTGACAGGCGGAACAAACC
>CAINXC010000290.1 GCA_903854655.1 uncultured Verrucomicrobiota bacterium | reverse complement strand
GATGTCGAAAAGGAACACATCCTTCACGTGCTCGAGGTTTGCGTAGGGAACCGGACCCGCGCGGCAGAAGCGCTTGGTATCAGTATCCGCACGTTGCGAAACAAGCTCAACGAATACCGTACGGGATAGGATTTGTGGTTTGTTCTTTGTTCTTGGTGCTTTGTTCTTTGTTCTTGGTGCTTTGTTCAGAATGTCTTTCTGGGAATGGAAGGTCTTTACTGAGCACTGGGTACTCCGCACTCAGCACTTTCACTTTCTATTTGCCACCGGCAAAGCTGTCGTACGCCGCCTTGATTTTCGCCACATCCGGCTCGCCTTTTTGCAGGAGAATGCGGTAGTGCTGGGTGAGCGAGGAGCCTTTGGCCAGCAGGTGGTTGCCCTTGGTCTTGTGCTCCTTGTCCTTTTCGAAATCGTGCTGGCCGAAGGGGTTGGCGGCGAACAGGCCGTAGTCGCGCACGTGCCACCAGGTGGGGTGGCGCAGGTTGCCGGGGCCGTCCATCATCGTGAAGCTGATGGCCTGGCCCTTGGGATCGGGGCCGTAGTAGGAAACCCAGTTCGCCTGCGTGCCCCAGGCTTTCGCGTCCTTGATGCCTTCGCCGGTGAGGATGTGGCCGTGGCCGCCCTTCAGCGCCATGGTGGGGGCCACGCGGATCGCCATGGTGCCTTCCTTGGTGTCGTCAAAGGTGACGTCGCCGCTGCTGGCGGTGAGGGTGATTTCGATGTCGAACTGGCGCGCGTCGTCCGGCAGCGCGGTGACCACGAAATGGCGCGCATCCGTGAGCGCCACGTCGCCGTTGGGCTTCACCCACTTCGAGGTGGCGCTGAAGGAGGCGCTCGCGCCCTCCGCCTTCACATCGCTGAAGCCGGTGTTTTCGATGCGGCCCTTGTCCGCGCCGTTGCTCCAGAAATCCAGGCCGTTGATGCCGCCATGGGCGAACCAGATGGAGCTGTGGTGCGGGTGGTCGTCCTTGCTGCCTGCGGCGAGCGGATAGGGCCGGGTGACCTCCGCGCCGCTGGCGCCGATCACCGGGTAAAAGCAGGGCCGCTGGGTGCCCTTGACCAGGTACTCGGTGAAGAGCGTGCCATCAAAATCGATGCGGAGCCCCTTGTCCGTGGCGGTGATGGCCGCCGTCTGGGCCTGCAAGGGCGATGACAAGGACAAGGCGAGGGCGAGCGAGAGCAGTGAAATCGTGCGCATGCACTTTGCATAGCGGCGGGCGGGCGCGGAGACAAGACGTTTTGGCAGGTGACGGGCAGAGCTTTACGCTGGGGCGGAAATGAATTATGCTGCCTGCATGAGCACGATCACCGCGATTCTGGAGCCGGATGCGCACGGCACCTTGCATTTGGATTTGCCGCTGCCGCCGTCGATGGGCCGCGGCAAATTCAAGGTGGTGGCGAGTGTGGAACAGGTGGATGAACTTGAGGCTCCCCAGGCACCGCGCCCTGGCAGCTTGAAGGGCTTCTGGATGGCTCCCGATTTTGATGAGCCGCTGGAGGATTTCAAAGAGTACATGGAATGAACCTGCTGCTGGACACTCATGCGTTGATCTGGTTTCTGGAGGATGATCCGCGACTGGGCAGGCAGGCGCGGGCTGCGATTGCCGATGCTGGAAACCGCAGCTTTGTCAGCGATGCCACCGCATGGGAGGCAGGCATCAAGCACGCCCTGGGCAAACTGAGACTGCCCGTGCCCTACGAGGAGCTGTTTCCCGGCCGGGTGGTGGCGCTGGGATTTGATGTCCTGCCCATCCGCCACGGTCATTTGCACCAAATGGTCAAACTGCCGCCGCACCATCGCGATCCTTTTGACCGTCTGCTCATTGCGCAGGCACTGGTGGAGGGGCTGACGCTGGTGAGCTTGGACGAACACTTTTCGGCCTACGGCGTGCCGTTGTTGTGGTGATGGATGCTGAACGGTTGCGGGCGGCCGGAATCAGGTGCTTCCCAGGCCCGAACACCTGCCATCCATTTCGGAGACACCTTTTGTGTGGCCCGGTGTCACCTCATGTCAACCACCCCTGCCGGTTGGGCATTGTTGCCGGCGCTTTTGTCGCCTATCCTCGACGCCGCTGATGGGTTGCTGAACCCGTCCGCATCGCCTGTGCTGGCACGCCGCCCCTTTGTTTGATTCGGAATTATGCACTTCACAAAATCCCAGCAGAATCTGGCGTCTGCCACCTCTCCGAGAGGTTCACCGTTTTTTGCCCTTGTCGGCACGTCCCGCCTTCGCCTTTTCTTCCAACGCCTTGAGGTCCGCTGGCTTGATGCGCAAAGCGACAGCCAGGGAATGAAGAGGAGGCAAGGGGGTATTTTCCAGTTTCACAAATGTTGTAAATACGTTGCAAATTTGGTTTGCTATGAGCCGCCGAGGCGTACACTTCTGGGGACGCGCTCGAACTTCACATCGAACACCTCGCATCACATGGGAACCACCAGGACAGATTTTTTGACGGCTACTCCCTCAGTTTTGACGGGAGCCGCGACAGTGTTTGCCATTGCTGGCGGCTTCTATTCATACAACACGTCGCCAACCCCTGAAGCGGCAGACGCGCTGGCCATGCAGCAGGATTGGGCCATGGTCGCTCAAGACATCAGGAACACTCTCGCAGATCCCGAAACCATGCAGAAGCTGGCGCTAAAAGATGGCTGAAGGGTTGCCGCCAGAAAAAGTTGAAGCAATTATCAAGCAGGTCGATCCCTCCGTGCTTGAAGGGCTGAATCCAGCCATAAAACAGAAGGTTCTCGCTGGCGTTGCCATTGTGGCTTCGACAGCGTATTCGGGTCCAGTGCCACCGGCCTCCATGCTGGGGGAATACAACGACGTCATCCCAAATGGAGGTAACCGCCTGTTTACCCTAGTTGAATCGCAATCTGCTCACCGTCACAGCATAGAGACCATAGTCATCACTGGGCAGCAAAGACAAAGCGATAGAGGTCAATGGATGGCCTTCACTCTTGCAGTACTTCTCATTGGAGTTGGCGCAACAGCATTCTTGACTGGACACGATTGGGTCGCGAGCGTTATATTTGGTACGACAGTGGCCGCCTTGGCTGGCATTTTTGTTTTCGGCAAAGCCGCGCAAGCAGCCAATTTACAAGCAAAAAGACCGCAGCAAATGGAGGCGGTTCCAAAAAAAGAACTCCAAGACATTCCCTCAGAAGCTCAGGGTGAGTGAATAGCTGCGTTTTTGCTGATTTTTGAGTACGGATGGCCGGGGTCTTGTGAAGTGAATAGTTCCGGTTTGATCCACCACGAACTTCGCAGCATGAGACTCTTTTTGCCAGCCTTGCTCACCGCCGCGCTGAGCGTGCTTTCCGCCCACGGGGCGCAGGGGGTGGATTTCGTGCGCGACATCAAGCCCATCCTGCAAAAGAACTGCTACAAGTGCCACGGGCCGGGGAAGGAAAAGGGCGGCCTGTCGCTCGCCACGCGGGCGCGGGCCATGGAGGGCGGCGATGCGGGCACGGACATCATTGCCGGCCAGAGCGCGGGCAGCCGGCTGGTGCAGCGCATCACGGCGCCGGAGGGCGACAAGCCGATGCCGCCGGAAGGTGAACGGCTGAGCGCCGCGCAGGCGGGGCTGATCAGCGCGTGGATCGACCAGGGCGCGGCCTGGCCTGCGGGCGCGGATGAGATGGACCCGCGCCTGGCCAGAGCTGCGGACCACTGGTCATTCAAGGCGCTGCAGCGGCCTGCGCTGCCGGTTCGGAAGGAGGCGTGGATCGCTTCGCCGGTGGATGCCTTCATCCTCGCCGGGCTCGACAAGGCGAAGCTGAGCCCCGCGCCGCCGGCCACAAAGGAGGCGCTGCTGCGGCGCGTGTCCTTCGACCTAACCGGCCTGCCGCCTGCGCCGGATGAGATCGCCGCCTTCGTCAACGATGCACGACCGGACGCCTGGGCGCGGGTGGTGGACCGCCTGCTGGCCTCGCCCGCGTATGGCGAGCGCTGGGCGCGGCACTGGCTGGACGTGGTGCGCTACGCGGACTCCGGCGGCTATGAAACGGACATCTTTTACCAGCAGGCCTGGCGCTATCGCGACTACGTGATCCGCAGCTTCAACGACAACAAGCCCTATGACCGGTTCCTGATGGAGCAGGTGGCGGGCGATGAACTGTGGCCCGAGCAGGGCGAGGCCATGCAGGACGCGATCGCGGTGTGGACGCTGGGCGAGTGGCCGAACTCGCTGGACGCCTTTCCAGACCGGCTGGAGTATGCGCGGAGGACAGACCAGGTCATCACGCTCAGCGAAGCGGCGCTGGGCCTAACAGTGGGCTGCGCAAACTGCCACAACCACAAGTACGACCCGATCAGCCAGCGCGATTACTTTGGCCTGGAGGCGGTGTTTGCCGCGAGTGAAACCTGGAACAAGAACACCGGGAAGACGGCCTGGGGCAAGGGTGAGCGGCTGGCGTATCGCGCGATGCGTCACGCCGAAACGCCCGTGCCCATCCACCTGCTGACACGCGGCGAGCTTCCCAAGCCCGCCCGGCTCATCCAGCCGGCCCTGCCTGCGTTCCTGCCCGGCGGCGGAGCACTGCCGGGCGGCCCGGAGGAAAACCACCAGCGCCGCGCCCGGCTCGCGCGGTGGCTCACGTCACCGCAGAATCCGCTGCCGGCACGCGTCATGGCGAACCGGGTCTGGCAATGGCACTTCGGCCAGGCGCTGGCCGCCACGCCCAACGATCTCGGCACGCAGGGGCTGCCGCCTTCGCACCCGGAGCTGCTGGACTGGCTGGCCTCCGAACTGATCGCCAACGGCTGGAATTTGAAGAAGCTGCACCGCCTGCTGCTGCTCTCGTCCACCTACCAGCAGTCCGCCGCGCGCGATGCCAGGGCCGTGGCCGCCGACCCGCAGGACCGCCTGCTGGCGGGCTTTCCGCGACGTCGCCTGGAGGCGGAGGAGGTGTGGGATCACCTTCATGCGGCGGCAGGCACGCTCGATACGAAGGGCTTCGGGCCCTCGTTCGTGCCGAAGCTCTCGGCGGAGGAACTGCAGGGCATGTACGACCTGGAGGGGAAGCGGGAAAAGAAGTGGCCGGTGACCCCGGAGCAGAACCGCCGGGCGCTTTACATCCTGAACCGGCGCTCGTTTCGCTTTCCCTTTTTTGAAGCCTTTGACCCGGCGACCAACGCGGCAAGCTGCCCGCTGCGGCAGACCACCACCGTGCCCGCCCAGGCGCTGACGCTGCTGAACAACAGCACCGTGGGCGAGCAGGCGCGGGCGATGGCGGAGAACCTTGCGCGCACCGCCGGGCCGGACCTGGAGCCGTTGGTGCGCCGCGCCTGGCTGCTGGCCTACAGCCGCGCCGTCAGCGAGGCCGAGCTGGCGCTGGCCGTGAGGTTCATCACCGACACGGAGGCCTCCCTCGCCGCACGCAGCGCACCGGCTCCGCGCGACGATGCGCTGGTGGAGTTCTGCCTGGGAATCATCAACACCACCGAGTTCATTTACTCCGACTGAGGTCCGCGCCATGAATCACCACCCCGCTTTTTCACGAAGGGAGATGCTCGGCAGGGCCGGCATGGGCATCGGCTCGCTGGCGCTTCTCGACCTGCTGGGCCGGGAGGCGCAGGCGGCCGGCAGCCCGATGGCGCCGCAGGCCCCGCATCATGCGCCCAAGGCCCGGGCCGTGATCTCGCTGTTCATGCACGGCGGCCCCAGCCAGGTGGACACCTTCGACCCCAAGCCGCTGCTGGTCCGGTACGCGGGACAAACGCTGCCGGCGAGCTTCGCGAACCTGAACCTTGAATTCACCAAGACCAGCACGGCGAAGGTGCTGGCCAGCAGGCGCACGTTCCGCCAGTGCGGCAGCTCGGGCATCGAGATCTCGGACATTTTTGAGCATCTGCCGAAGGTTGCCGACGAGCTGGCCGTGATCAGGAGCTGCTATCACACCGAGTTCGCCCATGCCCCCGCGCTCTACATGGCGCACTCCGGCGCGCGCCAGATGGGCCGGCCAAGCCTGGGAGCCTGGGCCATGTACGGGCTGGGCTGCGTCTCGGAGAACCTGCCTGGCTACGTGGTGATGCGCGACGGGCCGTTGAAAGGCGGCCCCACCACCTATGGTAACGGCTTCCTGCCGGCCATCTACACGGCCACCGAGCTGCGGCTGAGCGGCGCCCCCATCCTGTATCTCAACAAGCCCGGCGAGATCACCGGCGGGGATCAGCGCCGCATCCTCGATTTCTCGCAGCAGCTCAACCGCCGTCACCTCGCCGAGCAGCCCGAGGACGGCAACCTTTCGGCGCGCATCGCGGCCTATGAGCTGGCCTATCGCATGCAGTCCGCCGCCCCGGAAGCGGTGGACCTGGACCAGGAGCCCGCGAGCGTGAAGGCGCTCTACGGCCTGGACAACGAGGTGACCCGCCCCTTCGGCACCCAGTGCCTCAACGCGCGCCGCCTCGTGGAGCGCGGCGTGCGCTTCGTCCAGCTCTACCACGGCGGCGGCGGCGACGGCTGGGACACCCACGGCGCCAACGATTCCAAGCACGTCCGCAACGGCCGGCAGATCGACAAGCCCATCGCAGGCTTGATCACCGATCTGAAAGCCCGCGGCCTGCTGGATTCGACGCTGCTCATCTGGGGCGGTGAATTTGGCCGCACCCCCACCTCCGAAGGCTCCGACGGCCGCGACCACAGCCCCTACGGCTACACCGTGTGGATGGCCGGCGGCGGCATCAAGGGCGGCACCGTCTTCGGCGCGACCGATGACTTCGGGTTCAAGGCGGTGGAGAACCCGGTGCGCGTGCGCGATCTGCACGCGACCATCCTGCACCTGCTCGGCCTCGACCACGAAAAGCTGACCTTCTACTTCCAGGGCCTGCAGCAGCGCCTGACCCAGATCGACGGCGAAAGCCGCGTGATCAGGGAGATCCTGGCGTGAGGACGGGCAGGCTCATCTGGAAAGTTGCGCTCATGTGATCGTTAGATCCGAGCAGGCATCCGTGGTGGGAAGAGGGCGCAAGGACAGGTGTCTGGCGCTGCGCGCAAGGGGGTCGATT
>CAINXC010000289.1 GCA_903854655.1 uncultured Verrucomicrobiota bacterium | reverse complement strand
TCAGCGCGGGCACGGCGGGCGGAGTGAGCGGGATCTGGAAGCAGGCGGCGGGCGGCGGGGCGCTGAGCCCGGTGCTGAAGGTGGGCGACATGATCACCAGCGCGGGGGTGAGCAAGACGGTTGCGGCCTTTGTGATGATCGGCACGGCGACGGCTGACCGGTTGAACGAGGTGACCTCCGTTGACGCCGCCGGACAGGTCCTGGTGTTTGTGACCTACGACACGGGCGACACCGGCATCGTTCTCACCGCACCGTAGGACATCAGGGCACCAAGTTGCCCCCAGCCAACCGTTTGAACTCGTATCTCAGGGCTCTACTGTGCCCTTCTCATGCGCGAAAAACCCGATCTGCTGGCCCGGCTGCGTGACGTGCCCCACCAACCGGGGGTGTACGTCATGCGCGACCGCTTGAACCGCGTGATCTACGTGGGCAAGGCGCGCGACCTGAAGAAGCGCCTGGGCAGCTACTTCCAAACCTCCCGCCACAAGCAGCACGACCTCAAGACCCGCGCCCTGGTGGAGAGCATCTGGGATTTCGAGCTGCAGCTCACCCGCAACGAGCCGGAGGCGCTGCTGCTGGAGGGCAAGCTGATCAAGGAATTCCGCCCGCGCTACAACATCAGCTTCCGCGATGACAAGCGCTTCCTGCTGGTGCGCGTGCACCTGGGCGATGACTTCCCGCGCTTCTCGCTGACCCGGCTGAAAAAGGACGACGGCGCCCGCTATTACGGCCCCTTCGCCCACAGCGGCGCGCTGCGCACCACGATCAACTGGCTCAACAAGCAGTTCGGCCTGCGCGTGTGCCGGCCCATCCGCCCGGGCGAGGTCGATTACAAGCACTGCTCCAACGACATCATCAAGAACTGCTCCGCGCCCTGCATCGGCCGCGTCACCATCGAGGAGTACAAGTCGCGCATGGAGCGGGCCTGCGAGTTCCTCGGCGGCAAATCCAAGGACCTGGTCGCCGCGCTGGAGGAGGAGATGCAAAAATCCGCCGCCCGGCTCGACTTCGAGCGCGCCGCCGAGATGCGCGACATGGTGGAGGATCTCAAAAAGACCCTGAAGCCCACCCGCACCTTCGAGCGCGGCGCGAGCATGAAGATCGCCTCCACCATCGACCCGATGGCCGACGTGAAGGAACTCCAGGAGGCCCTGGGCCTCGACCGCCCGCCGCTGGTGATGGAGTGCTTCGACATCGCCAACATCGGCACCGCGCACTGCGTGGCCAGCATGGTGAGGTTCAACAACGGCGTGCCTGACAATTCCAATTACCGCCGCTATCGCATCAAGGCCGTCACCGGCCAGAACGACTTCGTCAGCATGGCCGAGGTGGTGCGCCGCCGCTACTCGCGCATCCTGCTCGAAGGCCGCGAGCGCCTGGGCGAAGACGCGGATATTACGGAGGAGACGCCGCTTGAGTCGATGCGCCGCCTGGAACGGGAGGCGATGGCTGAAAGTGCGGAGTGCGAAGTGCCCAGTGCGGAGTCTTCTGACTTTGAGCCGGGCCGCAAGCGCTCGGTGTTTGTTAGGCTGCCTGACCTCGTGATTGTGGATGGCGGCAAGGGCCAGCTCGGCATGGCCGTGAAGGAACTCCAGCGGCTGGGCCTGCACGATCTGCCAGTCATCGGCCTGGCCAAGGAGCGCGAGGAAATCTTCCGCCCCGGCGAGGCCGATCCCATCGTGCTCTCGCACGACACCGGCGCCCTGAAACTGCTCCAGCGCATGCGCGACGAAGCCCACCGCTGGGCCAATGGCTACCATCAGTTGCTCCTCAAGCGCCGCGTCGCCGAAAGCATCCTCGACGACTGCCCCGGCGTCAGCAAAACCCGCAAGGCGAACCTGCTGCGCGCCTTCGGCTCCGTCGCCCGCCTGCGCTAAGCGAGCCTCGAACAAATCGCCGCCGTCCCCGGCATCGGCAAAGCCCTGGCAGAGGAGGTTGTGCGCTTCCTGGAGACTTACCAGCCGGATTCCGGGGAGTGAGACGCCCTTCGCCTTTGATCAGGCGCCTGCCTTTGCGTGGCCTGAGCCGACCCTCATGGAAGATTGCCTTTGTGCTGATCGTGGCTAACGTGTCCATGTGGCAATGACCTTCGAAACAGACACCAACATCGGCCCGGGAGGCTTGTTGCAGCTCGCCCATCTGCCTTTTCCTGAGGGATGGCAGGTGCATGTGAAGGTTGAGCCAAAGCCTCAGGGCGCACGGCAGCGCAACGGCTTTGCCTTCGGCCTTCACGCCGGGATGGTCGAGATTCCGGCTGATTTTGATGTGCCTTTGCCTGATTCGTTCTGGTTGGGAACCGAAGCAACGGGCCAGGACTGACACGGATTACATTCTGGACACCCAGATTTTCTTGTGGGCCGACGCTGAGCCCGCGCGATTGAGTGCCAATGCGCGAAGAGCGATGGCCGACCCCACGATCGCCTGTTCCTCAGTGCTGCAAGCATCTGGGAAATGCAGATCAAGAACCAGCTCGGCAAACTGCCGCTACGGCTGCCCTTGGTCGATTTGATCGAAGAACAAGTAAGCCGGGGATCGCTCGAAATCTGGCCGATCCAGTTGCCGCACATTTATGAACTGTCCAGCCTGCCGGCCTTGCACAGAGATCCGTTCGACCGGTTGATCGTGGCCACCGCGAAGCTGGAAAAAGTGAAGCTCGTCTCCGCTGATCCCCTGGTTTAACAGTATCCTGTCGATGTGCTTTGGTGAATTTGAGCGGTCATGGGGCTTGCGCCTTTCCCGCGTTGCGAAGCCTTCCCTGAATAGCCAGCCGCGAGCGGAGTCGCTGACTGCCTTAGGCCGTGTTTGAAAACCTCAATAGTTGCCAACGAGGGAAGCAAGACACGCGGAGGCCGCAACACCAAGATCATGGCCGCCACTGATGGGCGTGGACTGCCTGTGAGCCTGCTGCTTGTTGAAGGCCAGGCGTATGAAGGCCATCATGTTCTTTGCTTCCCATTTCCTTGCCCTCATCCAATTCGCTTCGGTCATCAACTGGCTCAGATATGGCATTTGATGGTTTTCAAACACGGCCTAGGCCGCCGTTGCAGCCAGCCCCGCCCGCATCGCGGCGATGTGCGCGGGCGTGGTGCGGCAGCAGCCGCCGATGATGCGGGCTCCGGCTTTTTGCCATTGGGCGGCCACCTTGGCGAAGTCCTCGGGGGAGGTTTCGTCGAAGGGTGTCCTGGAGGCCAGGTCCCAGGCGTTGCTGGCATTGGGGTAAACAATGGCTGGCACTGACGCGAACTCAGCCAGCGTGCGGGTGATTCGCAACGCGAGGCGGGGGGCGATGCAGTTCACACCCAGCGCACAGAGATTGGGGATGCCTTGCACGGCCTTGAGGACTTCTTTCAGCGGCGTGCCGTCGCTGATATGGCAGGCGTCGCGGCAGGTGAAGCTGATCCAGGCCTGGCGCTCCGGTGTTGCGGCAAGGAGCGAGAGCAGGGCGCGGGCTTCCGCCCATGAGGGGATGGTTTCAAAGGCGATGACGTCCGCCTCGGTGTCGCACATGATGCGCCAGCGTTCGGCATGGAAGGCGCGCAGCTCGCGCTGGCTGAGCTGGCAGTCGCCATGGTATTCCGCTCCGTTGCCCAGCGAGGCGCCGTAGGGGCCTATGCTTGCGGCCACCAGGGGGCGGGGTCGGTCCGGGTGCCGGCGGGTGAAACGGTCGCGCTCCCGGGTGGCGAGGGCGACGGCGTCGCGCAGCAGCTCCTCTCCTTCGGCCTGGTGAAGCCCGGCGCTGCGCAGGGTGGGGGTGGCCGCCTGGAAAGTGGCGGTGGCGATGCAGGCGGCGCCGGCTTCCAGATACTCGCGATGCACTTCGCGGATGGCGGCCGGGTTGGTGCGCACCAGAGCGGAGGACCACAGCCTGCCAAGCTGGGTGTGGCCGCGCCGCTCCAGTTCCGTGCCCAAGCCTCCATCCAGCAGCACGGGGCTGCCCTGATCGAGCCACGGGGCGAACGGAGATTTCATGGCGCAATGATCATGCCATGTTCCATACGGGCCGTCGAGCCGTGATCCTTCCCTGGGCGCGCAATCCGAGGGGGGCTCACCGGATCATGACTGTCGGCTCGCTGTCGTCGGACAGAGGTTCATCATTGGAACTGCCGCCTTCGGATTTCAAATCCATGCCGACGGAGTAGATGAGCCCCCGGGCGGCATCGTAGCGCAGGGGCTCGCCGGTGTAGGGATCGGCAGGCAGGGTGGTGAAGTAAACGGGCACCAGCTCATTCAGGCTTTGTGGCGCCCGGCCATGGTCAAGCGCATACCGCCGCACGCCGAACAAGGTGAGCACCAGGGCGTGGCGGGCACGTTGCAGGCTGAAATATTCGATCAGGCCGGCATAGTGCCAGACCCTGTCATTGGCGTACTTCAGCCCGGAGCGGTTCGGGCCGCCCGGGAAGCCGGAGGGACGGCCTTGCGGGCCGATGCGCTGGGTGATCTGGCCGGACGTGGCAGAGGGAGCTTTGGAAACCTGGTCCTTCAGTTCGCGCAGGCTTGAGGCGAACAGGCCGAGCGTCTGGTTGGGCTTGAAAAAGAGGCGGTTGGGGTGGTCCGCCATGAGAGCGGCGGCAGGCTGGTCCCAAGGGTCGTTCGGGCGGGGGCCCACGATCAGGCGGCGCTCGAATTCGTAGAAGCCGTTCAGCCGTTCCTTGAGCATGGTGTCTGAGGGCGCCAGGCGTCCAAACTCCTCTTGCAGGGGGACCAGGCCGTGCGCGTCAAGGCTGGTCTGCCGCAGCAGCCCGGCGATGGCTTTGCAAGCACGCTCGTGCCATTCCACTCCACGCGCATAGTAGCTGGGCCAGGCGGCGATGGATTGCAGCCGTTTGGCCATCGCGGCCAGTTCCATGCCCGATTGCATGGCGACCTCGTCCTGGCCCTTGCGGGAGTAATAGGCGACACTGGCCTCCTTGGCGAGGCCCAGGGTCTGCCATTGGGGGTGGCTGCCAAGGTCGAGGGTTTTCCAGGCGGGGTTCATGGGCTGCCAGTCGTCTTCGCTTAGCAAGTCCTTGAGGTTGTCGAAGGCTGGGGCATTGGCCGCGACGAGGCGGGAGAGCGCAGGCGTGTCCCATTGCCAGGGGCTGCGCGAAACGAGGGCGGGGTTGTCGGCCGGCTTGGTCGCATCGAGCGCGAGACGCAGCCTGGCCGGAGCCTGTGGAGCCACGGCGGATACGGGCGCCTGTTCCGACTGCAAGTCCGTGTCCCACGGGGGTGTGTCATCGCGCACGTACACCCAGGCCAGCACCGTCAGCGAGAAGACCATCACTGAGAGCGCCATCAGGAGGTTCATCTGCTTGCGCCGATGACTGGCGAAATTGGTGTTGAGCTGCCGGATGAGGGGGGTGCTTTGGGGCGGGGGGCTCTGCCGGGGCAAAGACCGGGCTGGCTGGGGTGAAGGCCGGACCGGCTGGGGCCGAGGCGGGGGCTGGCGAGCCGATTGACGGGGCAGGCCGTGAGGCACCTCCTCATCCAGCGACCAGGGCGAGCGCCAGACCCGCACTGGCGGGGAGGGCGCTTCAGGGCGGGACGAATCCTGAGGAGTCTGGCCTTGGGGCTGCATGGAGATAAACAAACGACTGCGGGGAACTGCAATGCTTCGGCATCATAGCTGGCTCTCGCCACCCCTTCAACCTGCGAGGCTGGCCACACGGGCCAACAGTCAAACTCACTATTTGCAAATACCAAGCTTCTCGATAGTCTCAGGAGGGTCCCGGCCTGCCAGTAGTCTGGCACGCAGGGCGGCCTGACAATACGATAACCACTAGACACCGCATCCACAATGAAATACACCATCCTCGCTCTGGCCGTGGCCCTTATGGCTGCTTCTTGCAAGTCCACCCCTCCTCCTCAGGCTCCCCCTCCTGTGGTTGATATGGGCGTGCGCTCGGGCAAGTAATCTCCGGCCTCGCGCCTGAGCTGCAGGTTCAGACCTGTCATTCCCATTCACCGCCGCCCGGCCTTGTGCCGGGCGGCGGTTTTTCTTGTGTGCTGAAGCGTTGATCACGTGGCACGGTTGCGCCGGATGAAGCTCCTCGTTTCCGCCTTCAGTTGCTGCCCCGGTCTCGGCTCCGAGCCCGGGGTGGGCTGGCACACGGTCGAGGAGCTGGCGCGTGAACACGAGGTGTGGGTGCTGGTCAACCGCAGCGGCGATGCCAGGGCGCGGCGGGCTTTGCAGGAGGCGGCGCCGGAGCACATGCATGTGCACTTTGTGGGGACGCCCCTGCTCTCCTGGCTCGTGGAAGGGCCGCTCAGCAGCGGCCCCGGCTGGCTGCTATACTACTACCTCTGGCAGATGGCGGCCGGGCTGGTCGCTTTGAGGCTGCATGCGCGCATCGGTTTCGAGGCGTGCCAGCACGTCACCTTCGTGAAGTATAACACACCCAGTTTTTTGCACCTTCTGGGCATCCCTTTCATTTGGGGGCCGGTGGGCGGGGCGGAACGTGCACCGATGGATTTCTACGCTGAGTTCGGCTGGAAGACGCGGCTCGCAGAGGCCGCGCGGGTGTGGCTGCAACGCCTGGCCCTGGCTGATCCGTTGCTGCGCTGGTGTCACCGGCGCTGCTGGCTGGGCCTGGCGGTGACGGAACAAACGGCGGGCGAAATGCGGCGGCTGGGGGCACGGCGCGTGGAGGTGATGCCGGCGGTGGCGCTGTCGAATGATGAACTGGCGATGATTGCGGGAGCCTCGCTTGAGGGGGAGGCGACATCGCTCACTCTGCTCTATGTGGGCCGGTTGATTCCGTGGAAAGGGGTGCATCTGGGGCTGCGCGCCCTGGCCCGGGCGGACCGGCCCGCTCTGCGCCTGCGCCTCATTGGCGAGGGGGTGTTGCGCGCAAGGCTCGAAGCCGAGGCGCAACGACTGGGGCTTGCGAACCGTGTGGAGTTTGTTGGCGGGCTGTCTCGTGACGACGTTTTGCGAGCCTATTCCCAGGCCGAAGGCTTCCTTTACCCCAGCCTGCATGACTCGGGCGGCAATGCGGTGATCGAAGCCATGGCGGCCGGGCTGCCTGTCATCTGCCTGCGTTACGGCGGGCCGGATCTGCTGGTGCCGGATGATTGCGGATGGAAGGTGGCCGCAGGCAATGCCGAGGAGGCGGTGGCGGGCCTGGCGAAGGCGCTGCAGGTCTTTGCCGCAGATGGGGATGAACGCCGCCGCCGGGGGGCCGCCGCGCGGTTGCACGCCACGGCAAGGCATGGCTGGAATGTGCGCGGAGAGGAACTCAGGGCGATCTACAAAGCGCTGCCGGCCATGTGTGAGACAAGTTCTGGAAAGAACGCGGCAAAATCAGACCGCAGCGCATCATAGTGCAGTTCAAAGGCCGGCATGGCCCCGGCAAGCTCCACGGGCCGCCGGAATCGCGTCCCTATTCTGGCCAGGGCAGCCGCCAGGCCCTCTGAAGTGAGATAAGAACACAACCAGTTGTTTTCTCTCATGTTTTCCAGGGCGGCCTGGGCTTCGACTGGAATATCGGCGCGGTGAGTGGTGAAAGAGGCGTACACTTCGGCGGCGAATTCAGGCAAGGGCTGCGGGGAGAACACGGCCCATTCTTTGGCCAGAAAGTGGTCGTAAAAGACATCAGTCAAGATGCCGGCATAGCGGCGGAACGGACCTGCAAACCTGCCGATGCTTTGCTTCACCAAAGGATGTGTGTCAGTGAAGGCATCAATGCGTCGGTGCCGCGCCACACCCTGCTGAAACTCGGGTGGCAGGGCGGCCAGCCCGGACAATGGCAGAAGGTCAGGGAGAAGATTGCCGATGCGGCAGGCAGGCGTCGGATCGGACAGGTAAAGATGCGCCAGCCAGTTCATGTTTGTTGAAAACACTACGCCGTGGCTCCCCGCACGGGGGCGTGCTTCTTTGAGTTCACAAGCGCCATTCCGTCGCGTGCCTGGCGAATGCAAGCTCAGCGCGGACCAGCGCCTCGTCGATGTCGGCTTCCGTGTGGGCGAGGCTGATGAACCACAGGCCGCGCTCGATGGCGCGCACGCCTTCCTCCAGCAGGCAGCGGCGCAGGTGCGCCCAGCGCGGTGCGTCGATGCGCAGGGCGTAGTCGCGGTAGTTGAGGATCGGGCCCTCGGGGGCGCCGGGCTTCAGCATGGAGCAGTGGAACACCAGTCCAGGGCCCTGGGGGTGCAGGGGAATGTCATGACGTTGGGCCAGGGCGGTGATTCCCTGCATCAATTTGTTACCCAATCCGATCATGCCTGCGGGATGGGTGTCGCCGAGCGCGATGACCTGGTCCAGGCACCATTTGGCGGCTGCGAGGCAGAGCGGGTTGGCGTTGAGGGTGCCGGCGTGCACCACCTCGCCGCTGATGATCTTGGCAAATGAGGCTTCCTTGCCCACCAGCGCCGCGAACGGCACGCCGCCGCCGATGGCCTTGCCCAGGATGGTGAGATCGGGCACAAAGCCGAGATGGGTTTGCGCGCAGCCTGCGCCAAAACGGAAGCCGGTGATGGTTTCATCCGCAATCATCATCATGCCGTCGCGGTCGCAGAGTTCGCGGATGGTTTCGATCATGCCGGGCACGGGCGGCATGCAGCCGGTGTTGCAGAGCACGGGCTCAAAGATGATGGCGGCGATCTGGCCGCGATACTGGTCCACGCGGTCGCGCAGGTGGGCCGGATCATTCCAGCGGGCGACGACAAACTGGTCGAGCACCTCGGGGATCACTCCCTTGCTGGGGTGCAGGTTGGTGGGCTGCTCTTCGCTGCCCCACTTGTCGGGAGGCGGCGCGTAGCCCACCAGCCCTTCGTCCGCCCAGCCATGGTAATGGCCTTCGAACTTCAACACCAGGGGCCGGCTGGTGTGGGCGCGGGCGAGGCGCAGGGCGCTGAGCACCACTTCGGTTGCGGAATTGTTGAAGCGCACCCGCTCCGCGCCGGGGATCATGCTTTGCAGGCGTTCGGCAACTTCGATCTCCAGCAGGCTTTGAGAGGCCCAGTGGGTGCCCTTGCGGGCCTGATCGGCGATGGCGTCGGCCATGCCCTCGGGGGCGTGGCCGTACAGGATCGCGCCCTGGCCAATTTGAAAG
>CAINXC010000288.1 GCA_903854655.1 uncultured Verrucomicrobiota bacterium | reverse complement strand
CGGCACTTGGAACGAAGAACTCGAAACCCTCAATGCCCAGGCTCGTGAGCTGGAGCAAACCATTGCCCTCAACGTGGTGGAAATTCTGGAGGCATGAGCATGGCGAGTAGCCAACAAATCAAGCTCGGTGGGATCAGCCAAATTTATTCGGGATTCGCATTCCGCAGCCAAGATCTCGGGCCTAACGGCATTCCTGTACTCAAAATCGGCAACATTCAAAACAAGAGCGTTCTGCCCGAGTGTGCTGACCATTTTCCCGAGGAGCTTCTCGTGAAGAAGTTGGATCGCTACTTTTTGCGACCAGGTGACACCCTGATTGCGATGACTGGCGCAGGAAGCGTTGGCAAGGTCGGAAAGATGCCTCGCATTGAAGGCAAATTCTTGGTCAATCAGCGAGTTGCAATTGTCCGTCCTGATGAATCACGTTGTGATCCCGATTTCATTTTCTACGCATTGTCACAAGACTACTTCGAGACAAAACTTTATGCTCTTGGTCTCGGAGCTGGTCAGCCAAATGTAAGTGGAAAGCAGATTGGAGATTTAGAAATCCCTTTTCCACCGCTCCCCACCCAACGCCGCATCGCAGGCATTCTGTCGGCCTACGACGACCTGATCGAGAACAGCCAGCGGCGCATCCGGCTGCTGGAGGACATGGCCCGCGCCCTCTACCGCGAGTGGTTCGTCCACTTCCGCTTCCCCGGCCACGAACCCGTCCCCCGCATTCCCTCGACCCTCGGCGACATTCCGAAGGGGTGGGAAGTGAAGAAGCTCGGTGGCATCCTCCAACTCAACTACGGCAAGGCATTGAAAAAAGAAGACCGCCGCGATGGAGAGTATCCGGTATTTGGTTCCAGCGGGCAGGTTGGGTCACATGACACAAGTCTCGTCAAAGGCCCGGGTATTATCGTTGGACGAAAGGGCAATGTCGGTAGCGTATTCTGGTGCAATGAAGACTTCTTCGTGATCGACACCGCTTACTTCGTGACATCATCACTGCCGCTACGCTTCTTGTTCTACGTTCTGCCCACTCTGAACTTCATCAACAGCGATGCAGCAGTTCCAGGCCTTAGCCGAAACCAAGCCTACACATTGGAAATGGCAGTTCCTCCCACCCCGTTGCTCACCAAGTTCTGTGAACTTGCCGAAACGTTCGAGAAACAGGCTTCCACACTGCAACGCCAAATCCAAAACCTCCGCCGCACCCGCGACTTGCTGCTGCCGCGTCTGCTATCTATACCAGCGTCCAGGTAATATTTATTTATCTCATGATCACTATCAAACTCCCCTCAGGAACTTACGATTATGATCCCGCCAAGCCGCTCGGGAAACCTGGCGGATTTGGACAGGTTTTTCTTGGTTGCACTTCGTCTGGCATGGAAGTGGCGGTGAAGCGCCTCCACCTCTCGGCTGCCAGTGCAGCTCATCGGGAGCTTAGCATTGCGGATGAACTCAAAGGCCGGACACTAGCGCATGTTGTACCGTTTATAGATGCGGGCGAAGACGCGGAAAGCGGCGACTACTTTGTCGTCATGCCAAAGGCGGAGATGAATCTTAGCTCGCACATTGCACATGTTGGTAAATTAGACGCGACTGCTGCCGCTGCCTGCATGATGCAGGTGGTTTCGGGTCTAATTGAAGTGGGTGACCTCGTCCATCGCGACCTAAAGCCTGACAATATACTCTTCCATGATGGCAAATGGAAGATTGCCGATTTCGGAATAGCCAGGTTTGTGTCGGAAGTAACAGCAGCAAATACTCTCAAAGATTGTCTGAGCCCAGCCTACGCGGCACCTGAACAGTGGAGGCTTGAACGAGCGACCCACGCGACGGATGTTTACGCATTGGGGTGCATTGGATTTTTTCTTCTTTCGGCTAATGCACCGTATCACAGCAATCACTCTCACGAGCATCAGTTTTCCCAATTGCCCGCTTTTGCTTGCGCTGATTCGAGGCTCAGCTCTCTTATCACGATAATGACGAGGAAGAGTCCGCAAGTTCGTCCTTCGCTTCAGAGAGTCGGACAGGTTCTTCAGACGATTAAAGATAATCCGCCGCCAGCCGCCTCTGGGGGTGGAGGTATGCTTGCTCAAGCTGCTGCATTTGCGGTGCAAAGGGAAGAAGCCATCGAAGCGCAAAAGTCCTTGGCGCAGGCAAAGGAGGAAGCGCGAAATCAACTAGCCAGAGACGCCTTCGATATTCTTGCCGAGAATTGCGAACGGCTATGGGGGAAGGTTCATCATAACGCCCCAAGCGCACAGAGAGGAGGGGGATCGACTCAGATTGAGTGTCGAGTTGGATCGGGCCTTATGAATATAAAATTATCGAGGGTAAACATCGTGCCTCCAGGGGAGTTTAAGGAGAGTAAATGGGATGTCGTGGCGATGTCCGAAGCTAGCGTGACCCAATCAGGCTCTAGCTACACTTGGTCAGCATCGCTTTGGTATATGAAGAGAAGTCCGAATGACGACTACAGGTGGCATGAGGTCTCGTACTGGCAGATACTTGGTGGTAGGCTGGGTTCTCAACCCTTTGCTTGCCGTGACTTGAGGGACGCTGATTTTGCAGCCGCGAACATGATGCACACAGTGGGTAGGGCATTTGGGCCTGAACTCATTGATGATGAGAAAGAAGACAGTTTTCATGACCGCTGGATGTGGCTTCTTGCTCGGGCGACTACTGGGCATTTGAGAGCCCCTTCATCGCTACCGATCAGAGGATGGCCTCCCCAAATGTGAGCAATCGAGGTGCTAAATGCCATGTTTCACGCTTACACCGAAGATCAGCTCGTTGAGCAACCTGCGATCCAGCTTCTGGCGGATCTGGGCTGGCGGTCTTGCTGTGCGGCGGAGGAGACGTTTGGCATTCACGGCACGCTGGGGCGCATGGGCAGGACGGAAGCGATTCTGTCGGCCTGTCTGCGGGCAGCGCTGGAGAGGTTCAATGCTGGCGTACCGGCGGAAGCCATCACGATGGCGGTGGACGAAGTGACGCGCGACCGCTCCGCAATGAGCCTCTCAGCCGCAAACCGGGAAGTCTATGAGCTGCTGAAGGCGGGGGTGAAGGTGAGCGTGCCGGACAAGGAGCGCGGCGGGCAGAAGACAGAGCGGCTGAAGGTCATTGATTGGGAGAAGCCAGAGGCGAATGATTTCCTGGTGGTAAGCCAGATGAGCCTGCAAGGGCCGCTGTACCTGCGCCGACCGGACTTGATTGGCTTCGTGAATGGGCTGCCGCTGGTAGTGATCGAACTGAAGAAGCCGGGCGTGCCTGCCAAACAAGCCTTTGACGACAACCTCACCTGCTACAAGGCGGACATCCCGGCGCTGTTCTGGGGCAATGCGCTGCTCATTGCCAGCAACGGCACGGACAGCCGGGTGGGCTCGCTGACGGCGGACTGGGAGCGGTTCTTTGAATGGAAGCGCATCGCCAGTGAGGACGAGCCGCGCCGGGTATCGCTGGAAGTGATTCTGCGCGGCACCTGCGACAAGACGCGGCTCCTTGATCTGGCGGAGAATTTTATCCTGTTCTCCGAGCACAAAGCCGGGCTGGTCAAAATCGTGGGCCAGAACCATCAGTTCCTGGGGGTGAACAATGCCATCACCGCCAGCATGAAAGCCCGCCAGGAAGGGCATGGGCGCGGCGGTGTCTTCTGGCAGACCCAGGGCAGCGGCAAGAGTTTCTCCATGGTGTTCTTCTCGCAGAAGATCCTGCGCACCGTACCGGGCGACTGGACCTTCGTCATCGTAACAGACCGAGTGGAGCTGGACGAGCAAATCGCCACCACCTTCAAGGCCTGCGGCGCAGTGAGCGAAGCCGAAGGCGAGATCTGCCACGCCAGCAGCGGCGAGCACCTGCGCGAGTTGTTGCGCGGCAATCACCGCTACGTCTTCACCCTGGTGCATAAGTTCCAATCGCCCGAAAGGCTGACGGACCGCAAGGACGTGATCGTGCTCACGGATGAAGCGCACCGCAGCCAGTATGACACCCTGGCGCTGAATATGAGGGCGGCGCTGCCGAACGCGATCTTTGTCGCCTTCACCGGCACACCGCTGATTGCGGGCGAGGAGCGGACGCGCGAGGTATTTGGCGACTACGTTTCCATTTACGACTTCCAGCAATCCGTGGAGGACGGCGCGACGGTGCCGCTGTTCTACGAGAACCGCACGCCAGAGCTGCACCTGGACAATCCGAACCTGAACGAGGAGATCTACGACCTGATCGAAGCCGCCGAGCTGAGCGATGAGGCGGAGGAGAAGCTGCAACGAGAGCTGGGGCAGCAGTACCACCTCATTACCCGCGATGATCGGCTGGAGACGGTGGCCAAGGACATCGTGAACCACTTCCTGGGGCGCGGCTTCCAAGGCAAGGCCATGGTGGTGAGCATCGACAAGGCCACGGCGCTGAAGATGCACGCCAAGGTGCAGGGGCACTGGCAGGCGGAGAAGGACCTGGTGGAAAAGGAGATCGCGCGGCTGGCGAAGCCTCAAGCCCTGAGGCCCTTCCAGCGCAAAGACGAGGCCACGGACGAGATCGACAGCGAGAAGATTCGCG
>CAINXC010000287.1 GCA_903854655.1 uncultured Verrucomicrobiota bacterium | reverse complement strand
GTCGACTCGGCGGTGCCGACGCGCTCGCTCAGTTCGCGCTGACTCAGCCCTTCTTCAATCCAGATTTCCCGCATGAAATACCACTGGGCACTTGTTAAACGCGGATTCAAGAGCCTCTTTCGAAGCGCTGTCGTGAAAGCCAGATAAGTGGCGCGAACGGTGTAGCCGGTGGAAATCATTGCCCCTCAGCAAATGCGAGTTTCTCAGACTCCTACAATCAAACAGGTCTCCTCTGCAAATCCGTGGGGTAACGCCCTTGACATCAATCTCAGCCTTATATTCGATATCGAATATAACTTGGTAGCCTAAGGCTGCGATGAGATAAAACTACAGGGAGTGAGCGATGGCGTCTTCTAAATGGATGAACGGCTTCTCGTGGCCGAATGAGGCACACATCGCCATCGCTTTCACAGTCTCATGGGAGATCTGGTCCAAAAAGCTCGGCACCGCAAAAAACAATCAACGCTCCGGCGAAGTTGTCGCTCCCGGCGCGAAATATGGCCGCTGGATGATGCCCATATACCAGCATGCCTACGCAGAAACCGCTGGCATGCAGCGGTTGCTGGATGTCGCAGACCGGAACGACATTAAGATGAGCTTCTACACCGATGGGCTCGCTGCGGAATTATATCCCGACCTGATGAAACGCATTGCGAAGGACGGACACGAATTTCTTGTTCAAGGCTGGGACCACAGCTTCCTCTGGGAGCAAACGATTCAAGAGCAGACCAACTCGATCGACGAAACCCAGAAAATCATCGAAAAAACAGCCGGCGTTAAGATCAAGGGATTTAGCGCGTCGGCGGGCAGTATTACGCCTGAAACTTTCGATATCGTGGAAGAGAGGGGCTTCACGTACTGCAGCGGCTTCCGCAACTGCGACGTGCCCTTTATCATCCCGCGAAAGAAAAAAAATCTCGTTGGAATGAACAGCTACGACCTGTGCGACTACAATGCTTATGGTCATGCGGACCAAAGCATTCGAGAAGTCGCTCAGAATTGGCGCGACGAGTTTGACGTTCTCTACGACGAAGGCAAGCGAGGTTATCCGAAGTTCCTTTCTTACGGGACACACCCTTTTTTGTCTCACGGATATCGCACAAAGCAGTTTGAAGAATTGATCAAATACGCGCAGAAGCACGACAAAGTGTGGATCACCACCCGCGAGAAAATTGCTGATTGGGTCCACGAGCAATTTCCCAAAGCCGATATCTCGACCTTCTACCCTGAAGCAGTTTCTTCAGATCGGTGGTACGGCTTGAGCATGGGTGTTGGCGGCGAAGAAGCCGACCGTGAGGCGCGAAGCTACCGTGTGGAATGACAGCTTACAAACACTGAAACCTGAGGTGGGTGGCCTAAAGCTAACAACCAATCCGGCACATTAAAAATAAAGGCCGGACTACGGGAGGAAGTCATGAGTGCTCTGATCCGATTCCTCTGCATGCTTCTCGTTTTTGCTGACCTTCCATATAAGACTGTGTCTGCAGAGGGCTATCCAAATAAGCCAATCCACATCATCGTTCCGTTTGCCGTCGCGGGCGGAGCGGATACCCTGACACGGTTCGTTCAACCAGCACTTCAAGAGGCTTTAGGCGGCACAACAATCATCGTCGAAAACAAACCAGGAGCCGGCACAGTCATCGGCACGCAATACGTCGCACAAGCGCCGGCGGACGGGTACACGCT
>CAINXC010000286.1 GCA_903854655.1 uncultured Verrucomicrobiota bacterium | reverse complement strand
GGAGAGCCTGAGTCAGCTTCTCATCAACCTTGTCTCCAACGCCTCGGAGGCGATCGACCAGTCCTCTGGACAAATTCAAATCCAGCAAGGACGCCTTCCCTGCGATCAGGGTTATCTCCAGGAGCCATATCTTGATCCGGCCCCGCCCGTGGGCGAATATGCCTTCATTGATGTCATTGACCGCGGCGTGGGAATGCCCGAAGAAGTGCTGAAAACTGTTTTTGACCCCTTCTTCTCCACCAAATTCCCAGGCCGAGGGCTTGGCCTCACGGCTGTGCTTGGCATTGTGAAGAGCCATCGCGGCGCCATCAAGATCAATAGCCTTCCCGGCAGAGGCACCACGGTGCGTGTGTTGCTGCCTATCGAGACTGAGCCGGATTGAGGCTGCCTCCCGGGCGCCGCGCCTTTTTGTTAAAGTGGGGTTTCACCCCATCGCGTCCAAGGAGTGAAGCTGCCATCATTAGACACGGTTGCCGTGCCGCCCATCGTGAGGCTGCACAGCATCACGCCACACTTCATCCAGGCGCCACCGCCACAACCATCCTAACCGGACAAAACCATGCTCTATACTATTGCTGTCATTCTTCTCGTGCTCTGGGTTCTCGGCCTGGTGAGCAGCTACACCTTGGGCGGATTCATCCACATTCTGCTCGTTGTTGCGGTCGTCATGATCCTTCTGAACGTCATTTCAGGGCGTCGGGTTCTCTGAAATCGTCCCCTCAGTCCATCCAACCTGCTTCACGACAAACACCGTTCCATCATGAAACTCAAATCCGGTTTAGGTGTCACTCTGCTGGCCGCTTATCTTCTTGTGATTGGCGTCATGGGTGTCTTTCACGTGAGTCTCGGCCAGTTCAGCCTGCTCGTCCCCATCCTCGCCCTGGCCTCGGGGGTCGCGCTTTTGATGGGCAGGTAGTGCAACTCAACAGCCTCGCCTTCTTTCGGGTGAAAGTCCGTGGGTGACACCCATGTATGACTCATCCCGAATGAGCGCCTGGACATCTGATCTGACCCAACGACGGAGGCTTGGCCTCTCCTGCCTTGCCCTGCTGCCTTTCGCAGCGATCTGTGCGGCCGCCGATACTGGTCCCGCCCAGCTTGATGTCTATGTGAGCACGGGGGACAACCATTTCCTTGGCTCATCGCTGCCCATTGACTCCCCGGCCAGCATCGGGGCAACGTTCGACCTCTTCCAAAACGTCAATCATGCGCGGCGGATCTATTGGCGAGGACTGGAGGAGGCATGCTGGGTGTCCACCATGCAGGCCCGGCCCGAAAATCTGCGATACCACTCGCTTTGGACGTGGATGCAGTGGCTCTACGCCCATGTGAATCCCGATGACCTGGCGGTGAAGGCCGCACACGCACGGGGCATGGAAATTTGGGGCGTGGGCACACTATGGGACTGGGGCTCGCCCGCAGACACGCCCACCTTTGGCGACTACCCTTTTCCTTTCGAGTCCAAACTCAAGCTCGCCCATCCTGAATGGGCGGCGATGGACAAACATGGTGTGAGACGCCAGGGCGGCCCCATCGAGCTGGCCTACCCGGAGGCGCGCAAGGCGCTGGTGGACCTGCATGTGCAGGAGACACTCAAAGCCGGCTACGATGGCATCATTTTTTTGACCTACGCTGAGAATTACTCCATGCGTTTCCAGGATGAATTTGGCTACAGCGATCCCATCATCGATGACTTCAAGAAGCTGCACCGGGTGGACCTGCGCACCGAGGGTTTCAAACGAGGAGCTTCGCGCGAGGACTGGCTGCGGCTGCGCGGCACTTATGTCACCGCCTACCTGCGCGAGCTGCACGCCGCCTTGAAAGCGCATGGCAAGAAGCTGGGCATGATCATCAACGGCAACGACAGCCATTCCTCCCTCCCTTGGAATGTTCCGGAGCTCACGAAGACTGCCGGCTCGCAGTACATGGACGTGGAAACCTGGGTGCGCGAAGGCCTGGTCGATAACCTTACCGTCTATGGCAACTGCTCGGGCGCTGCTCAAATGAAGACTACTGAGGACCTCCTGTTCCTTTGTCGTCAAACAGGCATCGAGGTCAGTTTCATGACCTCCAGCCCTTTCGCTCCAGGCAGGCAATCCCTCTATGATCAGAAGGCCGCCTGCGTGCTGGCGGTGAGTGACGACGCCCAGCATGTCGCTCGCGGCTTTGTTCCAGAGCAGACGCTGGATGCTCTGAAGGGCGAGGATGTGTGGAAGCGATTGAAAGCGCTGGATCAGGTGATCGAGGGCAAGCTCACCGCGCCAATGGAGGACCTTGCGCCGCTCGTCCATTCCGAGAACCTCATCGAGCGCCGCATGGCTTTGCAGGCCTTGGGCAGATCCAAAGCGCTTGAAGTACTCGCCCCGATTGAGCCCGCCTTGCTGGACGAGGAGAATGGTGTTCGCTGCGCAGCCGCCCTTGCACTGGGCGATTTGCGAAGTCCTCACGCGTTGCATCCCCTGCTGGAATCGGTGGAAGCGCATGGCAGTCACATGCTGGTGGAATGCGCCATCATTGCCCTGCGCAAATTGAACCCGCTGCCCGCCAATGATCTTGCCGAGGCTGTGAAAACCAGCAAAAACGCAACCGTGCGCATGGTGGCAATGCGAGCTTTGATGCCCTTTGCGACGGTCGAACAAATGCCCGTGATTCGTGCGGCGATGAACGATGCCGATCGTTTCACGGCATATGCGGCCACCGAGGCGATGGGCAACATCCGCAAGACCAACGGCAACATCTTTCCGCTCATTGACCAGCTCTGCAAAGGCGATCCTGCGCTGTCGGCTCGCGCCGCAGTATCGCTCGGAGTCCTGGCTGCGCGCAATGACCCAGTGCTGGCCACGCAAAGGACAAACATGCTTGCGGCTCTCAAACTCGACTTCGAACGGTTTGGCGACGGCAGCACGCGCGATGATTCGGACTGGGGCTGGCGCCCCGTGGGCAACGCCCTGCGCGCCTTTGGCGATGAAGGCGAGGCTGTGCTCCGCAGTCTGCGCGACCAGCGCCAGGACATGAGGCTCGCCGAGCTGGCGTGGAGGTCCCTGGACCTTCATCAGCAACCCAACACTTTCAGTGAGGTCAGCGAAAAAGAAAATGAGGAGGCCTATGCGCGCCGCCCCAGGGTTGATGATGCCCTCGCCAAGAACAAGACCACGCCGGCCGTGGGCCGCCAATTGCATGTGGAACCGGCGTCAGGCAGTGACGCCAATGACGGGGTCGCCACCCCCCTGAAGACCATCACCCGCGCCATCAGAATCGCCGCTCCTGGCGACACGATCCACCTTGCGCCTGCACTTTACCATGAGAGCGCCGATCTCACACTCAAGCACGGTGAACTGGGCCGGCCCATCACGCTCGACGGGCACGGAGCGGTGCTCGATGGCAGTGATCCCGTCACTTCCAAGGAGTGGGAGTCGCTCGGCAACGGCCTGTATCGCAAGCAGCACCTGATCAAGCGCATCGACGATGCCATTTTGGTGCGCTTTTTCTTCCTGTGGAACGGCAGGATGAATCACATGGGCCGCACTTCCAAAGGCACCAAGGCACCGTTCAAGAAGGTGGCGGACTTGCAGCAGGACGAGTGGACCTATGTGCCCGAGGAGGATGTCTTCTACGTGCGTATCGACCCGAAGCAGGACCTCGATTCTGCAAACATCCGCTACCCCTTCCGGTCCAGCGGTGTGATCGAAAGCATATCGGGTTCTCACCTCACCGTGCGCAATGTCATCAGCTCGCATGTGTACAACGACGGCTTCAACATTCACGGCATGACCCGCGACTGCCATTTCGAGAACATCGCCTCCATTGAGTGTGGAGACGACGGCTTCAGCGCACACGATGACTGCGAGTGCCTGATCGACGGCTTCGTCAGCATCGGCAACTCCACCGGCCTCGCCGACGCGGTGTCCAGCGTCACCCGGTACAAGAACGTTTTCATCAAGGAGTGCCTGGGCGTGGATCTCCTGTTCATCGGCGAGAACGCGCACAGCATGGAAAATGTACTGGTCGAGAGCAGCGCGGAGCATGCGATAAGTATCGGCCTCAGCGGCCTCAGTTTCCTGCCGGATTGCAAGTGCCCGGTGGCGTTCAAGAACACACTGGTCCGCCGCACGAGTAAACCCCAGGAAGCCCGCATCAGCCGTGGCGGGGTGATGACAGCGGATCACAGCACCTTCATCGGCATCACCTTCCAGCCCGGCAATGGATCAGCGGTGGAGATGCACCAATGCATTGTCACGGGCTCGCCAAAGCCGGACATCATGATCGCCAAGGAGGCGAAGTGGACCGGGGCGGGCAACCTCTACGATCTGGGGTCGTTGCGAGTAGACAAGACGAGCTTCACAGCCGGCAGCTTCGCTGAATTCCAAAAGCTCATCGGTGGCGAAACCGGCTCGAAATGGGAAGACAATCCAGCCTCGGGAACAGCGGGAGCAGGCGCCGCCGAAGCCTCACTGGCTCCCCTCGCGAACAAGGGGGCGGCCGTTTTGAAACAGTGGCAGACTTTGGAGAGCCGTTGAGCCCAACCGGTCACATTGGCACTTTCGCATCCTCCGCACACCACCATTTCGACAGACGGGCCACGGGAATTGCGGGAATCGCAAGCCCTTCCTGTTCGTAGTGCGAAGTGTCATTGAAGAGCGTGAGCCGGGCATGCCCCGGGCCCTTGAAATCGACAATGTTCAACGCTGCCGGGCTCTGATCGAGATTGTCCCGGTAGCGCCGGGGATCAAAGCCCAGAAGCGAACTCAGCAGCAAACGAATCGTCGCCTTATGGGACACGACCAGCACGGTCTCGCCGGGATGGGCACGGACGATGTCCACCAGCACCGGCAGTGAACGAGCGGTCACGGCCAGGCCGCTTTCACCGCCTGCGGGCGCAAAGGTGTAGGGATCTTCCTCCCAGGCGGCGGTCTCCTCGGGGAATTGCGCCTCCACTTCGCTGCGCGTCAGTTTTTCCCAGTGCCCATGGGAGATTTCGCGCAGTCCATCACGGGGCTGCACGGCAAGGCCATGGGGAGCGGCGACGATGCCTGCTGTCTCCATCGTACGGTCGAGCGGCGAGGCGTAAACCGCCCTGATCTTTGCGTCGCTCAAACGCATGGCGAGGTGGCGCGCCTGCACGCGCCCCTCATCAGACAACTGCACGTTGGTGGCTCCGGCAAAACGGTCTTCGGCGGTGAGCACGGTGGCACCGTGCCTGACAAGAAAAAGTCGGGTATGCATCGTCTGGAAATGTTACGGGTACAGCAAGTAACGCTGGCGAGCCGTCCGGAAGCTGTTCACGCTCCCCTGCCAGCGGCCCACAATACTGGCGGGCGAAACCCCGCGGCGCAGGTCACGATAGAGCGACTCGCCGCCGTACATCTTATGGAACAGGTTCAGCGTGTCGCCGCGCATGCGGCTCATCACCTTGCCTCCGCTCAGGCGGTTGAGTTCGGCCGTGAGATAGATGTCCAGCGCCGTCAGATTGACATTCGAGCGTGGGTTGATTTCCAGGTGCACGCCGCCGTCACCACGATGTTCATAGGGAGTGAAGCTCACGCCCGGGAACCCCCAGCTTCGGGCCGCCGCCGCCACGGCGTTCGGGTTCACGCCCGATGCTCCGGCATAACTGAACGGCTCGCTGCTCCAAGGGATTCCCACGTCCGCATCGGCGGCGCTTCCCAGGAAGCTGGTGGCCACATAGAAGGCTGGTGAAAGGGAATGGGGAATGTTGGGCGAAAGGATGTGCCAGCGCAGCCCCGTGTCCTGCCAGATCATGCTGCGGTTCCAGCCCTGCATCTTTGCCACGCTCACATGCGGCACATGGTTGATCCAGTGCCGGCCCGCGATCATGAGGGCCAGTTCACCCGTGGTCATGCCATGCACATAGGGAACAGGAATCTGCCCCACAAAGGATTTCCATTGAGACTCCAACGGCGGCCCCTCGATACGCCAGCCGCCCAGGGGATTGGGGCGGTCCAGCACCACGAATTCCTTGCCGCTCTCCGCCGCCGCCTCCATCGAAACGGCCATGGTGCTGATGTAGGTGTAGCCGCGGCAGCCGATGTCCTGCACATCGAACACCAGCACGTCGATGTTCTTGAGCATCCAGGGCTGCGGTTTGCGGTAGTCGCCGTGCAGCGAATACACCGGCAGGCCCGTCACTGGATCACGCCGGTCCCTCACCTTCTTGCCGGCCTGCTCCGTGCCGAAAATGCCGTGCTCGGGAGCATACAAAGTGGTGAGATTCGGCCCCAGCGCACGCTTCATCGCCACGCGGGTCATGTCGCCGCGGCTGTCGTAGGCGGTATGGTTGGTGATCAGGCCCACTCGTTTGCCGCGCAGCAGGTCGAAGTTGTGCGCCTCCAGCACGTCGATGCCCAGCATGAACCGCCCTCCCTGCACCTGGGCCACAGGCTGGGGGGAGCCCTGCTGCATGGAGGTTTCGCAGCTCGCCAGCAGGGGAGCCAGCGAGAGCACGGCGAGTTGGATGGAACGGAGTGAACTCATGGGCAAGACCCCTCTACCATGTGGGCATCAAGGAGCGAGGTCAACTGTGGGGAAAACCCCGCTCCTTGCGCTGAAGAGCCCTGCTCATGCCTTCACAAACATCACTTTTCCGTGATCCAGCTTCGCTTCCACGGAGTCGCGATCCTTGATGTGGCCTTCCAGGACTTCGAGGCTCAATGGGTTGAGCAGGAGGTTCTGCACGGCTCGCTTGAGGGGACGCGCGCCATAGACGGGGTCATAGCCTTCGTCGGCGAGCTTGCGGATGACCTCCTCGCTTACCTTGAGGGTGATGTTCTGCTTGGCCAGACGCTCAATGACGCGCTGCAACTGGAGAAGCACGATCTTGTCGAGCTGGCTGGCGTCGAGGCGGTCGAAGATGACGATCTCGTCAATGCGGTTGATGAACTCGGGGCGGAAGAACTCCTTCAAGGAATCGCGCACCATCGCTTCACGCTGTTCCGGATTGGCAACGTCCTGAATGGCCTGGGAGCCAATGTTGCTGGTCATGATGATCACCGTGTTCTTGAAGTCAACCGTCCGGCCCTGGCTGTCGGTGATGCGGCCGTCGTCCAGAACTTGCAGTAAAGTGTTAAACACGTCGGGATGCGCCTTCTCGACCTCATCGAACAGAACGACGGAGTAGGGGCGGCGGCGCACGGCCTCGGTAAGCTGGCCGCCTTCATCGTAGCCGACGTAGCCGGGAGGCGCTCCGATGAGGCGTGAGACGCTGTGCTTCTCCATGTACTCGCTCATGTCGAGGCGGGTCATGGCGTTCTCGTCGTCGAACAGGAATTCGGCCAGGGCCTTGCACAGCTCGGTCTTGCCGACCCCTGTGGGGCCGAGGAACAGGAAGCTGCCGATGGGCCGGTTCTCGTCCTGGATGCCGGCGCGGGCTCGGCGCACCGCATTGCTGACGGCGATGATGGCGTTCTTCTGGCCGATCACGCGCTCGCCCAGCCGCTCCTCCATTTTGACGAGCTTGGAACGCTCGCCTTCCTGGAGACGGCTGACAGGGATTCCAGTCCAGTTGGCGACGACGCGGGCGATATCATCTTCGGTCACCTCCTCGCGCAGAAGCTGCGGGCGCTCGACTGCTTTGGCGGTGTGTTCGGTCGCGGCGACCAGCTTCTTTTCCAAATCGGGAATCGCGCCATATTGAATCTCCCCGGCGCGGGCGAAGTCGCCACGGCGCTGGGCCTGCTCCTGCTCCGTGCGCAGGCGGTCGATCTCCTCCTTGATGTGGCGGCTGGCCTGCACCTGCTCCTTCTCCTTGAGCCACTGGGCCTTGAGTGCGGAAGACTTCTCTTTGAGATCGGCCATCTCGCGCTCGATCTTGGCGAGGCGCTCCTTGCTGGCGGGGTCCTTTTCCTTCTTGAGGGCAAGGCGCTCCATTTCGTCCTGCATGATCTCACGCTCAATCACGTCGATTTCCGTCGGCATGGAGTCGAGCTCGATCTTGATGCGGCTGGCGGCCTCGTCCACGAGGTCGATGGCCTTGTCCGGCAGGAAGCGGTCGGTGATGTAGCGGTTGCTCAGGGTGGCGGCGGCGATGATAGCGCCGTCCTGGATGCGCACGCCGTGGTGGACTTCGTAGCGTTCCTTGAGGCCGCGGAGGATGGCGATGGTATCCTCGACGGACGGTTCGCCGACCATGATGGGTTGGAACCGGCGTTCGAGCGCGGCGTCTTTTTCGATGTGTTTGCGGTATTCATCGAGGGTGGTGGCACCGATGGCGTGGAGTTCGCCGCGGGCGAGTTGGGG
>CAINXC010000285.1 GCA_903854655.1 uncultured Verrucomicrobiota bacterium | reverse complement strand
GAGAACTTCGCCGCCTTCCGCCAGGCCATCGACGAATGCCTTGATGAGCTTGGAGGCGCAGCCTCAGCCGAACTTCACAGTCTGCTGTCGCTCAACTTCCAGTTCTTCTCAAAATGAAACTTTGTGATGCGCACGAGTATAGCTGGCGCGGTCACAGCTCTGTTCAAGGACAATATTGCGAGGATGAAATCCAAAACTCTTGCAGAGCACCAGCGCTTCACGGGCAAAACGCCAGATAAGCAAGTGATGGCATGGCATTCATCTTCACTCCGCGCTCCTCTGGCTCTGCGCTTCGGCAAACTCTAGATAGCGAATCATATCGGTGGCCCAGCTCGTCAAATGATGCCAGCTTCGAGGCCCGTCACACCACCACTCAAGACGAACGCGATCATCCACCAGAGTGATCCCCCGCGTTTCTCCATCAAGCCCAACTGGTCGTTGTGCAAATGGCTCAAGACTAATCGCTGCAAGCGCAGCCAGTCGAGTCTCGACCTGGGTGCTGTCGAGCGGATAGTCGCTCCAAGAAATGCCTGGTGAAGGACGCAGCCTCTCGGACAGCCCATAAAGTGGATCGTGTGAGCGTCGCGCGTCATCGGCTCTGTCCCAGCGGGCAACCCTCACGAGGTATCGGATTCCGGTGTCGGAAGGACGCCTCCTGGTGAAGATGCTCCACGAGGTGTGCACTTGGAAAGCTGGGTAATGCCATATCCGCAGTTTTGGGAACCAGGCGGCCAGGGAAGGCGCCGCCGCAATCAGCCGGCAATCTTCAAGCTGGCGATACGCCTCATCACATGCCACTCCAAACGCCCTGGACTCTTCAGAGATCATGCGTTGGGCTCCCTCATGTTGAGTAACATATGAATCGATTCGCTCCACATCTTTCCTTTTGGCATCGTAAACTTGATCCAGGTAAAACCCAGGATGTTCAACCGACAAAGGCGCAGGTCACCGCCGTTTGACAAAAGACTTCCCCGGATGTATGCAGCTTTCTTCTCATGCGTCTTTCCCCTGCACCCTCCATCATGATCCTTGCGATCATTATTGGCTCCCATCCGGGGCAGGAATAGACGCGCGACGAATCACCGCCAGTCTCCATTTCCGCAGCCCTGAGTTCACCACTCAGGGCTTTTTTTTGCCCTTTTACCCATGAAAACCCAGACCGCCTCCACCGTCTCGCTCTCCGAAATCGTCGCCGCCCGTTTGCGCATCAATGGCGCCGTCGCCCGCACGCCGTGCGTGGAATCTGCCGCCTTGAGCGAACTGACCGGCATGCGCATTTTCTGCAAACAAGAGCATCTCCAGCGCACCGGCAGCTTCAAGGAACGCGGGGCGCGCAATGCGCTGGCGCAGCTCACGCCGGAGCAGGCGAAGCTGGGGGTGATGGCGGCCTCGGCGGGCAATCATGCGCTGGGCCTGTCGTGGCACGGGCGCGCCCTTGGCATCCCTGTGACCGTGGTGATGCCACGCTTTGCCCCCTTGGTGAAGGTGGCGCGCTGCCGCCAGTTTGGAGCCACCGTGGTGCTGCATGGCGACACTTTCGATGAAGCCCGGAGCGAGGCCGCGCGCCTGGGAGAAGAGCGAGGGCTGACCTACATCCACCCCTTCGATGACCCTCAGGTGATCGCGGGCCAGGGCACGCTTGCCTTTGAAATCTTGGAACAGGTGCCGGATGCCGAAGCCATCCTTGTGCCGGTGGGCGGCGGCGGCCTGCTGGCAGGCGTTGCCACCGTCTTAAAGGCGCTCAAGCCGGACTTGCAAATCATCGGCGTGGAGCCTGCGAACGCGGCCTGCTTTGCGGCAGGGATGGCCGCGGGCGCTCCCACGCGGGTGGCGAATCGTTTTACCCTGGCCGACGGCCTTGCCGTGGTGGAAGCCGGCGAGCACACCCTGGCCATCGCCGCGCCGCTGGTGGATCGCATGGTGCAGGTGGGCGAGGAGGCCCTGGCCCTGGCCATGCTGCGCCTGGCGGAACTGGACAAGTGCGTCATCGAGGGCGCAGGCGCGGCCGGGCTGGCCGCCTTGCTTGAAGGCGGGCTGCCGGAGCTTGCAGGGCGGCGCGTCGTGCTGCTGCTGACCGGAGGCAACATCGACCCCCTGGCCCACAGCCGGGTGATCGAGCGCGGCCTGGCCGCCGATGGCCGCATCTACCGCTTCGACGCCCTGATCAGCGACAGGCCGGGCGGCCTGGTTCACCTCTCCAGCATCCTCGCCGCCGCCGGCGCCAATGTGACCGAGATCGTGCACAACCGCACCTTTGCCGGCCCTGACCTCTCCCGCGTTCACGTGCTTTGCACCGTCGAGACGCGGGACCGGTCGCACATCACTGAAATTCAGCAGCGGCTGGCAGAAAACGGAGTGGAGCTTTCGGGCGCCATGTCTGCGCGGGCGGCCTGACGATGACGACTGATCACAAAAAGACATATCTTTGACACGAAAAGGCACGGGCCTTGTCCGTTATGATGGGCAGATACAAGGTCCAGCCATCGCGATGAATCGACACAAACCCATCTCCTGCAAACCCGCGCCTCATTTTGTGAAGCTGCTCATGGCTGCCACGCTGATCATCGCGAGCATCGCCCAGGCCGCCACTCTCCCTGCCGATCACGCGGAACGCATGACCCGGGGGCTGAAATTGTTTCAAACCGAGATCAACAGCATCCTCAAAGAAAACTGCCTGCGTTGTCACGGCGGCGAGAAGACCAAGGGCGATCTCGATCTCACCACTCGCGAGGATGCCCTGCGCGGCGGCAAGGACGGCGCGGTGATCGTACCGTTCGACGCGGGAAGAAGCCTGCTGGTGGAATTGATCAATCACGCCAAGGAACCACCCATGCCGGACAAAAAGCCCAAGCTGGGATCGGACACTATTGCCAAAATCACCGCCTGGATCAACGATGGAGCCCCCTACGGTGACCCGTTGATCGCCGGCAGAAAGCCCAAGCGCGACCCTTCCAAGGTGAGCGATGACGACCGCCAGTGGTGGGCGTTCAAGCCATTGTCAGCGCCCGCTGTCGATTCCTCCAAAGGCACGAATCCCATCGACCAGTTTCTCCTGGCCAAGGCCAAAGGCTCCGGGTTCGCCTTCTCCCCGCCTGCCGATCCCAGAACACTGGTTCGCCGCATGTACCTCGACCTCACTGGCATTCCGCCGACTCCCGAGGAGGTGAAGCAGTTTGAGCAGGAGATCCAAGACAATAAGATTCAAGATGCAAGAGTTAAGGGACAGCCTTCCGGTTCTTCCATCTTGCAGTCTTGCATCTTGAAGTCTTCGATCTATTCGCGCTGGGTTGACAAAGTTCTGGCCTCTCCGCGCTACGGCGAGCGCTGGGCGCGGCACTGGCTTGATGTGGCGCGCTTTGCGGAAAGCAGCGGCTTCGAGCACGATTACGACCGGCCTTTCGCCTTTCATTACCGCGACTTCGTCATCAAGGCCCTGAACCAGGACATGCCGTACGACCAGTTCGTGAAATGGCAGCTCGCGGGCGACGAATACGACGCGGGCAACCCGCTTGCACTCGCCGCCACCGGCTTCCTCGGCGCCGGGGTCTTCCCCACGCAAATCACCGCCAACGAGGTGGAGCGCACCCGCTACGATGCCCTGGACGACATGCTTTCAACCACCGGCAGCGCCATGCTGGGCCTCAGCCTGGGCTGCGCCCGCTGCCACGACCACAAGTACGACCCCATCCCCACCCGCGACTACTACCGGATGCTGAGCACCTTCACGACCACCGTGCGCAGCAACATCGATGTGAACATCGAATCCGAGAAGACCAGGGTGCTGAAGGCGGCCTGGGAGCAGCAGCTCGCCAAGATCGCCACCGCAGTAAAGACCACCGAAAAAAACCTGCGGCCTAAGTTTGAGCAGTGGCTGCACAGCGGTCTCAAAGACGCCGGAGCTGATTCCTGGACGTTGCTGCAACCGACTGAATTGAAGTCCCAGGCGAAGGCAACCTTCAAGTCGCTGGGAGATGGCTCCTACCTCGTCGAGGGCGAAAACGCCCCTCACGATGTGTACACGATCACCGCGCCCACCACCCAGAAGCACATCACCGCGCTGCGGCTCGAAACCCTCACCCACCCTTCGATGAAGGGCAATGGTCCTGGTCGCGCGGCCAACGGCAACTTCGGCCTCAGCAAAATCACCGTCAGCATCGCCCCGGCGACCGAGGTCAAAATCGCACGCGCCTTTGCCACTCATGAGCAGAATAAGACATCGCTGAGCATCGCCGCTTCACTGGATGAGGACCCGGGCTCAGGCTGGGCGGTGGATGGCCAGATTGGCAAGGATCAGGCGGCCGTTTTTGTCTTCGATCAGCCCCTGGACCTGCCTGAAGGCGCGAAACTGACGATCAAGCTCAGCTTCTCCGTCAACACGCAGCACAACATCGGCCGCCCGCGCTTCTCGGTGACCTCAGCAGCAGCCCCCAGGCTGGAAGGCGGCGCGCTGTCCGCCCCTGTCGCCGCAGCCATGCAGAAGGCTCGCGAGGGTGGCAAGCTTGCCCATACGGAGGAACAAGTCCTGTTCGACTGGTGGAAGCAACGCGAGCCCGCCTGGCTTGCGGAGAACGCCAAGCTTGCCGATCACCAGGCGAAGGAACCGCGCAGCATGACCACGATGATGATCTGTGGTGAAGGTTATCCCCCGCTCGTCATGCATTCCCAGGGCGCACCTTTCTTCGACAGCACGTACATCCTGAAACGCGGCAACCCCGATCTGAAGGACGGCGTGGCGGACCAGGGTTTCCTGCAAGTGCTGTCGCGCGCCAGCGACACCAAGCCCTGGCAGTGGCAGCCGCCCACGGGTGCCAAATTCTCAGGTCGCCGCCGCTCGTTCTCCAACTGGATCACCGATGTGGACCACGGCGCGGGAGCCCTGCTGGCGCGGGTCATGGTCAATCGCCTGTGGCAGCACCATTTCGGCACCGGCATCGTCAGCACGCCCTCGGACTTCGGCAAACAGGGCGCACCGCCAAGCCAGCCTGAGCTGCTGGACTGGCTGGCCGGCGAACTGATTCGCAACGGCTGGAAATTGAAGCCCCTGCACCAGCTCATCATGAGCAGCGCCGCCTACCAGCAAAGCTGCCAGCGCGACGCCGCCAAAGAAGCCGCTGATCCGGCCAACGCGCTGTTCATGCGCCGCCTGCCGCAGCGTCTCGAAGCCGAGGCCATCCGCGACTCGATGCTCGCCGTCAGCGGCCTGCTGGACGAGACGATGTTCGGCCCGGGCGCGCGCGACGAGATGGGCAGGCGCCGCAGCATTTATTTCAACATCAAGCGCAGCCAGCTCATCGGCAGCATGGTCGCCTTCGATGCACCCGAGCCTCTCAGCAGCCAGGGCGCGCGGCCCACCACCACGGTCACCCCCCAGGCCCTGATGCTGATGAACAGTCCGCAGGCGCGCGCCTGCGCTGAAGCCCTCGCCCTGCGCGTTTCCACCAATGGCGATGTCAGGCAGCAGATCGCCCGAGCTTACACCATCTGTTTTGGCCGTGCGCCAGGGCAGGACGAAACCAGCTCCGCCGAAGCTTTCATTCGGTCACAATCGGCCAGCTATGCATCGGACAAGAAGCCCGACCTGGCCTTCGCTGATTTCTGCCAGGTGCTGCTGGGCTTGAATGAATTTGTCTATGTGAACTGAGGACCGCCGCCATGAACATCCCCTTCCCCTCTCCTTCCTCCCGTCGGCAGCTTTTGCAGCGCGCCGGCGGCGGCTTCGGCATGCTCGCCCTCGCCTCGCTACTGGACCGGACCGGCACCGCGCAGGCCGCAACCTCGCTGAATCCCCTGGCCCCGAAACGACCGATGACCCTGGGCAAGGCGAAATCTGTGATCTGGATCTTCACCAACGGCGGCCCCTCGCACGTGGACACCTGGGACTACAAGCCGGAGTTGCAAAAGCGCGATGGAAAACCTCTGGATGGTTTCGATCCCAAGACTGGCTTCTTCCCCGGCTCGGTCGGCCCGTTGATGGCATCTCCTTTCGCCTGGAAGCAGCACGGCCAGAGCGGCACCTGGGCAAGCGACTTGTTCCCGCACCTGTCAAAGCACGTGGATAAAATGGCCTTCATCCACTCCTGCTGGACGCAGTCGAACAACCACTCACCCGCGCTGTTCATGATGAACACCGGGCAGACACGCATGGGCTACCCCTGCGTGGGCTCCTGGGCCACCTACGGCCTCGGCTCCGAATCCGACAGCCTGCCCTCGTTTGTTGTGATGAGCGATCCGCTGAACCGGGGACTGCCAAAAGGCAACGCTTTGAACTGGGGCGCGGGCTTCCTGCCCAGCGTGTACCAGGGCACGTGGCTGAAGCCCAAGGGCGAACCGATCGACAACCTGGTCCCCCCGGCCTCGCTCAATGCCAAACGCCAGCGTGCGCAGCTTGATTTGCTGGCCGCGCTCGACCGCCCCGCACTGCATGAGTCGCCCGTGGAGAGCGAACTCGCTGCGCGCATCGAGAGCTTCGAGCTGGCCTATCGCATGCAATCCGCAGCTCCTGAAGCCTTCGACATCTCGAACGAGCCGGAGCACATCAAAAAGCTCTACGGCCTCGACCAGAAGCTCTGCGCGCCCTTCGCCGCCCAATGCCTCACCGCCCGCCGCATGGTCGAGCGCGGCGTGCGCTTTGTGCAGCTCTACTCCGGCGGCATGGAGAACCAGTTGAGCTGGGATGCTCACAACGACCTGGTGGGCAACCATCGCGGCTTTGCAGGCGAAAGCGACCAGCCCGTCGCAGCCCTGCTTTCCGATCTTGAGCAGCGCGGCATGCTCGACGACACCCTCGTGATCTGGGGCGGTGAGTTTGGCCGCCTGCCCATCTCCCAAAAGAGCGGCAAACCGGGACGCGACCACAACCCGCACGCCTTCACCGTGTGGCTCGCGGGCGGCGGCATGAAGCCCGGCTACCACCACGGCGAATCCGATGAAATCGGTTTCAAAGCCGCCGTGGACAAGGTCAGCGTGCACGACCTGCACGCCACCATCCTCGCCGCCCTGGGGCTGGATCACGAGCACCTCACCTTCAAGTTCCAGGGTCTGGACCAACGCCTCACCGGCGTGGAATCACCGCGCGTGGTGCGCGAGGTGTTCGCGTGAATGATCCGTCAGCCACCGTTGAAACCCCTTCCAACCTATGACATGATCGCAGTATGAGTGTCATCGCTCTCGAACTCGAAGAAACCCTGGCCAGACTGGATTCGCACTCAGCCGCAGCTCTGGAGCGCCTGGTTCGTGATGCCCTCGACCTCGCCTCGCATCAGAAAGCCCGCACGGCCACACAGGCCACCGATGCCAACGGCTGGCCGGTGGGCTATTTTGAAGAAACAGCAGGTTCATTCGCCGATGAGCCCCTGGAAGATCCTGAAGATCCGATACCCACCGCCACCTCCTCGTGGTAATGCGCTTTCTTGTCGATACGAACATTTGGATCTTCTATTTGAAGAGCCAGCACACCCCTGTTCGCTCCAAATTGGCCTCGACACCTCCTGGTGAAATCGCTGTGGCGACCGTGGTTTGGGCGAAGCTTTTGCACGGGGCACGGAAATATGGTGATCCGGCGGATCGAGAGGCGAGGGTCGAGAACACGCTGCGTCCGTTCCATTGCCTGCCCTTTGATCTCGACGCCGCCCGTCACTACGCCCGCATTCGTGACGATCTCGAACGGCGTGGCCAGCTCATCGGTGGCAATGATCTCATGATTGCAGCCATCGCACTGACACATGGCCTCACTGTGGTCACCAACAATGTGAGTGAATTCTCGCGAGTACCGGGCCTCAGAGTCGAAGACTGGTCGGTTTGAGGCCCGCAGCGAACCTCTGGAACTAACACGCTTTTTCAGCAATAAAGAGACCTGCCTCGGCTACGGGCTGGTTCTCGCCTCATCGCTCGACATGATCCTTCGCCTCCAACCTAACTGGCAGCTCGCCATCGCATTCATACTGACAGTATTTGCCGATGCCCCACTGACCCACGCCGCCGGCAAGCTGAAGTTCAATCGCGACATCCGGCCGATCCTCTCGGACAAGTGCTTCTTCTGTCATGGGCCTGACGCCAAAAAGCGCGAGGCCAAGCTGCGTCTGGATGAGCGCGAGAGTGCAATGGGCAAGAAGGCGTTCATCCCCGGCAAGCCCGAGGAGAGCGAGATGATCAAGCGCATCCTGACCACGGATGCGGATGACCACATGCCACCCGCGAAATCGAAGCTCACGCCGCTCGCGCCCGCCGAGATCGCGACGCTCAAGCAGTGGATCGCGGAAGGCGCGGAGTATGAGGCGCACTGGGCCTTCATTCCCTTGAGGGAGGATGCGGCCAAGGAGCAAGGCATTGATGATTTCATTTCCCACGGGCTGGCCGAACGAGGACTGGAATTTCAGCCGGAAGCCGCTCCCGAAACCTTGATTCGGCGCGTGAGCTTCGACCTCGCCGGCCTGCCGCCGACGCCTGCAGAAGTGGCGGCCTTTGTGGCAGACAAAAGGCCCGATGCCTTTTCCCGCCTCGTTGACCGCCTGCTGGAATCACCGCGCTACGGCGAGCGCATGGCGGCGGACTGGCTCGATCTTGCCCGCTATGCGGACAGCTACGGCTTCCAGGTGGACCGCGAACGCGAGGTCTGGCCGTGGCGTGACTGGGTCATCAAGGCCTTCAATGACAACCTGCCCTTCGACAAGTTCATCACCTGGCAGCTCGCGGGCGACCTGCTGCCCCATGCCACCGACGAGCAGATCCTCGCCACCGCCTTCAACCGTCTGCACCAGCAGGAAAGCGAGGGCGGCAGCGTGGAGGAGGAGTACCGCGTGGAGTATGTGTGCGACCGCGTGCAAACCGTGGCCACAGCCTTCCTTGGATTGACCTTCGAGTGCTCGCGCTGCCACGATCACAAGTTCGATCCCATCACGCAAAAGGACTACTACGGGCTCTTCGCAATGCTGCAAAACATCGACGAGGCCGGCCTCTACTCCTACTTCACGACCTCGCCGCCCACGCCAACGCTGTCGATCATGGACCAGCCGGCCAAGACGAAACTGGCCGGTTTGACAGCAAAAGTCAGCGAGTTGGAGAAAGCGCTGGCTTCGTTCAAGCCATCCCCTGAAGCCCGGCCATCGTCATTGAAGATCCCTGGCGAGCTGGCCCGCTACAGCTTCGACGCCCTCGACAATGGCAAGCTCGCCAGCTCCATCAAGGACGGTCAGCCCGCTACTCTGAAGGGTGAGAACAAGCTGGTGCCCGGCCATGATGGCAAGGCAGTGGAATTCACCGGCGACGACCCGGTCGATCTGCCCGTTGGCAACTTCCATCGGCATGATCCCTTCAGCGTTTCCCTATGGTTGAAGACACCCGACGCGAAGGATCGCGCCGTGGTCTTCCACCGCTCCCAGGCCTGGACGGACGCCGCCAGCCGGGGCTATGAACTGCTCATCGAAGAAGGCAGGCTGAAGTGGTCACTGATCCATTTCTGGCCCGGCGACGCCATTTCCATCCGCGCCAAAGACAAGCTGCCGCTCAACCAGTGGACACACGTGGTGGTGACCAACGATGGCAGCAGCCGCGCCTCAGGCTTGAAGCTGTTCATCAACGGACAATTGGCGGCGGTGGACATCATCAAGGACAATCTCACCAGAGACATCACGGGCGGCGGCCACGACAACATCTCCCTCGGCGAGCGCATGCGCGACCGTGGATTCAAGGGTGGTGCGGTGGATGATTTCCGCGTGTTCGGCCGCGAGCTCACCGCCTTTGAGGCCATGGCGGACCACGACGAAGCAACCGCTACGGCGCTGCTGGCCAAAGCCTCACCAAGCCCGCCGGAGCAGCACATGCTCACCAGCTATCTTCTGGCCACGACCGATACCGCGTATCAGAAGCAACTTGAAGCCCTGCGGGCCGCCCGCGCCGATGTCACGACCTTCGCCGAGACCGTGAAGGAGATGATGGTGATGCGCGAGCGCCCTCAGCCGCAGAACGCGCACATCCTGTTTCGCGGCCAGTACGATCAGCGGCGCGAGGAGGTGGAGCCGCACGTGCCGGTGACCTTCGCCAAGATTCCGTTCGACGGACCAAAGAACCGTCTCGGCCTTGCCCAGTGGCTCACCGATCCACGCCAGCCGCTGACGGCACGCGTCACCGTGAACCGCTTCTGGCAGGCGGTGTTCGGCCGTGGCCTGGTGAAGACAGCGGAGGACTTCGGCAGCCAGGGCGCGCGGCCGCTCTATCCCGAACTGCTCGACTGGCTGGCGCTGCGATTCATCAAGAGCGGCTGGGACACCAAGGCCCTGATGAAGACCCTCGTCATGAGCCAGACCTATCGCCAGCGCAGCATCGCCGATGCGAAGACCATGACTGATGACCCCGACAACGAATGGCTGGCCCGCGGCCCGCGTTACCGGCTGCCGGCGGAGATGATTCGCGACAACGCGCTGGCTTCCAGCGGCCTGTTAAACCTGACGCTGGGCGGCCCGCCTGTGAATGCCTACGACATGACCGAGGCCTTCAAGCCCGCCACCCCTTCCGCCGGCAGCGGCGTGTATCGCCGCAGCGTGTACTCCTCCTGGCGGCGCACCAGCCCGCCGCCTGCCATGGTCGCCTTCGACGCCCCCCGCCGCGCCGTCTGCGCCGCCAAACGCGAGCGCACCGACTCGCCGCTCCAGGCCCTGATCCTGCTCAACGGCACCCAGTACGTGGAAGCCGCCCGCGCGCTCGGCGAAAAGCTGCACCACGACACCCAAGGTGATCTTCCCAAGATGATCCGGCAAGGTTTCCTCCTCTGCCTGGGCCGTGCGCCCGACGCCCGAGAAACGCAGATCCTGACCCAGCTTTATGACGAGCAGCTTGCCCATTTCAAGGCAGCGCCGACGGAGGCCGAGCAGTTGCTGAAGACCGGCAACGCAAAGCATGAAACCTCCATTCCGGCACCTGAAGCAGCGGCCGCCACGATGCTGGCCCAGGCATTGTTGAACCATGATGCTTGTGTGGTGAAAAGATAGAGCCAATAAGCACCAGCGCGAACTCCCCTTTCTTAAACCACTAATCAACACTAATTGTTCACTAATGAGTTTCAAATTTCATGCGTGTTCATTAGTGTTTTATTAGTGACCATTAGTGGTTTCCATCCACCTCCATCGCCCCAGACCTCTCATCCACTTCCAACCGCCAATGGAGCCAAACCTCGAATCGCCCCACACCCAGGACGGCTATGAACTGATGGCTGCCGCCTTTGAAGTTCACAACGTCAATGGCGGCGGCCTCCTGGAGGAGATTTATCAAGAATCCTTGGAGATCGAACTCGGCCTTCGGGGCATTCCATTTCGCTCCAAACAGGAACTTGCAATTGTGTGCAAAGGACGGGAATTGAAAAAGCGCTACGTACCTGACCTCTTTGTTAGCGAAGGCATTGTTGTCGAGCTCAAGGCAGTCGCCCAATTTGCCCCCGAGCATAAGGCTCAGTTACTGAACTACATGCGAATCACCGGCAGCCGGGTGGGGTATCTCCTGAACTTCGGCCCGCTTCCTTCTCTCGAATGGCAGCGATTCATCATTTGAACCTTCCTCAACCAATCGCAATGATTCCTAACCTTTTCAACCGCCGCGCCTTCCTCAACCGTTCGGGCATGGGCCTGGGCGGCATTGCCTTGAATGAAATGCTCGCGGGCGCTTCGCCGGTCGCGGACCGTGGTGTTTTGGGCAGCACGCATTTTGCGCCGAGGGCAAAGCGGGTGATCTACCTGTTCATGTCCGGCGGGCCGTCGCACCTGGACTTGTTTGACTACAAGCCGCTGCTTAACAAACGCAATGGCGAGCAGCTTCCGGACTCGGTGCGCGGCACGCAGCGGCTCACCGGCATGTCCGGCAACCAGTCCTCGATTCCCATGGTGGGATCACCTTTCAAGTTTGCCCAGCACGGCAAAGCCGGTGCCTGGATGAGCGAGCTGCTGCCGCACACCGCGACCGTTGCGGACGAGATGTGCTTCATCAAGTCGATGTACACCGAGTCGATCAACCACGGTCCGGGGGTCACCTTTTTCCAGACCGGCTCGCAGATCGCCGGGCGGCCCAGCATGGGCTCCTGGCTGAGCTATGGGCTGGGCCAGGAGAACGCGAATCTGCCATCGTTCGTGGTGCTGATCACCAAGGGCAAGGGCGGCCAGCCGCTGGGCTCGCACCTGTGGGGCAGCGGCTTCCTGCCCACCAAGCACCAGGGCGTGCTGTTCCGCGCCGCCAAGGACCCGGTGCTCTACCTCGGCAATCCGGCAGGCGTCAGCGCCGACAGCCGCCGGCTGCTGCTCGACCGTCTGCGCGAGCTGCACGAGCACCAGTTCGAAGGCACGCCCGATCTGGAAATCCAAAGCCGCATTGACCACTATGAGATGGCCTTTCGCATGCAGACCAGCATCCCGGAGGTGACCGATCTCTCCGAGGAGCCGCAACATGTGCTGGACAGCTACGGGCCGGATGTGAGGACGCCCGGCACCTTCGCCGCCAACTGCCTGCAAGCGCGCCGGCTGGCGGAAAAGGGCGTGCGCTTCATCCAGCTCTACCATCAGGACTGGGATCACCACGGCGGCCTGCCCAAGGCCCTGCCGAAGATCTGCCAGGAAACCGACCAGCCCGCCGCCGCGCTGATCAAGGACCTGAAGCAACGCGGTCTGCTGGATGATACACTGGTGGTGTGGGGCGGGGAATTTGGCCGAACGAACTATTGCCAGGGCAAGATCCAGGCCAATTTCGGCCGCGACCACCACCCGCGCTGCTTCACCATGTGGATGGCGGGCGGCGGAGTGAAGGCCGGCAGCGTCTATGGCGAGACGGATGACTTCGGCTACAACATCGCGGCCGATGGCGTGCCGGTGCACGACTTCCAGGCCACGCTGCTGCACCTCATGGGCATCGACCACGAACGGCTCACCTACAAATTCCAGGGCCGCCGCTACAAGCTCACCGATGTGGAAGGCAGGCTGGTGAAGGGCCTGGTGGCCTAGAACTTCCCGAACGAGCCGCTTTCCCAGGGCGTAACCTCGTGGTAAGGTGCAATTCTCTTATGGCCGCCACACGCACCAATGAATGGGGGGTTCCTTCCCGCGACACAGGCTTCCGGTCCCGGCAGGACTCGGCGCTGAAGTGGTGGATCATGCTCGCGATCATCCTTTCCTTCGCCTTCCACGCCACGCTGATCTGGATCTTTGAAACCTTCGCCGTCGAGCCCCAGAGCAGCACTGTCCAAAACGTGGTGATGCCGGAACGGCTCAAGATCGACCCCAAGCTGCTGCAGGAGCAGGAGGCGATCCGCGAAATCCCCAAGGACATCGCCCCGGTCAACAAGCCGGACGTGGAGAGCTTCAAACCGGACCTGGATGCGTTCGACAAGCTGAACTCCATCCCGAAGAATCAGGAGATCGACCTCTCGCCCAGCGTGAAGGACATCCAGAACCTCGTGCGCCAGAGCCCTGATCAAAAGGCCGGCAACACGATGGCGGCATCCATGGCAGCGATGATGTCCGCCCCACCAAGCGCCGCCGCCACGCAGGAAGACGTGGCCAGCGCCCTGGCGGCGGTGAAAAACAGCGTCCTGTCCAAGCCCGTGTCGAGCAAGCAGATGATCCTGGACAGCAACCCGCTGAGCAAGAGCGACGAGAAAATCGGCATGGACCTGCTCGACAGCCTGGGGGATGGCAAGGACAAGACCGCATCGAACACCAAGGTGAAAGGCTTCAGCAACCTGGACGACCTGCTCAGCGGCGGCGGCCAGGTGGGCGGCAGCACCGCGCCCATCCTGATGCCTACGGACCTGTTGTTCGAGTTCGGCAGCGACCAGCTTGCCGATGGCGCACGGCTCAGCCTCATGAAGCTGGGCTTCCTGATTCAAAAGAACCCCGACTCGCTTTTCATCATCGAAGGTCACACCGACACGATCGGCTCCGATGAGTCCAACCTGGGCCTCAGCCAGCGCCGTGCCAATGCCGTGGTGGGCTGGCTCATGAACTCGCTGCACCTCACGCCCGAACGCATCCGCGCCGTCGGCATGGGCAAGTCGCATCCCCTCGTCAATCCCAACGGCACCAAAGAGGAACAGGGCCTGAACCGCCGTGTGGAAATCAAGGTGCGCCCCCGCCAGTAAACCATCCTGCGCCCAGCCGGCATGTCTGCAAGCCGTGGCTCCATTCCTTTGCACCGATGGTGGCGGCAGGCCGGCCGGTGGCTCGTCCTGGCGCTCGCGCTGACCGCCATCGGTTTCGTCCACCTGCGTATCGGCGGGCGGCTGATCGCGCAGACGAACAACACCAATCAAAACATTCTGGCCGCCGGCCAGAAGCAGGCCCTCAAGCTTGCCTTGCAAACCCGCGAAGACCTTGCCCCCGACTTTACCAAAGGCGTGACCGAGCCTTTGAAGAACTGGTTCCCGCATCGCACGGATGGCGTGATCAATCCCCTGTGGCCCTGGATGGCGGCCTGGCTTGCGGACAAGGACCACGCCATCTCTGGCGATGCGGAAGTCACAGAGAAGGACCGCGCCTTTTTCAACCGCGGGCGCTGGTTCAATGTGGGCTGGACGCTCGGCGTCCTGGTGGTGCTGGCTTTTGCCTGCGCTCGCATGTTTTCTTTGGGTGGCGCCTTGAGCGTGGCGCTGCTCACCGGCTTCGGAGCCCTGCTGCCAAGCGCCGCCTTTTTCCAGCCGGAGCCGGTTTATTACGCGCTGTTTCTGGCCACGTGGGTGGCATGCTTGTCTGCCCTGCACAAGAATTCGCTGTGGATCCACCTGCTCATCGGTTTTTTCGGCGGCCTTGCTTACCTGGCCAAGGATTCAGTCCTGCCTCTGCTCTTGGTGTACGTGGCCGTGAGCACGCTGCGCTGGGCCTGGGGCTGGATCGAGGCCCGCTGGCCGCCCCCCGAGGGCAGCACCACCCTCTGGCTGCGCCGCAACCACTGGATCGCGCTCTTCCTCATGGCCTTCTGTTTCCTCATGACCGCCGGTCCACGCCTGAGCTACGCGGACAAGACCTACGGCAGCCCGTTCCACAGCCTCCCCGCCATTGGGGTGTGGTTGGACAACCCCGAGGACGGCCGGGCCTGGATGGAAGAACACGACACCAAGGACAAGCTCGAAGCCGAGCCCAAGGGGCTGCGCCCTTCGTTTAAAGCCTATGCCGCCACCCATACCCGCGAGCAGATGCTCCAGCGACTGACCGCAGGCGCGCGCGCCAAGATCGCGGAGCTGCTCTGGCCCGCGCGAACCCTTTCGGACGGGGCTCCCAAGCCGTGGCAAGGGGTGCTGGAATTTCGCGGCGCGTATCTCGGCTGGCTGGCGCTGACGCTGGTGGCGCTGGCCGCCGCCGTGATCTTTGCCACCCCGCGACCGATCAACGCGGCCCAGCGCCTGCACCCGGAATCCATCGCGCCGATCCTCTTCGTTCTCAGCGCCGTTGCCGGCTACTCGCTGGCGGGCGGCTGGCGGGCCCGCATTGAGCCCGGCGACCGGTTCATGCTTTCCTTGTACGCTCCTGTGGCGCTCAGCCTGGTCTGGGCCGGCGAAAGCCTGCTGCGCCGCGCACGGCGCCGTGGCGCCGGCCGTTGGATCTTCCGCAGCTACCACATCGCTCAGTGGCTGCTCGTAGCGGCAGTGAGCTGGCGCCTCGTCGAGATCCTGCGTTTCCCCTTGTTCATCAACTAAGCGCAAGCCCTTCGATCCGCATTCTTTGCCATCGCTCACAATTTGCTGGTTAGGCGGCATTCTGGCTTCAAACTTCCGCACTCCATGCTTGCCAAATATCGCGCGCTCTGGCTCCGGGTTCCCTTCCGTCACATGACGGCGGTGGTCATCGCGCTGTTCCTGATCAAGGAGCAGTTTCCGTTCTCCAGCTTTCCCATGTACTCCAATTTTGACACGGAGGCGGAGGTGCTTTTTGTGACCGATCAAAACGACCGGGTGCTGCCCATGCTCGACGCCTTGGGCCGCTGGTCCAGCTCGGCGAAAAAGGCCTACAAGAAGGAGCTGGGCAAACTCACCGCCAAACGCAAGCGCGATGCCGCCCACGCCAACGCGGCCGAGCGCGCCGCCGCTGGCAGGATCGTGCTGGACGACTTGTGCGCTCATGAGGGCCACCTTGCGCCATATGCCGCCGCCACTTCCATCCGTCTGTACCGGCGCTCTTTCCAACTGGTGAACGACAAGCTCTCCGACAATGCGCCCGAACTGCTCGCCGAACACTCCCGATGAACTCCCCCTCCCCCGAATCTCCGCGCCTTCGATCCTGGTGGCAGCCCGGCGTGTTTGATTACAGCCAGGTTGAGGCCTTCATCATGCGGGCGGCCTTTGCCACGCTCTTTTTTAGCAACATCCAGTGGGATGTCCGCGCCTACACGACCCAGCGCAATCCCACCGGCCTGGCGCATTTTTTCGACTTCACTTGGCTGGCCCGGTATCCTCTCGGCCCTGGCTGGAAGGGGCTCACGATTGTCGGTCTGGCGCTATACGCCCTTGGTTGGCTACCCGCCCTGGGCCTGCTGCCAGCCTGCGTCATTGCCATCATGATGGGCACGCTCATCGACTCCACGGCCATGGAGCATACCTGGCAGTTGGTGACCCTCATCGCGCTCTCGCAGTTCCTGGTCTATGCGTGGCCGCGCGCCCTGCGCCCACACCGCGTTCTGGTGGGGATCGCGTTCATCCTGCTGGCATGTCTCGCCGCGCGCGAGATGCTTCTTCTGCCTCACTTTCCGCGCTTCAAGGCTGGACTTTCAGCCTGCCTTGGCATCGCGTTTCGGTATGCGGCGCTGGGAATGGTCGTGGAGTTCCTGGGCCGGGAGATCCTTAGCGCCAAAAACCTGCCGCTCGCCGATGCCTCGCCCGTCAAACCAGGGCTCATGACCCATCGCCTGGCGATCTACGCCAGCACTGTCACCTTCGCCGCCGCCTATGTCATCTGCGGCATCAGCAAGCTGGTGAACTCGCACTTCCAATGGGTGCAGAAGGTGCCTTATCTTTCGGTGCAGTTGCTCAAGTCCAACTGGGCCGGGTATTACGACCGCTTGCTGCCCGCGCCCGAATGGCTCACCAAGGTGACCCAGGGAATTGTCGATTACCCCAATCTGGCGAGGCTGGTCTTCGGCGTTGGCCTGATCATTGAGCTTGCTGGCTTTGTGGTGCTGATCAATCGGCGGTTCGCGCTGGCGGGCGGTCTGGCCATCATTGCTCTCCATCTTTCCATCAGCAAGATCATGAACCTGAATTTCCAAGAACACATCGCCGCCGCTCTGATTTTTGCGGTGAATCTCCCGGGTCTAAGGAGGACATGTGAGCCTTGGCTCCAAGGTGCGCAGCAAAGCGATCAAGTCCTCCGTGAAGAAACGTAGATACTTGAAGATGGCCAGCGCCCGCCTTGAATTTGCCAAGCAGCGCAAGGACAAAAAACATCAGGCAATTTACGCTTGGAAAAACTATGGGAAGATTGGGGCCATGCGTTGCCAAAAGTACTTGCGATACCAGTCGCGATGCTCCGCGCCCACATGGTCGCCATCGTTGTAGGCTTCCAGCTTGATGGCCGGGTCATAGCTCTCGTCGTAAAACAGTCCGCCGCGCTCCTCGATCCAGCGCTGCAGGCGCTGCACGTATCCCCGCATCTCCTGAGGCTCGGACACCAGGCCAGTTTCAGCCTCCGGCCGCCGCTTCACCCGGAAGAACAGCAGCTTAAAGCCATGCTCCCTGGCCACCTCCATGATCGGCGGCAGGAAACTGTTTCCTTCAGGGTTCACATAGTTGGTGCTCAATGATTGATAGGGGTCAAACGGCGCATCGTTGCCCGAGTCCTGTCCGCCCATGTCCGCAGGCACATCGTAGCGCAGGTTTTCCAGGGTGAACCGGTCTGCCAGCCATTGGCGGTTCCTCGTCTTCAAACCCCCGGCTCTCATGGCGAGATTGGTGAGACGGCGCTGCGTGTCATCCCGGCCCGCCGAGAAATTGTAAACCCCCTCCGGTCCATTGAGCCAGCGGCTCACATTATCCACCGCGCCATCAACGAATCCGCCCCTCGCGGGCGGCGGGTGCAGCAAGTCATCCACGACTGGCTCGCTCGGCCCGCGCAGGCTGTTGAGGTAGGGAGCGTTGTCGCCGTTGGTGTTTACGTAGGGCGACGTCAGTTCCGTATGGCGAAAGAAGAAAAACACCAGCTTGGGATGGATGCCGCTGGCCGCCACCACATTCTTCAGCGTGAGATACCAGGCCGCTGTGGTTGTTCCGCCACGCAAGATGAAGAAGAACTTATGCCCGGTGAGTTTGTTCATCTCGTCCGGGGTGAAGCCAAAACGGGAAAAGATCATCGAATTGCCGATGGCGATGTACTCGGGCTTTTCCGCCCGAAGCTTGGCAATGACCTCCCCCACCTCAAGCACACCCGCAACCCCCTTCACCGCCTGGTCCGCATTGACTGCCTGCGGCGCGGTTTGCCCGGCCCCCTGGCTTGCGACCGGTTTTGGCTTGTCGGAATGCAGGAGCAGCATGGGCATCCCCGCGCAAAGCAGGCACCAAGCCAAAAGCATGAGGCCGGCCGGTAAAGCCGCCTTTGCCGAAGAGGCGGAGGAGGGTTTAGGCTGTGGCATAGAATGATTGTTGCTCGCGACGCGAATCGCCAAGGGAGGATTTCGGCAACCCATACCGTGGTGGGTGGATGTGTGTCAATGGGCTTGAAAGACGGAGCCAGTGATGAGACTCCTTCGGATCGTCAGATGGAAAGGCAAATGCCGCAGTACCCCCCACACATTGACGCTTGATCGCCGGGCTCTGTCTTCTACACATCCGCATGTTACAGATCACGATCCTCGGCAGCGGCAGTTCAGGCAACTGCACCGTTGTCTCCACGGATCAGACCACCCTCCTCATCGACGCGGGCCTCAGCGCCAAGCAGATCGCCCTGCGCCTGGAAGGCGCAGGCATCAAGCCGGAGTCGCTGGACGGCATCCTCCTCACCCACGAGCACGGCGACCACACCGCCGGGTTGGAGATTTTCACCCGCAAATGGGACATCCCGATTTATGCCACGCCCCTCACCCAGGAATGCATCGAGCACCAGTTTCGCGAGTCACCGCGCTGGAAGCTCATGCAATCGGGCAGCCCCTTCGAAATCAAGGACCTGCGCATCGAATGTTTCTCCGTGCCTCACGACGCCGTCGATCCCGTCGGTTTCGTGCTTCAGGACGGGCAGTCCAAGCTCGGCTTCCTCAGCGATGTGGGCTTCATCACCAACCTGATCCGCGACCGCCTGCAAGGCGCGCACACGCTGTTCCTGGAGGCCAACTACGACACCCAGCTCCTGGAGGCCGACACCAAGCGCCCCTGGTCCACCAAGCAGCGCATCAGCTCCCGCCACGGCCACCTGTCCAATGAGCAGGCAGCCGATCTTGTCGCCTCCGTGGCCCACGATGGCCTGCATCAGGTCGTGCTCGGCCATCTCAGCGAGGACTGCAACCACCCGGACACTGCTGTCGGCTTCATCCGCAACGCCCTCGTGGAACGCAGCTTCCACAGCGTGGACGTGTGGTGCGCCGACCGCAAGAACCCCAGCCCCACCCGCGCCGTCGCCCGAACCGTTGCGATTGCCTGAGGGCTGAAGCTCAACGCAGCGCCATCTCAACATGGCAGCGCGAGATTCCAAACAAAACAAAAGATGACAGGCAAACCATAGTTGACATCCAGCCTTCGCCACGCCATCCATGTCTGCATGAAGGCCGCCCTTTCTCCCATCCCCGGCAATCCGTTCGTGGGCATTGAAGCCAGGACCAAGGCTTATCCACGTTCCATGGCACGGGCAGGGGGGCATTGGCGGGCGAAGGGCGCGGCCAACGCGGAGTCTCATTGCTATCATGTCATGTCGCGCACCTGCGGGGGAGCTGTGATGTTTGATGACGTGGAGAAGGAGGCATTGCTCAGGCTGATGCGCAGAATGAGCGGCTTTCTCGGGATGCGGCTGCTCACTTATTGCGTGATGAACAACCATTTTCACATTTTGGTGGAAGTCCCCCACAAGGAGCTGTGGCTGGGGAGGCTGAGGGAAGCGGGAGGGGAGGAAGCTTTGCTTCGACACTTGGGCACCTTCTACAGCCGCTCCTTCATGCATGAGCTGCGCAACGATTTGAAGCAACTGCGGGATCTGGGGCAGGAGCAGTACGCCGAGAAGCGGCTGGCGGTGTTCACCCGCCGCTTCTGCGACCTGTCGATCTGGTGCAAGGAGATCAAGGAACGTTTCGGGCGCTGGTACAACCGGCGGCACGGACGCAAGGGCACGCTCTGGATGGAGCGCTTCAAGTCGGTGCTGGTGGAGGACGGTGAAGCGCTCAGGACGATGGCGGCTTACATTGACCTGAACCCGGTGCGGGCGAAGCTGGTGGAGGACCCGGCAGATTACCGCTGGTCCGGCTATGCGGAGGCGCTGAGTGGCAACAAGGAAGCCCGGCGAGGGCTGTGCCGGGTGATGGGGGCAGAAGAAACCTGCTGGTCGAAGCCGGTGGCGGCGGGTTACGGCAGCGCTGCGGAATTGTATCGCCAGTGGTTGTTTGGCCAGGGGACGACACGCAGCAACCGCAACGGCGAAGTGACCAAGCAGGGATTCAATGAGGCGACCTCTCGGGCGGTGATCGAGATCCATCAGGGCAGGCTAACGACAGCGGAATTGCTGCGCCACCGTGTGCGACACTTCACCCAGGGGCTGGCGTTGGGCAGCCGGGAGTGGGTGGAGCAGGTGTTTGTGGAGAACCGGGACAGCTTTGGAGCGGGCCGGAAGAGCGGGGCAAGGCGATTGCGCAACGCGGAGGCCGGGCTCTTTGCTCTGCGTGACTTGAAATAGGCGATACGCCAAGCCAGCCGGCGTGAACCACGGACTCCGCAGAGATAGTTGCTGCGACTATGGGTTCCGGGCGCGCGGTTCGCGGGCGATGGTGTCGCTGCCGCCGGCGCAGGTGACGAAAGGGCCGTCGGCCATCGGCGCAACGCCGGTGAAGGCCACATCCGGCATGTCGCTGGACTTGCCTTCGAGAGGGAAATCCTTGCGCAAGGGGAAGAAGGGGTAGCCTTCCCACATGAGGATGCGGCGCAGATCAGGATGGCCTTCGAAGTCGATGCCCATCATGTCATAGACCTCGCGCTCATGCCAGTCGGCGGTGGCCCAGAGGTCGCTGACGGTGGGAACGCTTTCGTCCTCGCCCACCTTGGCCTTCACGCGCAGGTGCTGGCTGTGGCTGTAGCCGTAGAGCTCATAGACCATCTCGAAGCGCTGCTCTTCGCCCAGGTTGTCGAGGCTCGACACATCCACCAGGTAATCGAAGCGCATCTCATCGCGGCAGTAGCGCAGGAACTGCTTCAGGGCGGCGAGGCTGACGTTGATCGTCTGCTCATCGCGAAACTCGACGGTGGAAAGCACGGCTTCGCCAAACTTCTGCTTCAGGGCGGTGACCATCTCGGCGGCATTCATGGGAGCGGCGGCGGGAAAGGGGTTAGGCGATGGAATTGAAGAACTCCTTCTTCTGCTCGCCCAGGGATTCTTCCTTTTCGATCTTGCGCTGCAGGCGCATGAGGCCTTCGAGCAGGGCTTCCGGGCGGGGAGGGCAGCCGGAGATGTACACATCCACCGGGATCAGGCGGTCGATGCCCTGGAGCACGGCGTAGCTGCGATACATGCCGCCGCTGGAGGCGCAGGCGCCCATGGCAATGCACCACTTGGGCTCCGGCATCTGGTCCCACACGCGCTTGACGGCGAGCGCCATCTTGTAGGTGACGGTGCCGGCCACGATCATCACGTCTGCCTGGCGGGGGGAGAAGCGCATGACTTCCGCGCCGAAGCGCGAGATGTCGAAGCGGCTGGCACCGGTGGCCATCAGTTCGATGGCGCAGCAGGCGAGGCCCATGGGCATCGGCCAGAGCGAGTTCTTGCGCATCCAGTTGATGGCTGCGTCCACACGGGTGAAAATGATGTTGCCTTCGATCTTGGAATCGTAGGCGGCGTCGGTCTGAATGGGTGCTGGAGCGGCCATGGCAAGCGGGCGAACCGTTGAGTTTGGGGACGATTAAGCCCCCGCAGGGACAGGGGCAACCCCTTTGTGAAAGTTTTCACAAGCGGCGTCCCGGCCCAAGTACCGCTGCATGGCATCCTGCGTCATGCGGTACAGGCACCACTCGCTCATGTGCTGGGCCCCCAGCCGCTGCTCATAGACCTGCCGCGCGTTTGTGTTCCAGTCCAGCGCCGTCCACTCGACTCGCCCGCAGCCGCGCCGATCCGCAAGAGCCACCGCCTGCTTCAGCAGCGCCCCGCCGATGCCCTGCCTGCGATGCTCCGGCAGCACGAACACATCTTCAATGTACAAGGAAGGCAGCGCCAGAAAGCTGGAATACGTTTCCAGAAAGATCGCGTACCCCACCGGCTCCGCCACGCCCTCCACAAAGGCCAGCCAGGTTTCAAAACGGGGTTGATCACCAAACCCATCCCGCACCAGCCGCTGCTGGGCTGCCGCGTCCGGAGGATCAAGTTTCTCAAAGTCCGCCAGGCCGATGACCAGCCGAATGAAACCTGGCGCATCAGCCAGCGTGGCAGGGCGAAGAGTGAAGGAGGGGGCGGGCATGGATTGCATTGGAACGGGAAACGGTGCGGTTTTCAATCCTTGGCGGGGAAGGTTGGCCCTCCCGCCTAATCTGATTTGGCGCGCGTGGCGGAGGCGCTCGCAGCCACGTTCTGGGCCGAGCCATTCACGGAGGCAAGCGATGCGACGCCGGAGCCGAACCCCTTCATCTCATTGAACCACAACTGCCTCCCGGTCGAGGCTTCAAGGCCGTACATGTAGCCGTCCACGGAAACGATCAACATTCCCTGGTCCAGCAGCAGAGTCTGGTAACAGCGGCCCTTGTCAGCCTCCCACTGCCAGACGATCTGTCCAGTGTTGCGCTCAAGCGCCGCCACCCGGCGAAGGAATCCCACAAAAACGAGGTCTGCTGTGCTCATGGGCCATCGGTAGGGTTTTGCTGATCGGCTGTCAAACCATGACAAGGCCCTTACAATCGCCGCCTTCCTTTCGACCGGCCCACACTCCACTTGTTCTCGCCAAACGGATCGCATAGAATCGCCGTCCACCATGCCGTCTGTTGAGTTCACCCCGAACCTCGCGCGCCAGACCACCACGGCCTCCTGCCAGGTGGAGGGCGGCACCGTTGCCGAGGCTCTCCAGGCGGTGTTCGCGGAGTTGCCGGCGCTTCGTGGTTATGTTTTGGACGACCAGGGGGCGGTGCGGACGCATGTGGTGATCTTTGTCGATGGCACCTCCCTGCGCGACCGCCAGGGTCTCTCAGACCCGCTGAAGCCGGACTCGGAGGTGTTTGTCATGCAGGCGTTGTCAGGAGGATGAAATCTATGAGCACAAAACTGCATCTGGGCACCCGCAAGGGGTTGTTTGAAGTTGAGCGCGGGCCAAGTGGCTGGGGCGTGTCGCGTGTTTCATTCACCGGCGTGCAGGTGCCCATGCTGCTGCCGGATGCGCGCGACGGCACCCTGTTCGCGGCCGTGGAGCACGGGCATTTTGGCAGCAAGTTCCACGCCTCCACCGATGGCGGAGCGACCTGGGAGGAGCGCGCCTGCCCCGCCTATCCGCCGAAGCCGGAGGGCACGCCCGATGTCATGTGCCCCATGCGCCAGAAGCCCATTCCATGGTCATTGGAAAAGGTCTGGGCGCTTGAGGCCGGCGGTGCCAACGAACCCGGCGTGCTCTGGTGCGGCACCATTCCCGGCGGCCTGTTCAAATCCACCGATGGCGGCGCCAGTTGGACCTTGAACGAACCACTTTGGAACATGCCGGAGCGCGCGAAGTGGTTCGGCGGCGGCTATGACTATCCCGGCATCCATTCGGTGCTCGTCGATCCCCGCGATTCCAACCGCATCCTCATCGGAGTCTCCTGCGGCGGCGTGTGGGAAACGCTCGATGGTGGTCAGTCATGGAAGGTCTATGGCGAGGGGCTCGAAGCCGATTACATGCCGCCTGGCCTGCAGGGCGATCCTGGCATCCAGGACGTGCATCGCCTCGCCTGGTGCCCGGGCGCTCCGGACAATCTTTGGATCCAGCATCACAGCGGCGTCTTCGCCTCCGCCGATGGCGCGCACACCTGGAAGCGCTTCCGCAACACCGATCCCTCCGACTTTGGCTTCGTCGTCGCCGTGCATCCCACCGATCCCAACACAGTGTGGTTCGTGCCCGGTGAAAAGGACGACCAGCGACTGCCCACCGGCGCCTCATTGTGCGTCATGCGCACCCGCGATGGCGGCCAAACCTTCGAACCGCTGCGCAGCGGCCTGCCGCAGGATCACGCCTATCACTTGGTTTACCGTCATTGCCTCGACGTCTCAGCCGATGGCCGCACCCTCGCCTTCGGTTCCACCACCGGGTCCGTCTGGATCAGCGAGGATGGCGGCGATTCCTGGCAACGATTGAGCGCCGATCTGCCTCCGGTGTATTGCGTGCGGTTTGCCCGCTGATTTCCCCCTTGCCCCGCCGCTCATCGCCACTACTTTCGCCACCCCTCACCTCGAACCCTCAAAGAAGCCACCATGTCCACCCAGCTAGAGCAGCTCAAGAAGTACACCAAGGTCGTCGCCGATACCGGCGATTTCGAATCCATGAAGGCCTACCAGCCGATGGATGCCACGACCAATCCCTCGCTTATCCTGCAAGCCGCGCAGAAGGCGGAGTACAAGCCGCTGGTGGATTCCGCCATTGCCGATCACAAGGGCTCCTCGCTCAGCGGCGATGCGCTGGTGGATTCGATCATTGATGGCATCCTTGTCAATTTCGGCTTGGAAATCCTCAAGATTGTCCCAGGCCGCGTCAGCACCGAAGTGGACGCCCGCCTTTCTTTCGACACCCAGGCCACTCTGAACAAGGCCCGTCACATCATCGGCCTGTATGAGAAGGCTGGCATCGGCCGCGAGCGCATCCTGATCAAGATCGCCTCCACCTGGGAAGGCATCAAGGCCGCTGAAGTCCTGCAGAAGGAAGGCATCAACTGCAACCTCACCCTGCTATTCAGCCTCGCCCAGGCCGTGGCCTGCGCCGAAGGCGGCATCAAGCTCATCTCCCCCTTCGTGGGCCGCATCCTCGACTGGTACAAGAAGAGCACCGGCAAGGACTATGCCGTCGCCTCCGAAGACCCCGGCGTCGTCTCCGTGACGCAGATCTACAACTACTACAAGCACTTCGGCTACAAGACCGAGGTCATGGGCGCCAGCTTCCGCAACAAGGGTGAGATCACCGAGCTCGCCGGCTGCGATCTCCTCACCATCAGCCCCGGCCTCCTGGGTGAACTCGCCGCCTCCAGCGATCCCCTGCCCCAGAAGCTCAACGCCGACGGTGCCGCCTCCCTCAAAATCGAGCGCCTGACCTTCGACGAGAAGGCCTTCCGCTGGGCGCTCAACGAGGACCCCATGGCCACCGAGAAAACAGCCGAAGGCATCCGCAAGTTCGGCGAGGACATCGTCAAGCTCGAGAAGCTGGTCCAGGCCGCGCTGTAAGCACCAGCTATCGAACGACCAATTGAGAAGCGCGGGCCGTAACGGGTCCGCGCTTTTTATTGTTCAGGCAGTTTCCACCTTCGGGAAAAGGGGAGGCACTCGGGAAGCCTGGGCATGAAGCAGTGGGGACCTTTATACGAGGTTGCTTCGACGACGGAGGCTCGTTGCGGCTTTCGAAGTCAGGCTTTTGTTGCATCATTCCTTCGCCAGGCACTCGCAAAACATGCAACATTCATCACCTGAGCCCATTTTTGACGAATAGTGTCCCATGACATCTCATGACTCGGAAACTCTACATGCTGATACCCTCGCCTGGCTCACGTATACCCCAATACGTCTCGGCTGTGGATGCTCATGGGAAAACACTCTTTGAGAACCTGCTGCCGTCGAAAAAGCCTTCTCACGCCTACCTCCACCCGCCGTCAGGTGTGGAAGTTTTGGACCGCTTACTGACCTCGGGGAATGAGTTCATCCTCTCGAAACGAGCTTCACAGGTGCTGGCCAACTGCGACATCGATCCAGCCATAGCCCGGTGCCCGATCATCGCGCTTCCGCTTAGTCGCGATCAAGCCCCAATCTCTGGATACAAACTGTGGTATTCAGAGCTCAACCACGACATTCTCCATGAGTATGCGCTGACAAGGAAGTTCAAAGGTCGTGTATTGAGCGTATTCGAGTGGGTTGCGGCAATTGAACGTATTCCAAACTACGATCTGTTCTTGGGCTTGCCAAACCAGTGGTTCGTGTCCGAGAGGTTTGTTGATCTCGCATTCGAGAACCGGCTTTCGGGCTTTGGCTTTGCGCTCGTTCCTTGCTTCCAAGCGATGCGGGCAGAACCATGAATGCAAGACTGTTGAGCCAGGCAGATAATTAGCGTCGCCGATGAAACCGCCACCCTGCCGTACAGAGAGCTTATTGAGCCAGGCAAACTACAGGGATCGTAGCATTGAAGCGTATTGACTCGGATTACTTCGAGGAAAGCTAGAAGACCCGCATGCTTTGAAAGGCGCGGCAGCGTCGTGGAGTGCGGTGGCAAGCGAAGCGCGACACCGCTTTGGCCGGAGCGAGGGACGACGTATTACTACAAGCCACATAACCGATGTGGACTCCGGCCAGCTTGGCTGTGGCAACTTCGCCTGGCGGCCTCTCAAAGCGGTGTCGCGCTTCGCTTGCCACCGCACTCCACGACGCTTCGCGAAATTCCGGGCCGTTTCCTACCGCTTCGCCAACTTCAACAACCGTTCCGCCGCCCGATGTAGTGTCTCCTCCTTCGAAAAGATGCCAGGCAAACCATAGTTGACGCCAAAGGTCCCTGGATCGGCGATGTGAACGTGCCGCCGGACCGCAAGTCGAGGCCGGCAGCCGCGCGGTGGTTGCCTTTGGGCGGACGTTTGGTACATTCAGGCCATGTCTGTGCGCACCGTTGCCTACAACCTGCCGGTTTCGGCGGAGGACTACCTCGTGTCTGAGGAGAAGGCCGCCACCCGCCATGAGTACTTCGATGGCTTCGTGCGGACGATGGCGGGAGAGACGACGGAGCACAACGAGATTGCTGGAAACCTGTACGCGGAGATCAAAGGGTTTTTGCGGAGTGGCAAATGCAGGGCGTTCATGGAAAACGTGAAGGTCCAGCCGCTCGCGAACATCCCGAAGATCTTCTATTATCCGGATGTGATGGTGGCCTGTGGTCCGCGTGACACGGACAACAAGGTTCGCCGCTACCCGAAGCTGATCATCGAGGTGGCCTCGAAAAGCACCGAGCAGGTGGACCGGTGCGAGAAGATGCTGGCCTACCTGCAAAACGAAACCTTGGAGAAGTACATCATCGTGCAGCAGGACATCCCCTGCGTAACGCTGTTTTGCCGCGCCGACGGCTGGGTGAAAGAGGTGGCGCGCGGCTGGGCCACGCTGGTCCGGATCAAGAGCCTCGACCTCACGCTGGACATGCAAACCATCTACGCGGGAGTGCTCCCGTAGCATGGCCCTGCCCCGCCTCATCGCCATCGTGGGCATGGCCAGCAACCGCGTGATCGGCAACAAGGGCACGCTGCCCTGGCACCTGCCGGAGGACCTGAAATTCTTCAAGAAAACCACGTTGGGCCACCCCATTCTGATGGGGCGCAAGACGTTTGAATCCATCGGCAAACCCCTGCCGGGCCGCAGGAACATCGTGCTCAGCAGCACGATGCCGCCGTGCGAGGGCGTGGAGGTGATTCAGAACCTCAGCGATCTTGAAGGCATCGACATGGCCGGGCAGACCGTGTTTCTCATCGGCGGCGCCCAGTTGTTCGAGACGCTGCTGCCCCAATGCGACGGCCTGTACCTGACCTGGATCGAGCATCCCTATGAAGGGGACACGAGGTTCCCGGAATTTGAGGACCTGTTCGAAGCCCCCGAAGTCATCGGACTGGGCGAAGGCATGGAGTTTCGCTGGTACGCGAGGCGCACGGCCTGAGCTTGCTCACCCAGGGAGAGGCCCAGCCTGTCAAAACGCGCGGCTACGAGCTGGGCGGGATGCGATGCTCGATCTCGCTGATCATCTGGGTCACGTGGCTCTTCGCTCCCTGGCTGGTTTTCATGATGGCCAGGCTTTGGGAAAAGGAACCCCAGTGAAGCACTTCAATGTTCACGCGGCGCGCGCCCCAGCCATTCATGGTTTCCTTGGAGGGCCGGTACAAGTCCAGCGTGCGCGTTCCAGCCAGAGCAGAACCGTAATCATCCACTTGGTAGAGATATGGCTCGCCTTGAACCTTGAAGACCGTGCCCACGGGATAAACGGACCAGTCCGAGGCGGCGCTGCGGATGGCACCGTATTTCAAATCGGTGCCGATGGCGCTTTTGATGCCATACGGCAGGTGGTCAGCCTCAGTGTGCGTATAGGCGGTGGTCTTCACATCGCAGATCAACCGCTGTGAGGCCGCACCTGTGCCAGAGGAGTTTCTGCCGTCCCAGACAAACTTCTTGGGCGAGCTTTCACAAGCGACGGACAGCACACAAAGTGCGGCGAGAAGAGGCAGGCGTGGATCAATCATAGTAGGGCAGGTGGAACGGGCAACGGTCCTGGAAGGGGACAAGGTGCGGCGCAGCAGGAAATCTAACGCTGGCTTCCATTACGCCAATCCAGCCGGATTGCGACAGAGAAAAGCGTGCCAATATTGTTCACTCAATTCAGTAATATTAACCAATCCATGAAATCATAGTTGTTCCAGGAAGTGAAAGGCTGAAAAGGGCTTGGCACCCTGCTTTTCGCTTAGCTCTTCTCACTTTTCGCCCCATGCAACAGTTCGTGGAGAATGCGCAGCAAGTCTTCAAAGTTGTAAGGCTTGAGCAGGAAGTGCTTCACCCCCAGGCCCAGCGCCTGGGCGCTGAGGTGATTGTTGAGACCGCTGGCGGCGACAATCGGCATGCCAGGATGAATCTTCAGCAGGGCCTGGATCATCGAGGGCCCGTCCATGACGGGCATCATCATGTCCGTGATGACGACGGCGGGCTTCTCGGTCAGCTTCAGGAACTGGGCGATGGCATCCGCACCATCGCGGGCGGTGAGGACACGGTAGCCGAACGCCTCCAAGGTGTGGGTGGTGGCGGTGAGAATGGAGGTTTCATCGTCCACCACGAGGACCAGCTCGCCCTTGCCGAACCGGCGGGTGCTTTCAACAGCGCCCGGCGCGGGGGTGAGGACGGCGGAG
>CAINXC010000284.1 GCA_903854655.1 uncultured Verrucomicrobiota bacterium | reverse complement strand
TGAGCGATCCTCCCGGCCACATCATCCCCTGGAGCCACTGGAGCCGCCCGCACGGACCTGACGAACGCGTGCAGAAGATCACCTCCAACCTTCTCAACAAGGCCATCGCATGAACCTCATCCAACAAGAAAACCAGAAGCCCGGCGCCACCGACTGGCAGCTAACGCGCATTCGCCTGGACAAGAACGACGGCTTTCGCTCACCCGGCATTGAAGGCTACTGCTCACGCCAGTCTCTGAGGGCGGGGGAAGCTTTGGACATCTTTGTGAGCAGCAAGCCCGCGGCGAAGTTCCACATCGAGATCTTCCGCACCGGATACTACGGTGGGCGCGGCGCGCGGCACATGGCCACCCTTGGCCCCTTTGATGGCAAGGAGCAGCCCGTGCCGGAAGTGGGACCGGCACGCCTGCGCGAATGCAAGTGGGAGAAATGCGCTTCGCTGACGATTCCGGACAACTGGGTCAGCGGAGTTTACGTGGGGCGGTTGACGACCCTCCCACCATCTTCAGACGAGCCTTATTGGCAGAGCTATGTCGTCTTCATCGTGAAGGATGATCGCAAGGCGGACATCCTCCTGCAATGCAGCGACAACACCTGGCAGGCCTACAACCGCTGGCCCGACACCTTCTCGCTCTACGACAACGGCGATCCCGGCTGGGTGAGCGGCCCCGGAGTGGATGTGAGCTTCGACCGCCCGTACGGAAAGTACCGCCAGATTTACGAGAACCCGCAAAGCGTGGGCAGCGGCGAGTGGCTGTGCTTCGAGTTCCCGCTGGCGTACTGGCTGGAGGAGCAGGGCTACGACGTCAGTTACTGCTCGAACAGCGACATGATCACGCCCGAGCGCGGAGAGAAGTGCAAGGCCTTCATCAGCGCCGGGCATGACGAGTACTGGGATGTACGCCAGTATCACAGCGTCTCTGCTCTGCGCGACGCGGGTGTGAACGTGCTGTTCCTTTCAGGCAACGCCGTGTGCTGGGTGAGCCCGTTTCGCGATTCCTCACAGGGTGCTCCCAACCGCATCATCACACGCGCCGCCCCCTACGGTGGCCTGGCGCGGCAGGAGAAGTTCGATGACTTGAAGCGGTTCAGCAATGTTCCCCCGGGCCCCGATGAAGGACTGCTCATGGGGGCGATCAATGTGATCCCGGTAAACGGTGGCGGCGACTGGATTTGCACCAGGCCGGATCATTGGATCTTTGAGGGCACGGGCATGAAGAAGGGCGACAGCATCCCTGGCCTCATTGGCTGGGAATATCACGGCGACCCCGCAAAGATCGAAGGTTTGGAGGTGGTCGCCGAGGGCACCGCCTTCCAGGGCGGCATTCATCCACAGCATTGGACCGCCACCATCTATCCCGGACCCAAGGGCAGCTTTGTCTTCAATGCGGCCACCATTTTTTGGGCGCAGGGGCTGAGCAAGCCCCCCGGGCACATGATCCCCTGGAGCCACTGGAACCGCCCGCACGGACCTGACAAACGCGTGCAGCAAATCACGGCGAATCTTCTCAAGCGTGCCATCGCATGAGCGGCGTCAGACTTTCCCCTGGCGGTATTCTGAAGGCGTCATGCCCACCGCCGAACGGAAGGCCCGCGAAAAGGCGCTGTGATCCGCAAATCCACAGGCGATCCCGATCTCGGCAATGCTCTGCCGGTTCCGGCGCAGCAGGTCCGTTGCGGCATTGAGCCGTGCCTGGATGATCAACTGGCTGGGAGTGAGGCCGAACAAGCGGCGGGCCAGCCGGGCGAATCTCACGCTGGAAACGCCCGCCCAGGCCGCCAGCTGGCCCGTGCTGATCTTGTCCGCGTAACACCGCTGAAGCTGACGCAACGCCTGGGCCACACCCTCGGGGATGTCTTGATCATCACCCGGCGCCCGAACATCGCGCGAGACGCCCACGAGGCCGGTAATGTTGCCAGAATCATCCCGCAGGGGCAGCTTGGTGGTCAGGCACCAGCCGCGCTGATGATTCACCCGCCAGTGCAGCTCAAGCTGGTCGCGCACGGCGCGGCCGGTGCGCAGCACGGCTTCATCCTGGGCCGCATAGCGTGCGGCAAGGTCTGCGGGGAAGATCTCGCTCACATGCCTGCCCAGCAGCTCCTTGCGGTGCCGCAGACCCGACCTCTGCACCAGCGAGCGGTTCACGGCCACATAGCGGCCGGAGCGGTCCTTCACAAAGAAAGCCGCGTCCGGCATCGACTCGAACAGCTCGGCCATGGTCTGCATGGCTGCCAGCCCGGCGTGCGATTGTGCTGATTTTGGCATTTTCTTTGTCGCTGCCATTCAAGACAATGTCTGTTTCCCGGGCAAGCTTGGCGAGTCTGGTCACCTCATTTTATCCATCTCATGAATCATCCCTGGCAAGGCGTCTTTCCCGCTGTCACAACCCAGTTCCATCAAGATCAGTCGCTCGATCTCGATGCGACCGCCAGGCATTTGGAAATCCTCATCCAAAGCGGCGTCAGCGGCCTGATCGTCTGCGGATCGCTGGGAGAAAATCAGGCGATGGAACCCGCCGAAAAGCGCGCGGTGGTGCGCCTGGCCGTGGAAACCAGCAGGGGCCGGGTGCCCGTGCTCAGCGGCGTGGCTGAAACCGGCACCGCCGCCGCCTGCCGCTACCTTCAGGACTGTGAACAGCTCGGTGCCGGCGGGTTCATGGTCATGCCGGCGATGGTGTACAAGGCGGACACCCGCGAGGCCGTCCATTTTTTCCGCACCGTGGCCAGGGCAAGCGCTCTGCCCTGGATGCTCTACAACAACCCGGTGGCCTATCCGGTGGACATCACGCCCGAGGTGTTCGTGGAGATTGCGGACATCGAAAACCTGGTGGCCATCAAGGAGAGCTCGGCCAACACACGGCGCATCACCGAGCTGCGCAACGCCGTGGGCGACCGCTACCAGCTTTTCACCGGCGTGGATGACCTGCTGCTGGAGTGCGCGATCCTGGGCATTGATGGCTGGGTCGCGGGCAGCGGCATCGCGTTTCCCAAAGAGAACCAGCGCCTGTGGGATCTTACACGGGAAGGCCGCTGGGAGGAGGCGCGCCTGCTCTATCGCTGGGCGCAGCCGCTCATGAAGCTCGACACGCACCCGCACTTTGTTCAATACATCAAGCTCCTCTGCCAGGAGACCGGTCTGGGCAAGGAATGGGTACGGGAGCCACGGCTGCCCATTGCAGGCGCCGAGCGCGACGCAGTGCTGCAGATCATTCGTGAATCTTTGGCAAAAAGGCCCATAATTGCCTCATGACCTCACCCCGCAACCTCGCCGTCCTGCTGTCGCTCTTTCTGCCAGCCATCGCCCAGGCCCAAGCCCCCGGCGTGCCGGTCTATGTCGAAGGCGGAGACGCACCGCCAGATGCAGCGATTCAAATGCAGTGCCGCGCCTTGAAGAAAAACGGCGAGCTGATCGACCTCAAGAAAGTGGACGAACAGATGGGCCGCAAGACCTGCTCCTTGAAGCTGCCCAAGCCCGGCGCAGCCAAGCTCGAGCGCCGCGAGCTGTGGCAGCGCGCCCGCAAAAGCCACATTCGCGTGGGCTGGCTGGACAAGACCGAGGACGACAAGGAGTTCAAGGTGGAGCTCTCGGGGGGCTATGCGATCACCAACGACACCATCGTCACCTGCGGCCATGTCATCGGCCATGACGACGATCTGACCGAGGGCTACCTCATCGCCGTGGATGATGACGACAAGGTGTACCCCGTGACCGAAATCCTTGCCGTCAACCTCGCCACTGATTGCGCGATCCTGCGACTGAAAACCGACCAACTGACGCCACTGCCCCTGAGCACCGACGTCGTGCCAGGAGACAAGGTCTGCTGCTTCAGTGATCCCGTGGACCGCCGGGGCTTCTTCGCAGAGGGCATTGTAAACCGCTTCATCAAGCGCCGGTTCCTCCACGATGAGGAAATCTCCGCAGATGGGCGCAAAGACCCGTCCAGCGTTGAATCTCCGGTGTGGATGTGTGTGACGGATGACTGGGCGCAGGGATCCAGCGGCTCGGCCGTGGTGGATGAGTGTGGCAACGCCGTGGGCCACGTGTCCGAGATCCAGCCTGTGCTGGAAGATCCGCTCGATCCGGAAGACGACACGGAGGCGGCCAAGCATAAGGCCGAAACCGAGCCCCGGGGCACTGTCATCATTTTCCACGAGGCCATCGTCGCCCAAAACGTCCTGTCCTTGATCAAACCCACGCCGTGAGTCTTCAGCGCCTCCAGGTCATTGACTCCCACACTGGCGGCGAACCCACGCGCGTGGTGATTGCGGGTGGTCCCGACCTCGGGACCGGCCCCCTGGCGGAGCGTGCGAGGCGTTTTCGTGAACGGCACGACGCCTATCGCTCCGCCATCGTGAATGAGCCGCACGGGTCGGATGTCCTGGTGGGCGCGCTGATCGTGGAACCCCATGAGCCCGGCTGCGCTTGCGGGGTGATCTTCTTCAACAACGTAAGCCTCCTTGGCATGTGCGGTCACGGCACGATAGGGTTGATCGCCACCCTTGCGCACCTCGGCAAAATCAAGCCGGGCGATCATCACATCGACACGCCCGTCGGAGTGGTCACCGCACGACTGCATGAGGATGGACGCGTCTCCGTGCGCAATGTGCCCAGCCATCGCGCGGCCAGGGCCATCCCCGTCGAAGTACCAGGCATCGGCACGGTTACGGGCGACGTGGCCTGGGGCGGCAACTGGTTCTTCCTCGTCGAAGACCACGGTCTCGATTTGGCCCTGTCCAACATCGAACAGCTCACGGACGTGTCCTGGCGCATCCGTCAGGCCGTCAATGCGCAGGGCTTCCCCGAGGTCGATCACATCGAGCTTTTCGGCCCGCCGCAAAATCCGGCGAATCACAGCCGAAACTTTGTCCTCTGCCCAGGCAAGGCCTACGACCGCTCGCCCTGCGGCACAGGGACGAGCGCCAAGCTCGCCTGCCTATTCAGCGACGGCAAACTGAAGGCAGGCGACATCTGGCGGCAGGAAAGCATCCTGGGCTCAGTATTCGAAGGCAGCGTTGAAATCGCGGGGGGAGCCATTGTTCCCACCATCAGCGGCCGCGCCTGGATCACCGGCGAAAT
>CAINXC010000283.1 GCA_903854655.1 uncultured Verrucomicrobiota bacterium | reverse complement strand
TCATGCGCCACTCGACATATTCGATGCCGCCCCGGTAGGTGATGGCACGCGGCGAATGCAGATGCTTCACTTGCAGCCACAGCGCCAGCCACTTCCAAATCTCCCTATAGCGCCGCAGCGTGAGCGGGCTTTCGCAGTGGCGTTCCAGGTATTTCGGCACCCAGCTATCCCAGGAGTCACCCTCGATGGTGCTGCCAGTGCGGGAGAGTTCCTTGGCTTCCATTTCCGCCCGGAATGTCCGGGCCTTCACGGTTTCGGTGGGACTGTCCGCCCGGAACCCGGTCGATTTATTGCAGCGTTTCCCCTCGGCGTCGAGATATTGGATGTACCAAAACGGGGACCGGTCTTTGCGATATAGTGAGGCCATATTCGAGTGCAGTTAGTGCAGTAACTCTACTGCACTAATTCGCCTCTGCCCAGGTAAATCGGTAACTTTTCACCATCAAAAACCACCATGCTAGAAATACAGGTTCGATTCCTGTCGGGGATACCAGGCTCGGCGATGGCTGGACGTCTTCACGTTTTGGGTGGCTTGCGTCTTGGTTGGGGGGCGGGGCGCGCAATTTATCAATGTGCGCTGGATTTCCCGCCGTGCGTGCCTAGACTGGCTCCCCCTCGTTTCCCAGGCCCGGCCTGGGCGAATAGCTCTTTTCTAGAATTTTATGCCCCACGACTTCCAGTTTGACCCCATCGAGGCAGTGATCGCGGACATCCGCGAAGGGCGCATGGTGGTTGTGACAGATGATGAGGATCGCGAGAACGAGGGTGATCTGATCTGCGCGGCGGAGAAAGTGACGCCCCAGGTCATCAACTTCATGGCCACGCATGGCCGGGGTCTGATCTGCGCGCCGATCACGGAGGAAAGGGCGCGGGCGCTGAGCTTGTCGTCCATGGTGGAGCGCAACAGGGACGCTTATTCCACGGCCTTCACCGTTTCCATCGACGCCGCCAAGGGCATCACCACGGGCATCAGCGCCTCGGATCGCGCCAAAACGGTGGGCATCCTTACCAACCCGGATTCCCGGGCTTCGGACCTGGTGCAGCCAGGGCACATTTTTCCGCTGGCAGCCAAGCCGGGCGGCGTGCTGCGGCGTGCCGGGCACACGGAGGCGGCGGTGGATCTGGCCCGCATCGCGGGCCTGCTGCCGGCGGGGGTCATCTGCGAAATCCTCAGCGAGGACGGTGAATCGGCGCGGCTGCCGGAGCTCATTCTGTTTGCCAGGAAGCACAGCCTCAAAATCTGCACGATCGAATCGCTCATCCAGTACCGGCGGCAGCGCGAGCGCCTGGTGGAGCGCGAGCAGGTGATCAAGATGCCCACAGACTACGGCACTTTTGACCTGCACCTGTACCGCTCCAAGCTCAGCGAGGAGCACCATCTGGCGCTCGTCAAAGGCTCCATTGACGACGGCGAGCCCGTGCTGGTGCGGGTGCACAGCGAATGCCTCACCGGCGATGTGTTCGGCTCCCGCCGCTGCGACTGCGGCGGCCAGCTCCACACCGCGCTGCAACGCATTGAGCAGGAAGGCAGGGGCGTGCTCCTGTACATGCGCCAGGAAGGGCGCGGCATCGGCCTGCCCGCCAAAATCCACGCCTACAAGCTGCAGGAGCAGGGCTACGACACTGTGGAGGCCAATCTCAAGCTCGGCTATCCCATGGATCTCCGCGATTACGGTCTTGGAGCCCAGATCCTGTATGACCTGGGCATCC
>CAINXC010000282.1 GCA_903854655.1 uncultured Verrucomicrobiota bacterium | reverse complement strand
CGGCTTCTTCCAAACCGACCTCTGCTGCAGCTCGTCCGATCACGATTCTTCGCCGGGCTCAAGAGCAATCACACCATGGGTTGTGCAAAAATTGTGCTCTCGTGTGCGGCGGTTGGGATAACGGGGAGGGAACGACAAGTGGCACGGCGGAGGGCGTTGGTTTCCATATGAACACCAAGCTTCTCCTGCTTTCGATGGTGGTGACAGTGGCCGGGTTTGCAACCCAGGCTTCCGCCGCAGACACCACGGCCGTCTCCAAACAGATCGACACCCTGCTCGCTCAAGGCTGGCAGAAACAGAAAATCCAGGGCAACGCCCCGGTGAATGACGACGTGTTCCTCCGCCGCGCCTACCTTACGGTGGCGGGCCGCATTCCATCGGCGGATGAAGCAAAGGCCTTCTTCGATTCCAAGGCGCCGGAGCGCCGGGCAAAGCTGATCGACCAGCTTCTTTCCAGCGAGGGCTACGTGAGCCACTTCTTCAACTACTGGGCCGATGTCCTGCGCGCCCAGAGCAACGGCATCGGCGACAGCACCGCCGCGCAGAACTACCTGAACTACCTGCGCAAGTCCCTGCGCGACAACAAGCCCTATGACCAGCTCGCCCGCGAACTGGTTTCCAGCGTCGGCACCTGTTTCGACACCGGCGCCATCGGCTACTACATGCGTGATCGCGGCATGCCGCTGGACAATCTGGCCAGCACCACGCGCATCTTCCTGGGCACTCGCATCGAGTGCGCGCAGTGCCACGACCACCCCTTCGACAAGTGGACGCAGAAGCAGTTCTTCGAGATGGCGGCCTTCACCCACAACATGGCGGGCACCAGCTACCAGTCGAAGTCCAACACCGAAGCGCAGAAGATGATCCGCGAAGACAAGGGCCTGGACAAGGAGACCCAGGACCTGATGCGCCAGGCGCTGACCGAAGCCTTCCGCCCGCTGCGCGACACATTGGTGGTGCAGAACAAGGCGGCCATCCGCCTGCCTGCGACCTACAAGTATCCGAACGCCAAGCCCAACGACTTGGTTCAGGCCTCCGTGATGTTCGGCAAGCCGGTGGCGTTGACCAAGGAATCGAACAACATCGACGAGTTCGGCAAGTGGCTGACCTCCGCCGAGAACCCGCGCTTCACCACGATCATCGCGAACCGCCTGTGGAAGAAGGTGTTCGGCCTGGGCCTGTATGAACCGGTGGACGAAATGCAGGACAGCAGCGTGGCCTCAAACCCCGAGCTGATGACCTTCCTGGAGCGGCAGATGGTGGCGCTGAAGTACGACATGAAGGCCTACCTGCGCATGCTGCTCAACACCCAGGCCTTCGGTCGCGCCAGCACGAAGGAGGTCGCCTCCGGCACGCCCTACTATTTCCAGGGCCCGGTGTTCCGCCGCATGAGCGCTGAGCAGGTGTGGGACTCGCTCGTCACACTCGTGAACCCGGTGCCTGACCAGCCCAACTGGACCACCCGCGAGCGTGAACGCCGCGAGCTGGAGAACCGCAAGCGCCTGGCGGGCATTCTCGACAAGACCGAACCTGCGCTGCTCATTGAAGCCAGCAAGAACGTGGCCACCGCCATGCACGAGCAGAACCGCGGCTTCGACAAGCTGCGCAAGGACCTGGAAGAAGCCCGCGCCAAGGACGACAAGGAGAAGGCCAAGGAGATCCAGCGCCAGCTCAATGAAAGCCAGCGCATCCTCCGCACGACGGTTTCCAGGTGCTTCTACGAAGCCGCCCAGAAATCCGGCAACACGGAGATCCAGGCCGATCTTGCCGCCGTCAGCGCCGGCGGCCCCATGGAGATGGCGATGATGAACCTGATGGGCGACAGCCGCGTGGACATCAAGGACATGCCGATGGACGGCAAGCTGGGCGCGGCCGTCAAGGCCGAGGAGCAGGCGCTGGGCATCAAGGATCCGAAGAGCGCGACCCAGTTCGAGAACTATGAGCGCAGCCTGCACCAGACCTGGTGCCGTGCCGCCGAGCTGCCCTCGCCGGCACCGCGCGGCCACTTCCTGCGCGAGTTCGGCCAGTCGGACCGCGACATCGTCGAAAACGCCAGCTACGAGGCCTCGGTGCCGCAGGCGCTCACCATGATGAACGGCGCGCTTGTCACCCAGCTCAACAGCGGCTGGTCCGTGCTTTCAATCAACATGCGCAAGGCGGTCACCAACGACGACAAGATCGATGTCCTGTTCCTGAGCCTCTACAGCCGCAAGCCCAAGCCCGCCGAGAAGGCGCATTTCCTTCAGGCGCTGGAGTCCTACGCCGGCAGCAAGACCATCTGGGACGACCTCACCCTCGCCTTGCTCAGCACGCAGCGCTTCCTCTTCATCGAGTAGAACAACACCTTTCCAAAATCCAGCTTCCAACACACCATGAAAACTCTGCACAACGAACTCGACCGGCGCCAGTTCCTGGCCGGTGTCGCCAAATCCATGCTCGGCGTCGGCCTCGTGCCGGTGGCGGAGAACATGTTCTCCGGCAAGGCCTTCGCCGTCGGCGAAGGTTCGGCGACCGCCAAACAGGTGGCCACCGCGCGCAATGTCATCATGCTCTACATGAGCGGCGGCCAGAGCCATCTGGACACCTGGGATCCAAAGCCGGACAACAAGACGGTCATGGGGCCCACCAAGGCGATCAAGACCAGCGCCGACGGCGTCCTTCTGGGCGAGTACATGCCGCGCATCGCCAAGCAGATGCACCATGCCTGCGTGATCAATTCGGTGGCGACGAACACCGCCGCGCATGAGCAGGCCAACTACTTCATGCACACCAGCTTCGGCCTGCGCAGCACCATCACGCACCCTGGCATGGGCGCCTGGCTCAGCATGTTCCAGGGGCCGGGCAATCCCGCCCTGCCGCCCTACGTCTATGTGGGCAACGACAGCCGCCATCCTGGTGCGGGCTTCCTGCCCAAGAAGCACGGGCCGCTCATGGTGAACAACCCCGAGGCCGGCCTGCAAAACGTGCGCCCGCAGAAGGGCGTGACGGATGACCGCTTCGAATTCCGCCGCGAGTTCGCGCAGAGCCTGGACGCCGAGTTCCAGCATGAATACGACACCCGCAGCGTGAAGGCCTATGCCGACATGTATGATGACGCGGTGCGCCTCATGCGCAGCGAGGACCTCAGCGCCTTCGACCTGACCAAGGAGCCGGACGACGTGCGCAAGGCCTACGGCAAGGATCCCTTCGGCCAGGGCTGCCTGCTGGCACGCCGCCTGGTCGAGCACGGCGTGCGCTTCGTCGAGGTCAGCTTCGGCAGCTGGGACACGCACGTGGCGAACTTCATCAATGTGCCGCGCCTGTGCGAGACCCTTGACCTCGCCCTTTCCAACCTCCTCATGGACCTGCAGAGCCGGGGCCTGCTGGACAGCACCATGATCATGGTCACCTCCGAGTTCGGCCGCACGCCGAAGATCAATGCCAACCAGGGCCGCGACCACTACCCGATCTTCTCCGTGCCGCTGTTCGGCGGCGGCATCAAGGGCGGCATCAAGTACGGCGCCACCACGGCGGACGGATCAGGGATTGCCGAGAACAAGGTGAGCCCGCCGGATCTCAACGCCACGCTTGGCTATGCGCTGGGCCTGCCGCTCGACCAGGTGGTGTATTCGCCAAGCCGCAGACCCTTCACCGTCGCCGACAAGGGCCAGCCGCTCACCCATCTGTTCGCCTAGTGGTACTGGATGATCGCGCCGCCTTGGCCCGGCGGCGCGTGCGAACGGACCGCGGGTGTCATGCTGCGTTCATTTGGCCGCCTGCAAGAACTCCAGCATCTGCGGCATCAGCCTGCTCCACGTCTCCTTGTTGAGACCATGGCCCACGCCGGGGATGAGCAGCAGTTTCGACACCTTGTTGCCGGACGCTTCAAGCGCTGCCTCCATGCGCCTGCCCTGGCTCGTCGGCACGATGTCATCCGCATCACCGTCGCTGTAGATGAGCAGCACCGGGCACTTGATCTTGTCCGCCACATAGAGCGCGGAGCGTTCCTTCCACGCCGCAGGCATTTGGGCTGGCGTGCCACCGACGAGACCGCCGATGTCCCCCATCCGCTTCATGCCGGGCTTCTCCTGCATCTGAGTCCAGCGGGCGTACTCCTCCGCCATCTCGACCGGACCTTGCACCGCCACCACCGCCTTGATGCTCTCATCGCGGCTGGCCGCCAGCAGCGAGACCGACGCTCCGTGGCTGAAGCCCCACATCACCACGCGCCCGCCGTCCACGCAGGGCAACGTGCGCGCGAATTTGATTGCGTTGAGCACATCATTGACCTCGCCCTTCGCCACCTCGCTTTTACCTTCCGAATGACCACAGCCGCGATAATCCGAAGCGACCGCCACATAGCCCTTGCCGGCAAAGAAACTCATCTGACCGGCCGCGCTCTTCGCCGGGGCAAAGCCGCCGTGATTGATCACCACCAGTGGAAACGGCCCGCGCCCCGCCGGTTTGCTGATGATGCCCGTGATCTTCAATCCATCGCTCTGGTAGCTGATGTCCGCGCCTTGCACCGCCGCCTCCCCGTCCAGCGCCGCTGCGTGCAATTTTCCATACGAGACACCCGCCAGTGCGAGTGAACAAAGAACGAGGCGGAGGCTGGGAACGAGATTCATGGGAGAAGGTGTTTACGCGCGGGTGTTGGCGTGAGCAACGGGCCTGGCCGTCACAGTACATGCCGACTCACATGCTCAACGCCCGTTCACGAGCCCGGTAACAAAAACCTCGCACCTAACCTGAAAGTTGCGGCAGAACTGATATGGGTGCCGTGCTGCGCTTGAGGGAAGCTGGCAGCAGGCACCCCGGATTGAAATCCGGGGTGCTGGCGACGCCAAGATCGACGCAGTGTTCCCCCGCCGGGGACCAGCAACCCCGTTTGCGTCCCGCCCCCCAGGCAGATAGGCTGAAACCGAACAGCAGCGGTGACAGCCATGAACAAGCTCGACAACATTCTCGTCGCCGTGGACTTCTCCACGGGATCCCATGCCGCGCTGGAGCAGGCGGCCCGCATCGCCGCCGCCTGCAAGGCGAAGCTGCACGTGCTTCACGTGGTGGACCAGGCGTCGGTCACGGCGCTGGCGCGCGGCCACGGCTCGTCTTTTGAAATCCAGGCCAGGATTTCCTGCAAGGGCGCCAGCACCGCGCTGCTGCGCTGGATGGCGCATACGGGCATCTCGCCCGACGGTGAGGTGGAGATCGTGGTGGGCACGCCGGTGCATGAGATCCTTGAATGGGCGGGCAAACTCCATGCGGATTTGGTGGTGGCGGGCATTGCCGGGGCGGGGAACGTCCCTGCGGGCGTCGGCTCGATCTCCGGGAAGCTGGCGCGCAAGGTCGGCCCCAGGGTGCTGCTGGTGCGTGCGGATCATTCCATGCCGTTCCGCAGGATCGTCGCCGGCATTGATTTCTCCGACACCGCGGCGGAGGTGATGGACCAGGCCCGCCGCATGGCCCTCCAAGACGGAGCCCATGTCGATTTCCTGCATGTGTGGCAGGACCCCTGGGTGGCGATGATGTACACCTCGCCGTTCGGCGATGTCGCCGCCCCGGTGATGGCCGCCACGCCGGAGCAAAGGGCCGAATACATCGAGAATCTGCACCAGGAGCTGCGGGATTGCGTCAAGGAGGCGGCGCAGGGCCTTGAATCCAAGGCCGTGCTGCGCGAGGCCGGCAATTACGGCGACGGCATCGCCGCCCACGCCCAGGAAACCGGGGCGGATCTGATTGTCGTCGGCGCCAAAGGGCGCACCAACCTGAGTTACATGCTGCTGGGATCGACCGCCGAGCGCCTGCTCATCCGCCTGCCCTGTTCGCTGCTGGTGGTGAAGCCGGACGCCCAGGGCTGAGTGCGCAAGATAGGACTCAACGATGCCACGGGGGGCAGAGCAGCGGGGGGGCGGAAGTGGCATGATGGAGGTGTCTCGTAAGCCCGACCGGGCGCACGCCTGACAAATTCAACCACCCACCACCATGCTCGCCAAATACGACATCGAATACATTATCCACCCGCAGCATAACAAGCGCGTGGACATCCACCGCACCGATGACCCGGTGGAAGCCGAGGACTTTCTCATGGGCCTCCTGGCCACCGGCGCCCACATCAGCTCGATCAAGCACGAGGGGGCGGAGCTGCCCGCCAAACAGGCGGATGACATGCTGCGCATCGCCGCCTCACGTCTGACCTCGCGTCTGTTGTCCACTTCGTTGCATCTCGATGCGCCGACGGTGAAGCACCGCTTCGGCTTTGCCCCGTGAGTCAGTCGCATTGCGGTGCGGGGGAGATGGCATCGTTGCCCCCCCACTATGCAGGCCATGGAGGAAGCTCCCGGTAAATCCGCCCCGCCATGAAATCCGGATCCAAGAAGATGGGCAAGGCCCGCACGCCCGCCAAACAAGGGCGCGCGCGGTCGCACGTCGGCGAAGACGCGAGCCGGATCAAGGACCTGGTGGCTGAACGGGAGGCCAGCCGCGATGCTGCGGTTGTGTCATCAAGACGAATCGACGCTCTGATGGCTGAGCAAACCGCCAGCCGCGACGCCGCCGCGCACTCGGCGCTGCTGATGGAGCAGATGCGGGAGCAGCAGAACCTTCTGGAACTGCAAAATGACCAGCTTCGCCTTGCCCAGTCGGAACTGGAACTCTCATGGCGCCGCTATTCCGACCTCTATGACAAGGCTCCGGTGGGCTACCTCACCCTGGATGGCAGAGGCTGCATCGTCGAGATTAACACGACGGCGGGCCGGATGCTCGGCTGGGAGTCGCCGAGTCTCACGGGCCGGCCTCTTCTCCCTCATTTTGCTGCGGCCGACCGCAAAATATTCTTGAAGCACCTGTGGGACAGCCGCCGCACCGCCTCACAGGTGATCACCACCCTGCGGCTGATCGCCCGCGACGGCACGGAGCGGCATGTGCAGTTCGCCTCCATCCGCCTGGACGAGCCCGGCGGCAATCCGTCCTGGTGCCGCACGGCCATGCTCGAGGTCACAGCGCAGCACCGGGCGGAGGACGCGCTCAGGCAGAGCGAGGACAAGTTCCGCCTCATGGCCGATAACATCGGCGAGGTGTTCTGGTTCATGGAGGTGGACCCGCCGCGCGTGACCTATGTGAGCCCGGCCTTTGAAAAGATCTGGGGCGTTCCCTCCAGTGATATTTATGCCCGTTACGACGCCTGGCAGAAGGCCATTCACCCCGATGACGTTGGAGCGGTTCACGAGGCTTTTCATCATTGGATCGAGGGCGAGGCCCCCGTCTTCGAGATGGAGTACAGGTTGCGGAGGGCTGATGGGGCTATTCGCTGGATCGCTGATCGCGGCATCATTCTGCGTAACGAGAACGGGAAGCCGCAACAGATCAGCGGCATTGCCAGGGACATCACGGAGCGCAAGGAGGCTGATGCCGTGCGCAACCGGCTGGCAGCCGTCGTTGAATTTTCGGGCGACGCCATCATCACCAAGGATCTGGACGGCACCATCCGCACCTGGAATGCCGGGGCGGAGCATGTCTTCGGCCACACCGCTGCGGAGGCGCTGGGGAAGCCCGTTTCGTTCCTGATTCCGCCCGGGGCGCAGGATGACGAAGTGCTGCTGCTGGAGCGCATCAAACAGGGCGCGCGCGTTGAGCATTACGAAACGCAGCGGCTGCACAAGAGCGGCCGCCTCATTGACATTTCGCTCAGCCTTTCCCCCCTGCTGGACGGGGCAGGCCGCATCACCGGGGCCTCGAAAATCGCCCGCGACATCACGGACCGCAAACGCTCCGAGGAGAAGTTCCGCAGCCTCCTGGAGTCCGCGCCCGATGCCATGGTCATCGTCAACCAGGACGGCTTCATCGAGCTGGTGAACGCGCAGGCGGTGCAGTTGTTCGGCTACACCCGCGAGGAGCTCATCGGCAAATCGCACGAGCTGCTGTTGCCGCTGCGCTATCGCAGCCAGCACGCGGGCCAGCGCGCGGGCTACACCGCGAATCCCCACACCCGCCAAATGGGCGAAGGCAGGGACCTGTTCGCGTTGCGCAAGGACGGTACGGAGTTCGCCACCGAAATCAGCCTCAGCCCGCTGCGCACGAACGGCGGGCTGTGCGTCATCAGCGCGGTGCGCGACATCAGCGAGCGCAAGCGGGTGGAGGCGGCCCTGCGCACCAGCGAGGAGCTGCTGCGCCTATTCGTCCAGCACACCCCGGCGCCTGTGGCCATGTTTGACCGGGACATGCGCTACCTCATTGCCAGCGAGCGCTGGGCCGGGGACTTCAGGCTGAAGGCCGGTGATCTGTTTGGCAGGTCGCACTATGAGGTGTTCCCGGAAGTCAGCCAGGAGTGGAAGCAGGTCCACCAGCGCTGCCTGGCCGGCGCTACCGAAGGTTCCGAGCGGGACAGGTTTCCGAGGGCGGATGGAACCGAGGACTGGGTGAAGTGGGAGGTGCGCCCCTGGCGCGATGCGAAGGGGGAGATTGGCGGCATCATCATTTTTGCCGAGGTCATCAACGACCGTGTGCGGATCGAGGATGAGATTCGCGAGGCGCAGCGCCTGGCCCAGTCCACGCTGGAGGCCATCCCCGCCAGCCTGGCGGTCCTGGATGAGAACGGCATCATCATCAGCACGAACCAGTCGTGGAACGATTTTGCCAGGGCCAATGGCGGCCTGCCGGATTCAACGATGGTGGGGAGCAACTATCTCGCCGTGTGCGATGCGGCGACGGGCGAGGACGCGGACGAGGCGACCCGCTTTGCCGAAGGCATTCGTGCGGTCATGAGCGGCGCCAGCGAGCGGTTTGCCATGGAGTACCCATGCCACGGGCTGGGGCAGTTGCGCTGGTACGTGGGCTACGTCACCCCGTTGTCGAGGGACGGCCCGCCCCGCGTCGTCGTCGCCCATGTGGACATCAGCGAGCGCAAGCGCGCCGAGCAGGTGATCCGCCTCCTCAACGAGGAGCTGGAGACGCGGGTGGAACTGCGCACGGAGGAGCTGCACCAGACCAATGAGGAACTGCGGCTGCAGATCGCTCGCCGCCGCCAGTTGGAGGAGGAGATCCTCGAAATCAGCGAGCGCGAGCAGCAGCGCATCGGCCAGGATCTGCACGACGACCTGGGGCAGCAGCTTGCCGGCATTGGCTGCCTGAGCCGCGTGCTGGAAACCAACCTGACCGCGCAGCATTCGCCCGAGGCGGCGGATGCCGTCAAGATCACCAGCCTGCTCAAGGAGGCCCTGGCGCTGACCCGTGCGCTGGCGCGCGGCCTGCATCCCGTGGCGCTCCAGTCCGGCGGCCTGACCTCTGCGCTGGAGGAGCTGGCCAGGCGCACCTCCGACATGTTCCGGGTGCGCTGCCGCTGCAAGGGCCCGGTGGAGCTGGCCATGGACAACACCACCGCCACACATGCGTACCGCATCGCCCAGGAGGCCGTGACCAACGCCGTGAAGCACGGCCACGCCCAGGAGATTGAAATAGAGGTTTCTTCCAATGCCCACCACGCCATTCTCTCCGTTAAGGACGATGGCGAGGGTCTGGGTCTGGGTCTGG
>CAINXC010000281.1 GCA_903854655.1 uncultured Verrucomicrobiota bacterium | reverse complement strand
TTTTTGACGGCGGCCGGTTTCCTCAAAGCAATCCCGCTTGCCTGGCTATCAAACAATATTCCCGAGCAATATCATGCGCACATTTGTTGACCTCCGCTACCTTTGTCCCACGCTGCCCCAGCGCCTTGTTCTTCCAGGCGTTACGGGGTGCGAATACTGATGCCGGAGGAAAGCAGAGGGTGCATGGATGAAGAACCAAGGCTGCTGTTCTAAAACGCCCCAACCCACTTCCGACCTATCGCTTTCGGCGACAGCCCGTCCTCACAGCGTCTTCGTCTGCCCGCCGTCCATGTCGATCAGCGAGCCTTGGAAAAACCGCCCTTGCCCGGAGACAATGAAGGCCACCAGTCCCGCGATGTCATCAGGCTCACCCATGCGTGCGACCTGCATCTCGCGTTTCAACGCCTCCTCGGCTCCCGCAGCATCCAGCCCTTGCGCTTGAGCCACCTTGCCCAGCCGCGCTTGCAGGCGGTCGGTGCGCACGGGGCCGGGGTTGATGGCGTTCACCTGCACCCCGTCCTTGATGCCTTGGTCAGACAGGGCCTTCGTCAACGACAGCAGCGCCGCATTGACCGAGCCGCCGATGGTGAACTCCGCCCCCGGAGTGCGCCCCCCCACCCCGGCGATGTTGACCACGGAGCCTCCGCGCAGCTTGAGCTGCGGCCAGGCCGCACGGGTCAGCCGCACGGCACCAAAGAACTTGAGCGCATAGCCATCCCTCCAGTCCTCCTCCGAAAGGCTCAGAAAATCCCCGCGTTTGGTGGCGCCGGCGGTGTTGATCACAATATCGATGCCACCAAACACCTCCCGTGTCAGTTCCACCAACCGCGCCGGGGCCTCTGGCAGGCTCAAATCAAGTACTGCGGCGGTCGCCGTTCCACCTGACGCGGTGATTTCGCTAACCACGGCATCAAGCAGCTCGCCGCTGCGTGCGGCCAGAACAACCTGGGCACCTGCCTGGGCGAGCCGCAAGGCGATCGCACGACCAATACCCCGGCTGGCACCGGTGACGACGGCAACCTTGCCGGTAAGAGAAAAAGAGGAATATGAATTCATGATCTGCCCTGGCCGTACGCTCCGGGTCGCCATCAGGGCGACTCGTTCGGGGCGATTCACCAACGATCCGGCCTAAAAACCGCCTGCGTAGCCCAGCACCAAATTGGAGGCATCCCAGGTCAGAAAACCTTCCAGCTCGATTCGCTCCTGGCTGCCCACCGAAGGCAGGTTGGGCACGACGAACAGTTTGCCGCTGAAAGGCCCGGTGGTGGGAGAGATCGAGCCATTGCCCACCGCCGTAACCGCCGAGGAAACATCTGTGATCCCGCTGCCAGGAACGTATCCGGCCGCCAGGGCTGAAGTGAATGTGGAGGCAATATTCTGCGCATTGCGCCGGGCCGTGGACGTGCGGGATGCGGCGTTCACGTTGCCGATGTTCGGAATCGCGATGGCAGCGATGATGCCGATGACCGCGATCACCACCAGCATTTCGACCAAGCTGAAGCCTCGACGGCTCAAGTTGCGAAAGTTAAGCGAAGTAAATCTCATGGTTTTGGCTCATGCTGGACGATTTGTTTTGGCACCATGCACCCCTATCCAAATTATATCTGATTTGATTTTTATAAAAATTCTTCATTTGATAGCACACGTCAAGTCGGCTCTATCCCCGGTTCGGTCCATGCCGTGGCAACGCGTTGTCAGTTGCCCTCCGGCTCAGGATGGTGAATAGGCTGGGCGGCTCTTTTCACGCCCCTGTAGAACCCCGGTCCCGTACGAATTGCGAATCCTTCTCATCCAGCTCAAGCGCATTGGTGACTTCATCCTGACAGCACCTGCCGTGGCCGCGTTGCGCCAGGCCCACTCCGGAGCTGAAATCGTGGCCGTCGTGCCGGAGAACGTGGAAGGGCTGGCCCACTGCATTCCAGGGCTGGACGGGGTGCTGCCCTACGGCGGCGGATTCAACCTGCCCACCTGGGCCAGCCTGCTTTTCGGAGAATGGGACCTGTGCCTGGATTTCACGGGCACCGACCGCAGCGCCCTGATGGCCTGGCTGTCTCGTGCAAAGCGCAGCGTGGGCTATGCAAAATTCGCCAGCGACCACTGGCGGGCACGCGCCTACACGGCGCTGTGCGATGCCTCCGTGCGGGATCTGCACACCGTGGACTTCCATCTCGCTCTGGCCGGCTCCTCGACCATGGCTTTCCCGGAGGGGGGCTCTTTCCTGCGCATCCCCCCCTCGGTGATTGCCCCGCCCAGCACCCGGCCGTTTGCGCTCATCCATATCGGCACGGCGCGCGAAGAGAAATTCTGGCTCGACCAGCGCTGGGCGGAAATCATCGAACACACCGCCCGGACACACCACGTCGTGCTCACGGGCACCAATGCCGGGCTGGAGCGCCCGCACTTGGACCGGCTGCGCGCTTTGCTGCACGTGCCCTTTACGGACCTCACCGGCAGGCTCTCTCTGGTGGAACTCGCCGCCCTCATCGGGCGTTGCGATCTCGCCCTGGGCGTGGACAGCATGGCAATGCATCTCGCGGCCATGTTTCAGCGCCCGCAGGTCGTGCTCTTCGGCCCCACCAATCCCTTCCACTGGCGCCCCCGGCACCCCCGCGCCCAGGTGGTCGCCGCCGGGCACGATGAGCCGCTCACTGAGTTTGCACCCAAGGCAAAGGGTGCCGACATGAACCAGATCTCGACGGCACAGGTGCTCAGTGCTATCAATCGCGCCCTCTCTTTTTCATAATGTCCAAACCCATCAAAGTAAGTCGCAAAGACATGGCCAAGCTCTCGACCGCCGAGACAATGGCCCTCGCAAAAAACACCTACGCCAAGCTGTTCCGCTACATCAAGCCCTACCGCATGCGGTTCGTCCTGGGCATCATCGTCAGTGTGTTCGCCGGATTCTCCAACTTCCTTCTGATCCAGGGCATGAACGTCGTCTTCAGCGTCGTGCTGGAGAAAAACGAGAAGGTGGACCACAGCGCGGGCTTGAAGAATTTCATGGCGCGGCTGAACGAAATGCCGGCCATCAGCGACGTGCCAGCCGCCCTCCAGCACCGCCAGGCGGAGGAAGTGTCGCAAAAAATCGACAAGTTCAACATGGGCTTCAACAAGAAGCACCCTTGGAACCCGGCCTACCTGCTGCCGGAGGCGTGGCGCGGTTCATTCGGCCTGGTCGTTGCCGCCTGCGTGCTCGTGCCCCTTATCTTCATGCTGCGCGGCGGGCTCACCTACCTCGCCAACTACCTCATGATGTGGGTGAGCATCCGCATCCTCTACGACCTGCGCAACGACACCTACAAGGCGCTGCTGGCGCAGTCATTGGGCTACTACTCCCGCGCCAAGGTCGGCAACCTGGTGCAGACCGTGTTCAACCAGGCCCGTGTCGCGCAACAAAACCTCATGACCCTGTCGCAGGACATCGTCCAGCGACCCGTCGCCATCGCTTCCATTCTCGCGGCGTTGCTGCACAACGACTGGCGCTTCACCCTCTACTCGCTGATTGTGTTCCCGCTCTGCATCCTCCCGGTGGTCGCCATCGGCCGCCGTGTGCGCCAGGCCGGTGCCCAGGAAGAACAGGAGGCCGGGCAGATGATGGTGCAGATGACCGAGTGCTTCAACGGCATCCGCGTCGTGAAATCGCATGCCCGCGAGGATTTCGAATTGAGGCGATTCAAAGACAGCAACACCAAGATGAACAAGCTGTTCATGCGCTATGGCAAGGCGCTCGAACTGGTGGGCATGCTCGTGGAGGTCGTCGCTTCGCTTGGCGTGGGCGTGGGCCTGTTCTACGCCTGGAGCTCCGGCATCAACGCCGCCAAGTTCATCACCCTGGTCGGCGGCCTCACCCAGATCTACCCGCACTCCAAGGCGCTCAGCCGCATCCAGCTCGTGATGCAGAAGACCATCGTCGCCACCTCCAACATCTTCGCCACCCTGGAAGAGCCTCATGAAGTGGAGGATGCCCCCGACGCCAAGGTGCTCAAGCGCACCCAGGGCCGCCTCAGCTTCAAGAACGTCAGCTTCGCTTACAAGACCGGCCACAAGGACCCGCGTCTGGCTGTCAACGGCATCAACCTCGAAATGCAGCCCGGCAAGTTCTACGCCTTCGTCGGCCCCACCGGTGCCGGCAAGAGCACCCTTTTTGCCCTGATCCAGCGCTTTTACGACGTCGATGGCGGCTCCATCGAAATCGACGGCCAGGACGTGCGCAAGGTGACCCAGGAATCGCTGCGCAACCAGATCGGCGTCGTCAGCCAGGATGCCTTCCTGTTCCACGACACCATCCGCTTCAACATCCGCTATGGCCGCCTTGACGCCACCGATGCGGAGATCGTCGCCGCCGCCACCCAGGCCCATGTGCAGGACTTCGTCGCGGAAAAGAAGGAAGGCTACGACACCTTGGTCGGCGACGGTGGCGGCAACCTCAGCGGTGGTCAGAAACAGCGCGTCACCATCGCCCGTGCCATCCTGCGCAACGCCCCCATCCTGCTGCTGGACGAAGCCACCTCCGCGCTCGACACTGAAACCGAGAAGATCATCCAGGAAGCCATCCAGCTGCTCTCAAAAGGCAAGACCGTCATCGCCATCGCCCACCGCCTCTCCACCATTCTCGGCGCGGACCAGATCGTGGTCATGCAAAACGGCGGCATCGAAAGCGTCGGCACCCATCAGGAGCTGCTGCAAAAGAGCGAGCTCTACCAGCGGCTCTACCAGCTCCAGTTCCAGGAATCCACCTCCTGGGGTGAGGAGAGCGAGTAAGCCGCTGGGAAGCAAGGGGCCGGCGTGCGATAAGCTTGGGATTGGACCCTTTCGCCGCACGTCGTTCAGCATGGCGACGGGTTCCAAAACCTGCCGCGCCGGCTCACGGCGGCAGTTGATACGAAATACGCACGTGTCCGAAGCGATAGGTCTTCGATGCACCGAAAATCAAATCCTCCACAAACACCGCTTGAAAGCCGTTCGAGGTCGCCATCACCTGGGGGGCGTTGGCCGCGGCGGCCCAATGGACCAAGTCATCGCTGAACTCCACCTGGTAAGTCAGCCCCTGGGAGGCGTCTGCGACCCGCTCAACAAACTCCACCCGCAGCCGCTTCTGCGTGCCGGTGCCCGTCAAAAAAATGTGCGGCAGGCCGGTTTGCGTCAGCGTGCTGCCGCTCATCGCAAAGGTGCCGGTGGTGCCGGCCGTGGGATCAGTGGCAAAGGCGAACTCCGCCAGGTTGGAAACACCGTCAGTGTCAAAATCTGCGGTTTGGGCGGCGCTGGCGCTGGGGACACCATAACTGTAGATGAACTGGCTGTACGTGTCCTGGGCGCCGCTGTTGAGAACTGTGAGAGTCAGGCCGCCCAGCGATGACATTTGATTCCAGCCATACGAATCCATCTTGCTTGGGTTGCTCGCGGCGTTTTGCACCTCAAACCCAAGCTGGTAGGTGCCCGGCACGAGGTAGCGGGGCAAGGTCAGCGTCACCGCATAGGTGCCGTCGAAATTGTTGCCGCTGATGCGGTTCACCGCCGCTGTAAAGGGCGAAGTCGCCACCTGCTGGCCGCTGGGCGCATAAACCGCCACGTAGCCGCCCGCAATGGTGCTCGTCACGCTCATCTCAATTGTGAAAGTGGTGGTGGCTGTCGCCGTGCTCACATCCACCGTGCCGGGCGAAATCGAAGTCGAGTAAATGCCGCCGTTGATCATCTGGTTGCCCCCTGCCTGCACCGTCAGCGTCACCGGCCCGTGCGTCGCCGCATTCGGTGCCGCCACGCTGATGTAGTAGGAGGTGCCGGGAAGCCCCTCAAACCTGATGCGGCTCACCGTCCCCGCCTGGTTGTCATTGACCACCTGCATCAATGCCAGCCCGCCCAGCGAGGAACCCGTCCAGACCGCCAGCACGGTGTTGTTGGCACTGCCTATGGTGTTGATTTCATACCACTCCTCCGCCACCGGATTAAACACGTACCAAATCGTCGCCTGGTAGTTTGTCGTGGTGTAGCCGGCGGGGATGGGTTCGCCCGCTTCCAGCGTGGCCCCCGCATTGCTGCCCGTCACCGAGTTGCTGTCAAAGACCTCAATGCTGTTCGCATAGCTGTCATTCGCTGGCGCCTGCGCCCGGGCAAAGCCCGGCACAGCCAGCAGCACGAACAGAAAAACAACCTTGCGGCAGAGAGAGGTGGGAATGAGGCAGATCACGGTCACGCCAGGGGGGGTTGGCCCGGAGATGTAGCCCACTAAGGCGAGGTGAGCAAGATGCTAGTGGCTCCGTCGTCGTAGGTGACATAGACCAGGATCTGGCCGGCGGCGTTCACGGAGGTCACTTCGTTGAGGCGGTCGCTGCTTGCCGTGCCCACCACGATGAACGCGGCGATGTGCTTGGTCAC
>CAINXC010000280.1 GCA_903854655.1 uncultured Verrucomicrobiota bacterium | reverse complement strand
GGCCCGATGCTACCGCGGCTGCTGGGCTGGGGCGACGCCATTGGTCGCATGCCCCTGCTGGTGCGGGAGGTGTTCTGGATACACACCTTTTTCATCGGCCTCACCTGCGCGATCTTTGGCACCCTCACCTGGGTGTTCGCAGAGGACATTGCCCTGCCACATCATGAGATGATACGCTGGTTCGCCTTCAGCGTGGGGCTGTTCTGGGGCATCCGCTGCGTAATGCAGTGGACACACTACAGCGCCTCGCACTGGCGCGGCCTGGCTGGCAAGACCACCGCGCACTGGGCGCTGTTCCTGGGCTACGCGGCCTTCGCGACCACCTACTTCATCGCCGCCCTCCGAAAATGAAAACGACCATCAGCACCATCGCCAGGGACCGCATGCTCAGTGAGCGATTCGAACCCCTGTTCCTCGCCGATTGGTCTGATGCGGTCTTCCTCCACTACGCTGTGAAACCCGAAGCCCTCCAACCCTTCGTGCCCTTCGCTCTCGACCTTCGCGATGGCATGGCCTACGTGAGTTTCGTGGCCTTCACCATGCGTGACATGCGGCCAAGCGTCGGCGGCAAATGGACGGCCTGGCCGTTCCTGCCGATAGCCACACATGAATTCCTCAACCTGCGGACCTATGTGACACACAAGGGCGAGCGCGGCATTTATTTCCTCGCGGAGTGGCTGCCGAACAAGCTCAGTGCGTTGCTTGGGCCCACCGTGTTTGGCCTTCCTTACCGGCACGGAGGCATCAGTTATCGACATGATGTGACCGAGGGGTTTGAGGGCCGTGTTACCGACAGCGCCACGGGCTCTGCTCTTCACTACAGCGCCGAACCGGCGGCAGGGGCGGTCATGGAAACGGCGGAGGCAGGCAGTCTCACGGAGTTCCTGCTGGAGCGCTGCACGGCCTTCACGATGTATCTGGGCCTGCGTCGGCGGTTCCGCGTGTGGCACCCGGCATGGAGGCACACGAAGGTGGATGCCTGCATTCATGAAAACTCCCTGCTCGCCCGCACTGGTGACTGGCATCGGGAAGCTCGCTTTGTGGGCGCCCACTACGCCCCTGGCTTCAAAGACATCTGGATGGGGCGTCCCCATCTGACCTGAGCATCCAACCCTCAAACCTATGAACACTGCCATCTCATGCGCGCAACTCCGCGCGCTCAAAATCGCCGCCCGTTGCTCGGTCGGTTTCGTCTGGATCTACGAAGGCCTCGTGCCCAAGATCCTGCATGTGTCGGACCGCCAGATCTGCATGGTGCAAAGCTCCGGCTGGTGGTGGAATTCACCCGAGGCGACGCTGCACGCGCTGGGCATTGCCATGATCATCGCGGGCCTGGTGATCATGGGCGGCTGGCTGGAGAGGCTTGCGCAGGTCGTGGCCACGGTTTCGGTGCTCGTGCTGATGGTGCTTGTCGCGAGCAACTACCCGCCGGCCTTGTACGATCCGTTTGGCGGCCTCGCCAAGGACGCCTGTCTGTTTACCTGCTCGGCGCTGGTGTGGATGCTCAGCGGCAAAACAGACGGGCGGAGTATCGGGGGGTGATTTCCACGGGTAAATCCAGACGAAGCGGAACGGGTTGAAGTCCCGCGCTGTTTTCGACTCGAAGCCGGTTTTCGAACGAAGGCGACCCAAACAGACGCTGGCATTTCTTGCTTCCTGGCGTAAGCTCTGCTTGCCATGGAAAAGACCATCGAACAACGACTCAACAGTGTTGAGAAGACGCTCGCAACGCTTGCCTCGACGGTGTCGCAGCTTGCGCCCGGGAAAAAAGACTGGAGGAGGGCGGTTGGCAGGCTTCGGGACACGCCCTTCAATCGCGAGGTGGATCAACTCGGCCAAGAGTATCGCCAGCAGCAGAACGAGAAACCGTAAAGAAAGCCGTGCTGGTTCTGGATACTGACCACCTGACCGCAATGGGCTACACGTCGGAGCTCGGGCAGCGGCTGACGGCCCGGTTGTCGTTGACCGAAGAGGAGATCGCTACCACGGCCATCTCGGTGGATGAGCAACTCAGTGGCCTGCTCGCGGCCATTCATCGGCGTCACGAGCCTGCATCGCAAATCGAGCCGTATGCGGAATTGGTCGAACGCATGGAATTCCTGGCCTCGTTCCTGATACTGCCGTGGGATGAAGACAGTGTGGCGCGATTCAAGCGGATGAAGGCTGATCGTATCAGGGGCGGCACCATGGATTTGAAGATCGCCTGCATTGCCCTTGCTCACGACGCGACACTTCTTACGCGCAACACTGCCCACTTCGAGGGCGTGTCTGGACTACGTTTTGAGAACTGGCTGGATTGAAGTCGAAGGCTGAAGCGCATGGCGGGTTGCGGCCTGCTCAGCGGAAAAACAGGCTCATGAAGTTCTGCTCCACCTGGCCTGCGAGTTCGGCCATGCTCATTCTGCGGAGCTCCGCAGTCTTATGATACATCAGCTCGATGTTAGCTGGATGATTGAGAGGCTTGTTATTGGTGTCGTTCAGCAGATGCGGGTTGATGGCATCGGGCGGCCACATGTCTGGCGCGTCAGTTTCCAGCAGCAGGCGGTCCAGGGGGAGGTGACGAAAGGTTTCGAGCTGATGAGCCTTGCGCTCATGGAAGAAGTAGGGCGAAACGGAGAAATAGGCGCCGAGCTTGACGAAGCCCTCCACCATCTCCGCCGGGCCGCCATACGAGTGCAGCAGGAAACCACGCTCAGGGCGGGGAGATGACCGCAGGGTTTCTTCAAGCAGCCCCCAGGCGCGCAGGCAGTGGATGGTGGTCGGGCGGTTGTCGCGCGAGGCAATGGTGAGCTGTTCGCGAAACAGTCTCACCTGCAGGTCCACGTCTGGATTTTCGATCCAGCGATCCAATCCAATCTCACCCACTCCGGCTTCCGGAAAGACCGAGAGGTAGTGCTCCAAGGTTTCGCGCCAGGCGGGAGACTGCTCCTTCACATACCAGGGATGTACGCCGAACGAGGGCAGCACCCATGATTGCTTTCGGGCCAGAGCGGCCACGCTTTCCCAGTCCTCCTCGCCCGAGCCCGCGACCACGGCGCGCACGAGACCGATGCCGGGCAATTCGGCGATGATGCGCTCCCGATGGGCATCAAGGCGCTCATCCTGGAGGTGGTTATGGGCGTCAAACAGTCGCATGCTCGGCAAAGGCTTTGATCCGCGCCCGCACCGCCGCGAGCCCGTTCAGGCGGGTGGGGGAAAGAAGCTTGAGGAAGCCAAGCTGCTCCCAGAGCACCGGCTCAGTGCTGGCGACGTCGGTCGCTGTGCCGCCTTCATAGACTTCGCAGAGCACGCCCACCAGGCCCTTCACCATCGGTGAATCCGCATCGAACCCGAAGTGGCAGCGCCCGTCGCGAAGCTCGGGGACCAGCCACACGCTGGACACGCAGCCGGTCACGCGATGAACATCGACCCGCAGCTCCGGTGGCAACGAGCGTTTGGCGGCGCGCGACACCACGGCGCTCAGCCGCTCCTGCACATCCTCGATGATGCGCAGGTCCTCAATGAGATGCGCCTGTTTTTCGCCCACGGTCATGGCGGCACGATAGTTGGGATTCGCCTTGCCGCCAGTGACGCGACCAGCATTGTTCGGTCCATGACCATTGAAGAGATCACCGCCCGCATCTGCGCCTTTCGCGACGCGCGGGACTGGATGCAGTACCACAACCCCAAGGACCTTGCCGTCGCCATCGCGGCGGAGGCGGGGGAGCTGATGCAGCCCTTCGTCTGGAAGACCAAGGAGCAGGCGGAGGAGGTGGCCGTGGCCAAGCGTGATTACCTGGCCGAAGAGGTGGCGGATGTGGGCATCCTGCTGTTTGAGTTTGCCCACAATCTCGGCATCTCGCTGGAGGAGGCGATGCTGGCCAAGATTGCCAAGAACGAACACCGCTACCCCGTCCACAAGGCGCACGGGTCCAATGCCAAATACAACGAACTGTGAATCCATCCGAAGCCGAATCCCCGCAGCCGCACAAGCGCCGTCCCCGCTACCAGGGCAAGAACCCGCGCAAGTTTGAAGACAAGTACAAGGAGCTGAACCCCGCCCTGCACCCGGAAACGGTGGCGAAGGTGAGGGCCAGCGGCAAGACCCCGGCCGGGCAGCACGTGCCGATCATGGTGGGGGAGATCATGGAGGCCCTGGCGCCGAAGCCGGGCGAGCGCGCTCTGGACTGCACTCTGGGCCACGGCGGTCACGCCACCGAACTGCTCAAGGCCGTGCAGCCCGACGGCTGCCTTGTGGGTCTGGACCAGGATCCGATCGAAATCGAGAAGACGGAGGCACGGCTGCGCGAGCTGGGCTTCCCGGAAACGACATTCCAGGCGAGGCACATCAATTTTGCGGGCATGCGCCGGGTGCTGGCCGAACTGGGCTGGAACGAGGGAGCGGATGTGATCCTCGCCGACCTTGGGGTCTCATCCATGCAGATCGACAACCCATCGCGCGGCTTCAGCTTCAAGCACGAGGGGCCGCTCGACATGCGCATGAACCCCCGGCGCGGACAGCCGGCGAGCGAGCTGCTTTTGAAAATCGGCGAGGACAAACTCACCGAGCTGCTCGCGGAGAATTCTGATGAGCCGCGCGCCGGTGTCCTGGCCAAGGCGCTTGCACAGCGGTCTTTCATGAGCACGACCCGGCTTGCCAAGGCGGTGCGCATGGCGCTGCCCTATTCGCTGGAGGAAGAGCAGAAGGAGAGCACCATCCGCCGCGTGTTTCAGGCGCTGCGCATCGCGGTGAACGAGGAATTTTCAGTTCTGGAAGCCTGGCTGCGTGATGTGCCGCACTGCCTGGCCGCAGGCGGCAGGGTGGCGGTGCTCACCTTTCACAGCGGCGAGGACCGGCGGGTGAAGAAGGCGTTTCAAACCGGCCTGCGCGAGGGTGTGTACCGCGACATCAACGAGGAGGTGATCCGCGCCTCCGGCATGGAGGTGCGCGACAATCCACGTGCGGCACCTGCGAAACTCCGGTGGGCGGTGCGGGCAGATTGAAGAGCGGCTACTTCGCTGCGTCCGCTGTCGGCGCTTCGGTCGGAGCATCCGCCGTCGCCGGCACCTGCGGCACCTGGATGCTTGCAGCAAGGGTGCCGAGATCGGTGATCCAGCTTTCCACATCCGGGTGCGATGGATTTTCTTTCACCAGCTTGCTGAGCTCATCCAGCGCCATGGTCCGGTTCATGCCGTACTGCAGGAGGTCGAGCCACTTTTTCCATTGCAGGGTTTTGTAGCCCGTGATGCCCCAGGTGCCGAAGGCGAAATCACTCTGTTCGCAGCGGTGCAGGGCCGCTGAATGGCCGATGTATTCGTCCCACACCTGGTTCAGATCTCCACGCTTGTTCTCCCGGTACCAGGGGAGAACGAAGCCTTCGTAAACGGCGGAGAGGTTTACGGGGGAGTCGCTCCAGTTGTCGGCCGGCGTGAAATAATTGCTGAGGTTGTAGGCTTCGGCAAAAACAGTGCCCATGACGCCCTGCTTCATGGTCTTGTCGATCTCCTGGCGTGCCCGGTCCTCCACCCGGCTGCGGTTTTGGGCGGGAGGCGTCCGTTGCCTGCCCTTGGTGGTGGTCACCGGCGCGATCTTTATCACAGGGTCGGCATTGGGCGCGGTGTAGGTCTTCACCACGTTCATCGCCCGGCCCACCATGTCGCGCAGTTTGGATACCAGCGCGCCGCGATCTTTCAGCCCGGGGGCCTGGATGGTCAGCACCAGGTATTCCAGTTGCGTCTTCAGCACCGTTGCCCTTCCGGGTGCGGCCTGGTAGTCGTCGATTTCCTGCTTCACCTTCGCCTGGGCGGCCTTGGCGTTCTTGGCGTCCTGCTCCGGCGGGGAAACGTCGGGTGTGCGATCTTTGATGAGCTTCTGGCAGTTCAGGAAAAACTCCACGGCGGCGTTCTCGCTGGCCGAAGCTCCCTCGAACCGGTTCAAGGCGCTGGCCGTGACCTCGCGCCGCAGGCGCTCGAAATCCTTCTGCATCTGCTGCACCTTGTCCAGGATCCTCGCCTTGTCCGCCTCAGACATCGAAGGAACCGGCGGCGCTGGCGGTGCGCCGGGCTTGGAATCCGAAGCATCCTCCGCCGCAACGAACGCGAACGAGGATGACATCACGGCGAGCAGGAGGATAGATCGAGGGAAGATCATGCGCCACATTAACGCGAGGATTGGGCGTAAACAATCGCAGTGTTTTCGCTAAAACCGGGGGCGGGCAAGATTTGGCCTTCAACTCCCGTGAGTGTATGGCCGGTTTTACCCTGATTCCTCCCGCCCCATGCTTCTCCCTGTCTTTCAAACGCCCTACCACACCGACGAATCCATCGATTTCGACACGCTGGAGCAGGAACTCCACTGGCTCTTCGACCAGGGGGCGGACGGCGTGGTGATGGCGATGGTGTCCGAAACCCTGCGGCTCGCCAGCGACGAGCGCGACGCGATGGCCGCCTTCGTTTGCAGGGCTGTGCAGGGCCGGGGCACGAGCGTGATCAGCGCGGGTGCGGAGTCAGCCAAGGTGGCGGAGCGGCACGCGCGCCACGCCGAGGCCGTCGGCGCCACAATGCTGATGGCGATCCCGCCGATAGGGGTGGTGCTGGATGAGGAGGCCGTTGCGGACTACTACCGGCGGCTGGTGCGGGCGGTGTCGATCCCGTTGATCGTTCAGGATGCCAGCGGCTATGTGGGCAGGCCCCTGAGCATCGCGTTGCAGGTGCGGCTGATGGACGAATTTGGGCCGGAGCGCGTGATGTTCAAGCCGGAGGCGCCGCCGCTGGCCGAGCGGCTGGCGGAGCTTCGCGCCGCCTCCGGGCGCCGGGCGCACTGCTTTGAAGGCAGCGGGGGCGTGGCCCTGGTGGAGACCTTCCCGCACGGTCTGGCCGGCACGATGCCCGGCGCCGATTTGATTCGTGGCATCGTCCCCTTGTGGCATGCGCTGCAAAAGGGTGACCAAGCACTGGCGCAGCGCATTCACGAGCCGCTTGCCCAGCTCATTGGCTTGCAGAAGACCCTGGACGCCTACCTTGCTGTGGAGAAGCACCTGCTGGTGCGCCAGGGGATCTTCAAAAACACCGTGGTTCGGGGTCCCGTGGGCTTTCACTTCAATGATGAAGTTCGCGCCGAGGTGGACCGTTTGTTTGATCAACTTCTCATCGCCGCCAGCTCATGATCATCGACGTTCACAGCCACGCCTGGCTTTTCCCCCAGGGATTCAGCGAGGATTTTATGAGGCAGGCGCAGCGCGCGCGCGCCGGCAAGCCCGTCGATCTCACCGTGCGCTATGAGGACTACGCGGCCTCGGCGGCCGACACGGCGAAAACCATTGTCTTTGGTGGCAAGGCCAGGCTCAGCGGCCTCTGGGTTGAGGATCGATTTGTGGCGGAGTATGTGGCGGCGCAGCCCGATAAACTCATCGGCTTCCTTTCGGTGGACCCCACGCAGGAGGGCTGGCAGCGCGAGTTGGAACATGGGCACCAGGAGCTCGGCTTGCGAGGGATCAAGCTGCTGCCCATGTACGCCGGCTTTTCGCCGGACGACCTGGCGCTGGAGCCGCTGTGGAGCTATGCCGAAAAGCATGGCCTGCCGGTGCTCCTGCACATGGGCACCACCTTTGTGGCCCAGGCACCGCTGGCCTTCACCCTGCCCCGGCTGATCGAGCCGGTGGCGGTGAGGCACCCTGGTGTCAAGATCATCCTCGCCCACCTGGGTCACCCCTATGAGGGCGAATGCATTGCCGTCATCCGCAAACATGAAAATGTGTTCGCTGATGTCAGTGCGCTGCACTACCGCCCATTCCAGTTGTACCATGCCCTTATGCTTGCTCAGGAATATGGGGTATGGCACAAATTGCTCTTTGGCACGGACTACCCTTTCACCACCGTCGATGCTTCGGTGAAGGGGCTGCGCGAATTGAACGCCATGCTGGAAGGCACGGCCCTGCCCCGCCTGAATGTGGCGGAAATCGAGGCGCTGATTCATCGTGAGAGCCTGCGCCTGCTCGGCCTGGGGTGAGGCTTTCCTGCGTTTTGCGCAGGCAAAGAATCCAGAAAAAGGGTTGCGCTTTTTTGTGTGGTCACCTATTTGCTCCTCGTATCCTGCGAGCATCTCCCAGCTCTTTTCGCCATGCCTAATCAGACCAAGGCACCCAAAGAAATTCCTTACCACCTGAGGGCACCCCGCCTCAGGTGGGCGGTTTTTGCGGTCACGCTTGAGCCTGATGAGCTTGCCAGGGTGGAGGCTGTGGCGGACTCCGCCACCGCAAGTCCGCAGGCGCAGTTGATGGCCCAGGTGATGCTGCGGCTGCACCATCGCGAGGATCTTGCCAAGCTGTGCACGGATCTGCACCTGACCCGCCGCAAGCTGCTCGAACTCGCCGACCGGCTCACCACCCAGGAAGAGCGCCGGAAGCTTCTGGCCCAGCCCGCCCCCAAGCGCGGGCCGGTCAAGCTCTGAGCCTGTGCGGCAGGTGCAATGTCCTGCCCCTCGCGGTCGTAGGTGCATCCGGCCCTTCAACACAGGGCCGCAGCAACCATCATGACCGCACGACATCTCCTCACCACCCTGGCACTGGCTTCGCTCAGTGGAACCCTCTTCGCCGACATCGCCCCGCCCTCGGGCTTCACGCCTTTGTTCAATGGCAAAGATCTCGGCGGCTGGCGCGGCGGCGAAACTTTTGATCATCGCAAGCTCATGGCCATGCCGGAGGGGGAGCGCGCCGCCAAGGTCAAAACCTGGACCGATGACATGCTGCAGCACTGGAAGGTGGAAGGCGACGAACTGGTCAACGACGGCCACGGCGCCTACGCCACCACAGAGAAGGAGTACGGTGACTTCGAGCTGTTCGTCGATTACAACATGGCGCCCCTGGGTGACTCCGGCATCTACCTGCGCAACGTGCCGCAGGTGCAGATCTGGGATCACGAGAACCCCGATCCAGGCGGCAAGCTGGGCCGTGCCAAAGGCTCCGGCGCGCTTTGGAACAATTCGCCCGGCGCCCCCGGCAAGGACCCGCTGGTGATGGCCGACAAGCCAGCCGGCGAATGGAACCACGTGCGCGTGCTCATGACCGGCAGCCGCGTCAGCGTCTGGCTCAACGACAAGCTCACGGTCGATCACGCGATCCTGGAGAACTACTACAACCGCAAGACGCCCATCCCTGCGCGCGGCCCGCTCTGCCTGCAAACCCACGGCGCGTCGATCCGCTGGCGCAACCTCTTCATCCGCGAGATCGGCAGCGACGAGGCGGACAAGATCCTCGCGGCCAAGG
>CAINXC010000279.1 GCA_903854655.1 uncultured Verrucomicrobiota bacterium | reverse complement strand
TATTGTTGCCACTCGTGTCACAGTAAAACTGCTGAAAGGCGGTATTTACTGATCCATCGAGGTTGTAGCAATTTGAGGGCTGCCCCCCGACGCCTGGAACTTGTCCTCCGATACCTTGGCACGGGGCTTGCGACGTTGGGTCTTGGATATTCTCTTCGGTTTGGAAACTATACGACAAGGTTCCATCTGCAGCCGTAAGCACCGACGCTGTTGGAATCGGCTGGCGTTCGGTTGCCTGGAATGAACAGAGGCGACTACTGATTGATGGATTTTCTGTACTGCAGTAATACACCTGAAGATTCGTCTGGCCAGAGAATCCATAGAAATTGAGATAAACCCATTGGTTCGAACCCAGATTGCTCGTTTGGCTTGTTTCCAGGACCCCACAACCATTTTGGGTTGGACATGGCATTGCCAAACACGTCCCATTGCTTGGGCACGCAGGTGCACCAGCTGCCTGGAGGGCCGAATCAGAAAGATTGTTGCCGGTCGCACTCGCTTGCGACGTTGACGAGATCAAGGTTCCGGAAAGGGAACCCACGATCAAACTGATACCAACGATGAAGATGACAATTCTCCACTTCATTATTCATCTCCTCCATTGACCAAAGGCTGCTTGCTGCGCCGTCTCCTTAGGAAACCAATCGCGGGAGGCACAATCAGGAGCCCCAAAAAGAGGAGCGTTCCAATGGCAATGGCGCCATTTGGCCCCGCAAGCGTCAGCATGCTGGCAACTGCTGCATTTAGCGCAATCCCAAACTGCTGACCGCCTGCTTGGAGAACTCCATGAGACGTTTTAGCTTGTGCAGTTTGGGCTGCCTGCGACGCACTTACCTGCTTAACGTCCACTGAGCCTGTTGCTGCGCCGGACACGGCGCCACTGCCACCGGTAGTGAGCTGAATCGGCCCACCGACATACTGCATAGCCCCCGTTAAGTAGGGATTAGGACAGTTCTGCGCTGTCGGTGAGGGAGGGGCAACTTGGCCATTTAACCGTCCAATAGCCGCAAAGTCATCAAGAATAAGGTTGGGAGGAAGCGGGGAATAACCTAACTGTCCCGCGGAAATCTGGCCTTGGCACGCGAAAAAGTGGATGAATTGCGCCAGTACGGCCGACTTCGACGGCGACATGGTCGTGGACGCGACCAGGTAACTGTAGGCCGAGATCGGATATGCAGCCGGTTCTGGTGCATCAAAGACTCCTGGCTGGCCATTGCAGCCGGTGAGATTCTGCGTCAAGTCAGCGTTAAGGCAGTCGTGGGTAAGGGCGATTGCGTCACCGACAGCACTGGGCTGCACAAAGGTTCCCGAGGCGTTCTGAATCGCCGCACAGGGTGACCCGTGGAGAAGCGCGTAGGCAGTTTCAACATAGGTAATGGTGTTTGGATAACTCGCAACATAGTTCGACGATCCGTCTGAGCCGGACTGTTGAACGAAGTGCGTCAAATCGAAACCATTCGCCGGGTCGGCACTCGTCGGCCATGGCCACTGCGCCGAAGGAATGGAATACGTCGGGTCGAATGTTTGGCTGAAGGCTTGGTATTCACCGGGTTGGGCATGCGAAAGATACTGAGAAAAAATATAGTTATCCCCCGACGCATCTTGTCGCACAATCGCGTTGATGTATTGGTGGGGTAATGACATTCCTCCGTTCAGAGCGCTAATCGCTGGATCGTCCCAATACACAATTTTCCCATCAAACATTCCCATTAATGTGGCGGCGTTTAATTGAAGATTACGTATCGGCTGAGAAGTGGAGGACTGAAGGTTGTACATGAGGCACATGGCGCCAGCTACATCAGGCATGTACTCATAGGTTCCCGGGGCGGGCGAATTCGCCGGACAGCTGGCCTGGCCTGCGTTATAGCCAATTTCACTTGCAGCAAAGTCAACTTGATTGGCACAGAATCCGTCGAGTCCGAGAACCGATGAACTCGTTTGATAGTTCACGCTCGCTCCATAAAGGTTTGACACCTGCCCTGTCCAGTTGTTGATTGCCACCGCTGCATAACTTGACCCTGCGCCTGTGACCGTCGTGCCGGCACTCGCAGGGGCTAAGGACACAAGCTGAGTGCCGAGAAAAACAACGCTCGCGACGGCAACAAAACGTCGGACAAACCGGAGAGAGAGAAGCCTTTGGAAGATGTTCTTTCTCATCAACCAAATCTCCCTTGAAC
>CAINXC010000278.1 GCA_903854655.1 uncultured Verrucomicrobiota bacterium | reverse complement strand
TCAGCGGCACGCCGACCACCAGCAACGGTGCGGGCATACCAATCACCTTCAAGGCCACCGACACGTACGGCTGTGCAAACACCATCAGCTACACGCTGCAAATCTGCCCGGTGCTCTCGTTGACGCCCGCCACACTGCCGGGGGCGACCGTCGGCACCGCTTATTCGCAGTCTCTCGTGGCTGGCAACGGCACCGCCCCATACACCTGGACGGTGCTCAGCGGCACGCTGCCTGCGGGTTTGAGCCTGAGCAGTGCAGGTGTGCTCAGCGGCACGCCAACCAGCATCACCTCGCAGACATTCACCCTGAAGGTGACCGATTTTAACAACTGCCCCGGCACGATCAGCTACACTCTGGCTCCGGTTTGCCCCACCGTCACGTTGACGCCGGCGACCGTCGCCGTGGGAACCGTTGGCACATCCTATTCGCAGACACTCACAGCCGCAGGCGGTACAGCGCCTTACACCTGGACCCTCCAGACGGGCACCCTGCCGGCGGGTCTGACCCTTGCCAGCAGCACCGGGGTGATTTCTGGCACACCCACCGCCAGCAACGCTCTGGGAACTTCGCTGACGTTCAAGGCCGCCGACTTGTACGGATGCTCGGCCACCATTAGTTACACTCTCAAAATCTGCCCGGTGATCACCGTCACACCGGCCACACTGGCCACGGGCACGGTGGGCAGCGCCTACTCGGCAACCGTCTCTGCAAGCGGTGGCGCGCCATCCTACACTTACGCGGTTACCAGCGGCGCACTGCCTGCCGGTCTTGCCCTTGCAAGCGGCACTGGTGTGATCAGCGGCACACCCACCGCCAGCAACGGGCCCGGCGTGAACATCACCTTCACCGCAACGGACGCGAACGCTTGTCCTGGTTTCGTTGTCAGCAGTCTGAAAATCTGCCCGGTGATCACCGTCACACCTGCGACATTGGCCACGGGCACGGTGGGCACGGCCTACTCCGCAACCGTGGCGGCGAGCGGCGGAGCCAGCCCTTATGCCTATGCCGTGACCAGCGGCACCCTGCCTGCGGGGCTTTCGCTCAACACCAGCACGGGCGCGATAACCGGCACGCCCACGGCAAGCAACGGAGGTGGTGCGAGCTTTACGATCACTGCCACGGATGCAAACGGCTGCCCCGGCTCCGTCTCCACCAGCCTGAAAACCTGCCCTGTGATCACGCTGACACCTGCCTCGCTGCCGGTTCCGGTGGTTGGCACGCCTTATTCACAAACCCTCACCGCAAGCGGCGGTCCCGCTCCCTACCTCTACTGGTTGTCCGCCGGTGCGCTGCCTTCGGGCCTGACTTTGAGCGCTGGCGGCGTCATCAGCGGCACGCCCTCGGACACCATCTCACGGAGTTTCACCGTGGAGAGCGTGGATTCCAACGCCTGCCCGGGTTTCCAGGCCTACACGCTCTCACCGGTCTGCCCCACCCTTGCTCTCGGGCCGGCCAGCATCGCGACTGGAACAGCGGGATCGGCCTATTCCCAAACGTTGACCGCGAGCAACGGCACCGCCCCCTACGCCTGGTCGTTGAGCAGCGGCACCCTGCCCGCCGGTCTCACCCTGAGTTCTGCCGGCGTGATCAGCGGCACGCCGACGGCTTCCAATGCCCAGGGGGTGCACCTCACCTTCAAGGCCACCGACACCTATGGTTGCAACGCAACCATCACCTACACTCTGAAGATCTGCCCGGTGATCACCCTGACGCCGACAACGCCTGCGGTGCCCACCGTGGGCACGGCCTATTCGCAGACCATCACCGCCAGCGGTGGTGCCACTCCCTATACCTTTGCGGTGACAAGCGGCGCCCTGTCCACCGGCCTGACCTTGAGTTCTGGCGGGGTGATCAGCGGCACCGCCACGAACACCACTGCGCAGACCTTCACGGTGCAGGCGCTGGATTCCAACGCCTGCCCGGGCTCCATCACTTACACCCTGACACCTGTCTGCCCCACGATCACCCTGACTCCGGCCACGGTGGCGAACGGCACGGTGGGCAGTTCCTATTCCCAGACGCTGCTCGCCTCCGGCGGCACTTCTCCCTACACCTGGAACCTTCAGTCGGGAACCTTGCCTGCGGGTTTGAGCCTCAGTTCGGCGGGCGTGATCAGCGGCACGCCCACCACCAGCAATGCGGCCGGCACCCCGCTGACGTTTGCGGCTGCGGATCTTTACGGCTGCCCGGCCTCCATCTCCTATACGCTCAAGGTCTGCCCCGTGCTCACCCTTGGGCCGGCCACGTTGTCGCAGGGGCTGGTCGGTTCCTTCTACAACGCAGGGGTCACCGCCAGCAATGGCGCCTCCCCGTACACCTTCGCCCTTTCCAGCGGTTCGCTGCCTGCCGGGCTGGCGCTGAATGCCTCCACGGGAAAGATCAGCGGCACGCCCACCGCCAGCAACGGTGCGGGAACGGCCCTCGTCGTTTCTGTTGCGGATGCCAACAGTTGCCCTGGCACCCTGAACACCTCAATCCAGGTCTGCCCGGTGATCTCGCTGGCCCCTTCCACCTTCCCCACGCCGGTCGTGGGCACGGCGTATTCGCAGGCTCTCACCGCCAGCGGCGGCGCCGCTCCCTACACCTTCTCCGTGGCCTCGGGCGCGGTGCCGGCAGGCATGAGCCTGAGTTCGTCCGGAGTCCTCACCGGCACGGCCACCTCCACGGCCTCGCAGACCTTCCTGGTGAAGGTCGCGGACACCTATGGCTGCCTGCTGGGCAAGATGTACACCGTCACCCCTGTCTGCCCCACGATCACCCTGGCTCCTGCCACGATTCCCTATGGCACGGTGGGCGCCGCCTACTCGCAGACCCTGACGGCCAGCGGCGGCAACAGCCCTTACACCTGGTCGCTGCAATCGGGCGCGCTGCCTGCCGGGCTCTCGCTAAGCACTTCGGGCGTGATCAGCGGCACCCCCACGGCAAGCAATGCCGCAGGCATCCCGCTGACCTTTGCTGCGGCGGACATCTACGGCTGCACGGTTACGATCACCTACACTTTGAAGATCTGCCCGGTTATCACGGTGTCTCCGGCCGTGCTGCCGTATGGCACGGTCGGTGTGTCCTACAGCTCGTCGGTCACCCAGTCCGGTGGCGCCGCGCCGGCCACCTTCGCGGTTACCGGCGGTACGCTTCCTGCCGGGCTCTCGCTCGCGGCATCGGGCCTGATCAGCGGCACGCCCACCACCAGCAACGGAGGCGGGGTGAACGTCACCTTCACCGCCACGGACTTCAACGGCTGCCCCGGAGTCGGCACCAGCCTGTTCAAGATCTGCCCCGTCATCTCGGTTTCGCCTGCCAGCCCCTCCACCGCCACCGTGGGCTTTGCCTATTCGCAAACCCTGTCCTCAAGCGGCGGCGCGGTACCCTATGCCTATTCTGTGATCACCGGCACCCTGCCGGCCGGTCTGAGTCTGAGCAGCGGCGGGGTGATCAGCGGCATCGCCACGAGCACCACCACCCAGGTCTTCACTGTGCAGGCGGTGGATGCCAACGGCTGCCCCGGGCTCCAGACTTACAGCATGACCCCGGTCTGCCCCGTGGTCTTGATCGCCCCTTCCACCGTGGCTTCCGGCACGGTGGGCACGCCCTACGCGCAGACGCTCAGCGCCTCCGGCGGCACGGCTCCCTACACCTTCAGCGTGCAGAGCGGCACCCTGCCTGCGGGGCTGACGCTGGACCCCAGCTCCGGCATCATCAGCGGCGTGCCCACCGCCAGCAACGGCGCCGGCGTGGTGCTGCAGTTCAAGGCCACCGATGTCTATGGCTGCGCCGGCAGCGCCAATGTGGGCGGCGGGTCGAACTATACTTTGAAGATCTGCCCGATCATCACCATCACCCCGGCCTCACCTTTGCCCGCAGGAACCCTCGGCGTCGCCTACACCCAGACGCTCACCGCCAGCGGTGGCGCGGTCCCCTACACATGGTCGCTCATCTCTGGAAGCCTGCCCACAGGGTTGTTCTTGAGCGCCACAGGAGGGCTCAGCGGCACGCCCACGGTGGTTGCCAGCTTCAATTTCACGGTCCAGGTCTTGGACAAGAACAACTGTCCCGGCACCTTGTCATACGTTCTGCCCGTGCAATGCCCGCCAATCAGCGTGGCGCCCCCCACGCTGGCCACCGGCACGCTGGGCATTGGCTACAGCCAGACGCTCACGGCATCCGGCGGGACCAGCCCCTACTCCTGGACGGTGACAGGCGGCACCCTGCCCGCCGGTCTGACGTTGAGCAGCGGCGGCCTGATCAGCGGCGCGCCCACGGCGACCAATGGCGCCGGGGTGAACGTCACCTTCGCCGCCACCGATTCGAATCCCAACGGCTGCCAGGGCGTGCAGACCTACCTCATGAAGATGTGTCCCGTGGTGGTGGTTTCGCCTGCGACCCTGCCGCCGCTGACTGTCGGGACCAGCTACAGCCAGGCGGTCACCGGTTCCGGTGGCGCCGGAGCCTACGTTTACGGCGTGTTTAGCGGCACGCTGCCCGCCTGGGCCACGCTGAACACCACCACCGGCGTCATCTCGGGCACCCCCAACAGCACGGTCTCCACCACCTTCATCATCAGCGCCACCGATACGAACGGTTGTGTGGGCCTGCGCAGCTACACGGTCGCAGCCTCCTGCCCGGCCCTTGCCCTTGCGCCCTCCACCCTCGCCGTGCCCACCGTCGGCACCGCTTACTCCGCCACGGTCACTGGCAGCGGCGGTTCCTCGCCTTACAGCTATGCCGTGACCAGCGGCGCGCTGCCCGCCTGGGCCGCCCTGAACGCCTCGACCGGTGTCATCTCGGGCACGCCCAGCAGCACGGCCTCCGCCACTTTCGTCATCACCACCTCCGACTTGTATGGCTGCACCGGCACCCGCAGCTACACCTTGACGCCCGTGTGCCCGGCGATCTCCCTGGTTCCCTCCACCCTGCCGACCGCAACTGTGGGCACGTCCTATTCCACCACCACAACGGCCAGCGGCGGCTCCGCACCTTACTCCTACGCGATCACATCCGGCACTTTGCCGGCAGGGCTGAGTTTCAGCGCCGCCAGCGGCCAGGTCTCCGGCACGCCTTCGGCCCCCACGAGCGGCATCGCAGGTGTCTCCCTGACCGTTCGAGCCACGGACAACTATGGCTGCCAGGGAACCCAGATCGAGAGCTTCAAGGTCTGCCCTGTGATCACCCTTTCTCCGGCATCACCTGCCGCCGGTACCGTGGGCACGCCCTACAGCCAGACAATCACGGCCAGCGGCGGCACCGCACCCTACACCTACACCGTGAGCAGCGGCGCCCTGCCTGCCGGGCTGTCCATGACCACCGGCGGGGTGATCAGCGGCACGCCGACCACGGCGGTGAGCGCCAACATCACCATCACCGTGAACGATGCCAATGCCTGTCCGGGCACCATCACCTACACGCTGGCGGTGAGCTGCCCGGTGATCACCATCACCCCGGCGACCACCATCGCCAGCGGAACCGCAGGCACCGCCTACAGCCAGACCTTTGTTGCCACGGGAGGCAACACCCCCTACACCTGGACGCTCACTTCCGGCACCCTCCCGACCGGGCTCAGCCTGAGCAGCGGCGGGGTCATTTCCGGTACGCCGACCGCAGGGAATGCCGGCGGGGTGAACATCACCGTGCAGGCCAGCGACAGCTTCGGCTGTCTGGCCACAAAATCCTACCTGCTCAAGATCTGCCCGGTGCTTGGCTTCAGTCCGGTCAGTCTCGCCAGCGGCACGGTGGGCACCGCCTACAATCAGGTGGTCACCGCTTTGAACGGCTCCTCCCCCTATACCTTCTCCGTCATCAGCGGCACGCCCACGGTGAGCAATGGCCTGGGCGTGCCCCTGACTTTGCAGGCGTTGGATGCCAATGCCTGCCCGGGAACCAAGGGCTACACCCTCAAGATCTGTCCTGTGGTCACAGTCGGGCCCGCCTCCTTGCTAAGCCCGACCGTGGGCAGCACCTACAATCAGGCGACCACGGCCACTGGCGGAGCCCCGCCCTATGCCTTCAGCATCACCAGCGGCGCCCTGCCTGGCTGGGCTTCGCTCAATTCCGCCACCGGCTTGATTTCGGGCACGCCCAACACCACGGCGGCCGCTGCCTTCACCATCACGGCGACAGATGTCAACGGCTGCCCTGGCTCCCGCAGCTACAGCTTCGCGCCCGCCTGCCCCAACATCGCGATCTCCCCCGGATCACTGGTTCCCGGCACGGTTGGCACGGCCTACAACCAGGCGCTGACCGCATCAGGCGGATCTTCCCCCTATGGCTGGACGGTGGTGGCAGGCACCCTGCCGGCCGGCCTCAGCCTCAGCAGCGCTGGTGTGATTTCCGGCACGCCGACCACCAGCAACGCGACCGGAAGCAGTGTCACGGTTCAAGCGACCGACAGTCTCGCCTGCTCCGCCACGAGGACCTTCAATTTCCAAATCTGTCCCATCATCACCGTGACCCCCGCCTCGCTGTCACCCTTCATTGTGGGCACTCCTTACAGCCAGACCTTCAGTGCGGCTGGCGGCGCCGGGGCCTACACCTATTCGGTGAGCAGCGGCGCCCTGCCTTCCTGGGCCGCGCTGAACAGCTCCACCGGTGTGCTGTCCGGCACGCCCAACAGCACGGCCTCGGCCACCTTCACCGTCACCGCCACCGATTCGAACGGCTGTCCCGGTTCCGTCACCACCTCCCTGGTTCAGCTCAGCCTGAAGGTCGGCAACCTGGTCTGGTCCGATCTTAACAACAACGGTGTCAGGGACCCTGGGGAAAATGGCATCGCCAATCTGACCGTGCAGCTCTGGTCCGCCGGGCCCAACGGCATCCAGGAAAATGGAGGGGGAGATGATGTGAAGGTCGCCAGCGACGTGACCACCGACAGCAACGGCAACTACCTCTTCACCGGCGTGCCTGCGGGATCCAACTACTATGTTCGCATTCCTTCCTTGCCTCCGACCAATGCCGTGACCTCCGGGACGCCTGTGGCGGTGAGCGCCAATGTGGACAACCAAAACCACGGCATGCAGCCCGGCGGTCCGTCCAGTCCGGTGTTCAGCACCCTGTTTTCGATGGCACCGTTCGCCGAGCCTGATGTCAATATCGATGGCGACGACACCAACGGCAACCTGACCATCGACTTCGGGCTCGCGCCGACCATCAGCGTCGGCAATCTGGTCTTCAAGGATGTGGACGACAGCGGCACCTTCAACGCGGCGGTTGACGCCCCCCTGGATGGCGTCACGCTGCAGATCTTCCCCCAGGGCGCCAATCCCCTCACCAGCACCCCGGTCGCCACCACCGTGAGCGCGGGCGGCGGTCTGTACCTGTTCTCCGTGCTGGCCGGCAACTACTTCGTTTTTGTGCCGCCCTCGCAGTTCCTTTCCTCAGGTCCCTTGTACGGGATGAAGCCGGCACGCGGGCGCACGGACAACCTGGTGCCCAACATTGACGATGACGGCGATCAGAACGCGCTGGCCACGGCCAAGCCCATGGCCACCGGGGTCGTGACCGGCGTGTTCACCCTGGCCTCGGGCACCGAGCCCACCGCCGCCAACGGTGAAACCGGCTACCATGCCACCGATGATGACTTGTATGACACCAACTCGAACCTGACGGTGGACCTGGGCTTCTATCCGCTGCCTGCCATCACCGCCCCGCTGGCTGGCAGCGTGCAGCGCGTCCTGGCGAGCCTTGCCAGCCCGTCCGCACCGTCCGCACCGTCCGCACCGTCCGCACCGCTGCCCGGCGTGACGGTCGCCTTGTACCAGGATCTCAACGGCAACGGCAAGCTCGATCCCGAGGAAATGAACGCGGTCGATTCGACCGTCACCAGCAGCGACGGCACCTTCGCGTTCGATGCGGTTCCTGCCGGTGACTACCTGGTGGTGCAAACCGTGCTGCCCGGTGCGAAGGCTGCCTCTGCTGGCGGCGGCGAAACCAGCACGAAGGCCGTCACCATCGTGGGCGATCCGGTCGCCAATGTCAATTTCCTGCAGTCGGTGAGCCCGGACACCTTTGTGCAGTGGCAGGAGCAGCACCCCGATCTCAGTTCGGGCGATCCCGCCTCGAACCTCCTCGCGTATGCCCTCGGCACCGAGGCTGGCAGCTCCGGCAAGCCCCGCTTCTGGCTCGAACCCAACGCGCAAGGCTCGGCTGATGCGCTGCTGGTGCGCCCTGCCACCGGTCACCACGACCTGATCTACGTTCTCGAAGGCAGTGCCGATCTGGTGACGTGGAAGACTCTTTCAGTGCCTCCCGCGACCACCCCTGGCACTGATGGCACCGAGACCCTGCGCTATGCCAACGTGGGCGCCGCCTTTGTTCGTCTCAAGGTCGAGCTCGATGCCAATCAGGACGGCACGCCCGAGGCAACCGCGTCCACCGCCGTGCAGGCATGGACCGTCCGCCCGTTCGCAGCCTCCGCCCAGACCTTCTCCATGCCCTTGCTCAAGCCGGAAGTGTTCTCCGGCCCGGCAAGCGCCGCCACCGGCAAGGATTTCGTGACCGGCCAGTCCTACTACGCAGAAGTGATCGGCGGCACACTCGAAGGTCAGCGCTTTGAGGTGGACGAGGCCGGCAGCACGGCCACCAGCATCGCTTTTGAATCGACCCCGCCGCCTGCCGATGCCCGCATTGCCGTGCGCGCTCATTGGATGGTGAAGGAACTGTTCCCGGTCACGGTCTTCCACGCGGGCTCCTCCTCTGCCAATGCCGACCGTGTGATGTTCTTCAACGGCACGGGTTACTCGGTGCTCTGGCTCATGGCGCGTCCCGCCGGCAGCCGTTGGGTGCATGATGGCGATGCCGCCCTGGCCGATGCTGGCGGCACCATTCTAGGCCCCATGGACGGCGTCCTTGTGACTCCCCGCAGCGCCGTCTCCGTGCCGCTGGTGGGTCAGGTGCGCTCCTGGAAAGCCAGCCTGCCGCTGCGCTCCGGTCCGTCGCTCGTCGGCTCCGGCTATCCGCTGGCGCTCAGCCCGAATGATCGCGCGATGAATGCCGCCAGCGGCTTCACCGCCGCCGACAGCTTCCGCCTCTGGCTGGGCGACACCACGACCAGCACCGCCTACGGCACCTATCTCTATGACGGCACGCATTGGTCGTCAGACACCGGCAAGGACGTGAGCGGCGCCAGGCTCTTTGACGCCTACCATGCAGCTTACATCATCAGCGGCGCCGGCGACCCCGCATGGCTGGAGCCGGTGCCGTGGGCGCCGTGATTGCTACGCGATCAATTCCTTGATCACCTGCCCGCCGAACTGGCTCAACTGCTTGAATCGCCCGGCGTGGTAGAAAGTGAGCTTGTTGTCGTCCAATCCTAACAGGCGCAGGAGCGTCACGTGCACGTCGCGCACGTGGTGGACGCATTCCACGGCTTCTGCGCCGGTGTCATCGGTGGCGCCGATGGTGTGGCCGGCTTTCACTCCGCCGCCCGCGAACCAGATGGTCATGGCCTTGGCGTTGTGGTCGCGGCCATAGGCGGTGCCGCCGCGCACGCCGTTGTCAGGGCTTCGGCCGAACTCTCCGCACCAGACCACCAGCGTGTCCTCCAGCAGGCCTCGTTGCTTGAGATCGGCGATCAGCGCCGCAATGGGCTTGTCCACGCTGCGGATGAGGTTGCCATGCGCGCGCTGGATGTAGTCGTGGCTGTCCCAGGTGCCCGCGTAGAGCTGCACGAAGCGCACGCCCTGCTCGATCATTTTTCTAGCTAGCAGGCATTTGCGGCCAAAGGCGTCGGTGGCGTCCTCGCCGATGCCGTACGTCGCCTTCACCGCCGGGTCCTCCCTGGCCAGGTCCAGCACGCCCGGCACCTGGGTTTGCATCCGTGCGGCCAGCTCATAGTTGTTCATGCGCGCGGCCAGCTCCTCGTGCCAGGGATGCAGCTTTTGATGCGCCGTGTTGAGTTTCGCCAGCAGGTCGAGGTTCGCCCGCTCATGCTCCATGCTGGTGCCCGGAGGCGGCTGCAAGTCCAGGATGGGCGAGCCCTTGGGCCGCAGCGCCGTGCCTTGGAAAGAGGCGGGCAGGTAGCCGTTGCCCCAGTTCGCGGAGCCGCCCTGGGGATAGCTCACCTCCGGCAGCACCACAAAGCCTGGCAGGTCCTGGTTCATCGTGCCCAGCCCGTAAGTGACCCACGCGCCCACTGCAGGATCGCCGCCGAAGCGGTTGCCGCAGTTCATCTGGTACATCGCGGTGGGGTGGTTCACGCTGTCCACCTGCGCGCCGCGGAAGAAGCACAGCTCATCCGCCACGCCGGCAAGATGCTGCCACGGCTCGCTCATCCACGCACCGCTCTGGCCGCACTGGCGGAACCCGAAGGGACTGCGCACGTAGTAGCGCTTGCCGCTCTCCATGGCGGACTTCATCTTGCCTTCCCTCACGAACTCCTTCAGGTGCAGCTTCTCCAGCGCGGGCTTGGGGTCAAAGGTGTCGATGTGCGAGGGGCCGCCCTCCATCATGAGGAAGATGCAGCGCTTCGCCTTGGACTTCAGGTGGCCTGGCTTCGGCTCCAGCGGACCCGCTTTCGCCGCCTCATCCGCTAACAGTGAAGTGAGAGCAATGCTGCCGAGCCCGGCGCCGAGACCGTACACGAATTTGCGCCGCGTGGGGTTGGGGAAGGGCTCAATAGACATAGCTGAACTCGTTGGAATTGAACAGCGCCAGGCACACATCCGCCAGGGCGCGGGTGCGGGCATCGACATCGCAAGGTTTCAGATCGGGAATGAAGTCCTGGCAGGCATGAAGCGGCTCATCGAAGCGGAACTTGCCCCCAGTGTTCTCCTCCACCGCTTCACGGGTGACGCTGGCGGGTGGTTTCACTGAGCTGAAGGTCAGGTGCATCTGCTCAACGATCATCGCCTTCCAGTGGGCGAGCAGGGCTGCGGTTTCGGAGGATGTGGTCTGGCGGCCCATCACCAGATGAAATGCCCCCTCGACGACCTGCTCCGGGCGGGCGTTGCCGGGTTCGCTCAGCACGCGGTGCGCCAGGGCCAGAGCCCGGTCATGGCTGGCCTGGCCGTTGAACAGGCTGAACACCTGCGGCGTCACGGTGGAGGCGTCGCGGCGTTCGCAGGAGAAGTCGGGCGCGGGCTCGTTGAAGACCTCCATGAACGGATCGCGCAACCCGCGAATCTTGAGTGAATAGACGCTTCGGCGATGCCTGTCCTCCGGCTTCGGCGCGGGCTCCCAGGCGTTGGCGAAGGTGCCCATGACTTGTCGCGGCTGCATGGCCGCCTCGAGATTGATCTCAGGCCGCGCGGGGATGCCGCCGATGGCGGGATTCAGTTCGCCGGAGATCGCGAGCATGGAGTCGCGCAGCTCCTCCGCTGACAAACGCCGGGGTTTGAAGACGGCGTAGAGGGTTTCGAGGTCTTCGCGGGAGGGAAGGGGAGAGTGCGGAGTGCTTGGTGCCAAGTGCTCAGTATTGATCACTTCTGACTGACCACTGGGCACTACGTACTCCGCACTCCGCAAGTAAGTCTCGGAATTCATGATGACCCGATGCATCGCCTTCAACGACCAGCCGCTGTCCACGAAGGTCGACGCCAGCCAGTCGAGCAGTTCCGGGTGCGTGGGCTTCTTGCCGGTGCTGCCGAAGTTATTGGGATTGCCGGCGATGGGCTGGCCGAAATGCCAGAGCCAGACGCGGTTCATCATCACCCGGGCGGTGAGGGGATTGTCCTTGGAGGCGATCCAGGTCGCCAGCGCGAGGCGGCGGCCGGAGATCCCGGCAGGAATGGCCGGGTTCAACGGTGAGAAGGCCGAGGCGACGCTGAGCGCGGCCGGCTCGACCGGTCGTGCAGGGCTGAAGGGATCGCCACCGGCGAGGATGGAGACCTGCTCCAGATCGCCGGTGTTCATGCGGTCCGGCGGCAGGCGCAACGGAGCGAACACCGCCTTCATTTGCGGCGTGCGCCCGCTGTAAACGCTGAAGGCGACGGGTTCATAGCGGTCCAGTTCCCAATTCAGGCGCTCCAGGCCCTTGCGGGCGATGCGATCCATGCCGAAATCCTCCGTGGTGAAGCCAAGCTGCTTGGGCGGATACTGGTCCTCAGGCACGTTCTGCGCTGCCAGGAGCGTGCGTGCAGCCTCGAAGATGCTGTCGGTTCTGCGCCGTTTTTTGCCTGCGGGCTGGCCGGCTTGGGCGATGGCCTTGTCCCAGGCGCTGCGGTCGATCTTCTTGTCGGCGAACCAGGCGTCGGCGGCCTTGAGCAGCTTTTCGTCAATGCGCTGCAGCGTGGCGGTGAAGTCCGCCCTGCGCTGCTCCACGTAGCGCTTCTCTTCAAAGCCCCTGGTGTTTTCGACCGGCAGGAAGGGCGCCGGGCGCTCCACCAGTTGCGTGGTCGCGAAGCAGGCCTGCATCGCATAGTAGTCGTGCGTGGGGATGGGGTCGAACTTGTGGTCGTGGCAGCGCGCGCATTGCAGCGAGTGGGCGAGGAAGACCTCGCCAACGCTGTTGGTCACGTCGTCCAGGAAGCGCTGGCGGGCGATCTTGGGGACCTCCATCGCGGTCAGCTCCCACGGGCCCATGCGCAGGAAGCCGCAGGCGACGAGCATTTCCGGGTTGCGCTCATCCAGCTCGTCGCCCGCGACCTGCTCGGTGACGAACTGGTCGTATGGCTTGTCATTGTTAAACGCGCGGATGACATAGTCGCGGTAGCGCCAGGCGTTGCCGCGCTCGTAGTCGTTGGAGAAGCCGCTGCTGTCGGCATATCGCACCACATCCAGCCAGTGGCGGCCCCAGTGCTCGCCGTATTGCGGGCTTTCCAGCAGGCGGTCCACTAGATTGCGGATTGCGGATTTGGGATTGCGGATTGATTCGGACTCGAAAGCGGTGATTTCTTCGGGAGTGGGCGGCAGGCCTGTCAGGTCGTAGCTGATGCGGCGGATGAGGGTGAGGGGATCGGCGCGCGGCGCAGGCTTGACTCCCGCCGGCAAATGCGTGGCGATCAATGCATCAATCGGGTTCTCCCCACTCCGCGATCCAAGATCCGCAATCCGCACTGGCTTCACCGGCTGGTAGGCCCACAGGTTCTCCGGCTTGTAGCGGCGGTTTGCCCATTCCTCGCTCAGCGCGCCGCTGGTTTTGACGGTGATGCCGTCGGGGGCCGACCATTTGTCGGCCAGGGCCTTGGTTTTCGCCTCGTCCGGCCAGGGCGCACCTGCGTTGATCCATGTCTTGATGTCCTCCGCCTGCACTGCCGAAAGCTTGTCGTTTTGCTTCGGCGGCATGGGTTTCCAGTCATCCTCATGCGCGCGGGTCACGGCCAGGTAGAGAGGGCTGGCGTCGGCGTTGCCCTCGTTGATGGACGAGGCGCCGCTGTCACCGCCCTTGAGAAGCCCGGCGCGGGTGCGCATGTCATAGCCGCCCTTGATCTTCTGCGGTTCCTTGCCGTGGCAGGCCAGGCATTTGTCGCTGAAGAGCGGCCGGATCTTGGTGGCGAACAGCACCTCCCCGTCCGGCGCCGGCGCCGCATGCGCCGCGAGCGCCAGGGCGATCCACAACGTGGCGGCCAGGGGCTTCAGAGTCGAACGGGGGTCAGCAGGAAAGTGATACAGGCTGCCAGCCTGTTCCGGAGCGGCCTGAGGACGCTCCCGAAGCCCGGCGCAAGCTGGCAGCCCGCACCACTTTGCAACGGGACAATGCATGTTCTGATCGCCGGCGGACATGGCTAAAGAAATATCACAGTATGGCAAGATGTCCAGGAGCGAAATCAGGTCAGTGCGCCGCCTTCCCTTTGCCTTTG
>CAINXC010000277.1 GCA_903854655.1 uncultured Verrucomicrobiota bacterium | reverse complement strand
CCTCCGCCACCCCGCAGACTAAAGTCTGTACTCCAGCCGCGCCATCCATGCGCGGGCAGTTTCTGTTCGCAAGATGACCCTCACGACTCGAATGATCCAATGCACCAACTTCCCGGATGAACCTATCAATGGGCCACCCTTCGGGTGGGACTGCGATGTCATGAACAACAAAAAGCGCTCCAGCTACAGCTTCTTCACCATCACGTAATCATCCATCACAAAACCTCCGCCGATTTCCGTGATCACATCCTCGTGAAACTCAAAGCCGTTGCGCAGGTAGGCGCGGATGGCGGCGCTGTTGTGCTTGTTCACGCAAAGGCGCAGGCGTTGCAGGCCGCGTGCCTGGGCCTGGTCGGTGACCCATCGCAGCGCCAGGGCCCCCATGCCGCGCCCCGCGAATTCCGGCAGCAGGTAGAGCTTGTGCAGGAAGGCCTCGCCGTCCTGCGGGCGGGGTTCGAAGGCCACAAAACCGACGTCCTGGCTACCCGCTTTCAGCAGCGCGAAGCATACGCCTCTCTCCTCCAGGTCACCGCCGAGCACGCCGAGGTCATAGCGCTGCGCCAGCATGTACTGGATCTGCGCCTCGCTGATGATGCCCGGATACACGCGCGGCCAGATCGCATAAGCAAGATCACGCACCACCGGCAGGCGGTCCATGCCGATGGGCTGGACGGAGGTTTGCTGGCGCAGGTTGGAGCGTGAGTTGAGGTGCCAGGGCTTGGACCATTCCAGGGCTTTCAGCCACAGGGCTTCATCATTGGCGGGCGAGAGCTTGAGCAATTGCTGGCGGATCTCGGCAAAGGTCGGCTCGACCACGAGCTCCTCGCGAATCTGCTTCCAGTCGGCCGGGAATTCCGCCTCCGGCAGCACGGCCTTCGCAAGGTACCAGCAGGCCCAGGCACGCCACACGCGCAGTTCCTTGTGCGGCTCGACCATGCGCGTGGCCAGGTGCTGAAAGTGGCGGCGCGGATTGCCCAGAAACTGGTCCGGCGGGCGGTTCACCATCAGCCAGCTCACCACCACATATGGCAGCGGCCATTGCTTCAGCACCGGCTCACCCGCCCGGAACCAGGTGGACAGCGCCCGGTTCACCTGAAGCAGCGCCTGCGCCGGAAAACCGGTGCGCCAGCGGCTTTGCCCGTAGCGCAGCGAGGTTTCATAAAACACCGGCCCGCGCTCCTTGCCCAGGGCGACCACCTCGGCAGCCGCGACGACATCGTCGATAGGAGGAAGGAAGGGGCAGGGCGGGTTGACGAAGGTGGGGGACATGAAGGAGTGAAAAGTGCTGAGTGCGTAGTGCCGAGTTTTTGAAACTGAGTACTGAGCACTACGTACTCAGCACTTTCCCCTCACCCCCCCTGCACCGGCGGCATCACCGCCACTTCGGAGCCGTCGTGGAGGGCATCCGCGCGCTTCGCATAGGTTTGATCCACGGCCACCAGCAGGCTGGCATCCCACTCGGCAAGCTCGGGCCAGCGGGCGTAAAGCATGGCGAGCAGCTCGCCCACGGTGGAGACGCCATCGCAGGTGAGTTCAATCTCCTCCGTGCCGGTGAGGTCGCGGAGGATCGAGAAGAAGAGGACGCGCAGTTTCATCACAGTTGCAGGGTGCCGATGCAGGGCAGGTTGCGGAAGCGGCCCTGATAATCCATGCCGTAGCCCACCACAAACTCGTCTTCGATCTCAAAACCGACGTAATCCACGGCCACCACGCGCGCCTGCTCGCGGCGCTTCTTCAGCAGCACGGCGGTCTTCAGGCTGGCGGTGCCTTCCGCCATCAGGCGGTCCTGCACCGCGCCGAGGGTGAGGCCGGTGTCGAGGATGTCGTCCAGCAGCAGAACGTGCTGCCCGCGCAGGTCGAGGTTCGCCGGCCAGGGCAGCTTCACCACGCCGCTCGTCTTGGTCGCTCCGTGGTAGCTGCTGGCGCTCATGGAAACGATGCGCATGGGCAGGTCGATGCCGCGCAGCAGGTCGGCAACAAAGAACAGAGCCCCGTCCATGATGATGATCACCGTGAGCTGACGCCCGGCAAAATCGCGGGCGATGGCCCCGGCCATGGCGGCGACGCGGGCCTGGATGGCGGGCGCATCAAGCAGCACCCGATTTAAATCGGACAGGATTCCGGTGACCTCCGTGAACATGATTGGCACAAGCAAACGCATTGGCAGAGCAGGCAACCCGCGCCCACAGTGCAGCGTTTCCTCTATACCCCATGAGCGCTGAAGACAATCCCAACCTGCATCACCTGCGCGTGAGCTACGAGCTCGGCGAACTCAATGACGACGACGCCCCGGCCTCGCCCATCGAGCTGTTCGAGGGCTGGCTGCAGGACGCCCTGTTCCACAAGCTGCCGGAGCCCAACGCGATGACCCTGGCCACCACCGGCCACGACGGCACGCCGAACGTGCGCACCGTGCTGCTCAAGGGCGTGGATCACCGCGGCTTCTGCTTTTTCACCAACTTCCACAGCCACAAGGGCAAGGAGCTGGAAACCCACCCCCGCGCCGCGCTGTGCTTCCTCTGGACCACGCGCCAGCGCCAGGTGGTGGTGCGCGGAGAAGTGTGCAAGCTGCCGCGCGGGGATGCCGAAAGATACTTCGCCCTGCGCCCCTACGGCAATCAAATCGGAGCCTGGGCCTCGAACCAGAGCGAGGTGATCCCCAACCGCGACTGGCTCGAAGCCCGCGCCGAAGGCTTCCGCCAGCGCTTCCCCGAGGGCCAGCCCGTCCCCTGCCCCGACAACTGGGGCGGCTACGCACTGCGCCCCGATGAAATCGAGTTCTGGCAGGGCCGCCGCAGCCGCCTGCACGACCGCCTGCGCTACCGTCTGCAGGACGGGGTGTGGACACGGGAGCGGCTCAGCCCCTGATTCAGGGAGCGATCTCGCGGATGCTTTCTTTTTTGAACAACAGTCCACCGCTGCCGACGTTGTCGCTGCGCATATAGACAGTCATGTTCGGCTGCCCGGATTCGGAGCCAGGGCGCTCATTGCTGGCGGTCAGCTTCATGGCGGGATCGATGCCGGGGTGGCAGGGCTTGCCGCCGACGCCGAAATTGTGGCCGTTATCGGTAAACTCGTTGATCTTTTTCCAGTCCCCGCCGTTCAGGCCGTCGGTTTCATCGATCCACAGTTCCAGCTTCACATTGCCGTCCGCCAGATCGTACACCACATACTTGCAGCCGATCCACACATGATGAGGCATGCCTTTGGACCAGTACTTTTTGGAGGCAACGATGGTGGAGTCTGGATGCGAGGTTTCCTTTTCGAAGTCCAGGCCCCCATCGTATCGCATCCGGGCCGCGAGGCCCCGGGTATCGCCCAGATCTTTGTTTTCGTTGCCGGTGGTGCCGTGGTTGGTGCGCACCATGAATTCAATGCCAGCGTAGCCGGTGCCTTTGTCTGAAACGCGCATGGCGTAGACGGTGCATTCAAAGCCGTGGCTCCAGCCTGCCTTCTTCTCCGGATCATGCACGTACATGCGCGGCATGGAGCCGGAAACGCTCAAAACGCCCTTGCCATCGGCCTTGTAGGTGGCGTCGCCGTGATCAGCATCATACCATGGATCATCCGGATCAACGCCGGTGAAAGTGCGGGCGTGACCGTTGTCCCATTTGGAAAACCATTCCCGACCGGAAGCGACGGTCGGATGAAGCTTGATGATGCCAAACAGGTCAACCGAGACAGCCTCAGCAGTGACCACCATCCTCACGCAAAGGAAAGCCAAGACCACTGACAATGACTTGTTCATGAGCAGGGACGGGGCCTTGCCGCTACTTCCCGTCCATCCCCTGATAAACGCCGAAGTCGTGGTAGAAGAAGCGCTTGGCGACCTTGTACATCCAGTGCTTCTCGGGGATTTCTTCATCCGGCACCCACTGGCTGGTGCGCGGGGTCATGCTGTCGAGTTCCGCGATGGCGGTCTGGCGCACCGTGGTGTCGGCGGCGCCATGCTTGAGAGCCAGGGCTTTCACCAAATCAGGGCGCTCCAGGACGATGCAGCCGCGCGTGTGCTTCGCCGCGGTGTCACGGAAGTCCTTGAGGAAGGCGCTGCTGGTGAAGGTCTCGTAGATGCCGCGCTCGTCCTTGATGTTCTCGGTCGCGAACTGGATGCTCGGGCAGGGCTCAATCGCGCCGGTGGGGCTCACGTGATGGCTGATTCCGGTGGCCATGGGGCAGAGCGCCTTGCCGTTGTGGTCGTAGTAGGCGTCAACGATGGCGATGGGCATCTTCGCGCGCTGTGAGGTCACAAACTTGCGCACCTGGGTGATCTGCTCAGGCCGCAGGGCAAGCTCGGGGCTGATCTTGGGGCCCACGGGACGGTAAGTGTGATACCAGGTGTAGTGAACGCCCATGTCGATGAGCTTCTGCAGCCACTCCACGCTCAGCAGGTCGTCGATGTTCGTCTGGCACAGGCTGGTCGCCACGCCGGTGAGAAGCTTTTGATCCAGGCAGTTGCGCAGTCCGCGCAGGGTCTTGTTGAGCACGTCCTTCTTGCCGCGCCGCTCGTCGCTGACGCTGGTCGAGCCCTCCACGCTCACCAGCGGCGTGGCATTGCCGAGCTGGCGCAGGGATTTGGCCACCTTTTCGGTGATGAACTGGCCGTTGGTGAAAAGCTGGAAGTAGCAGTCCGGATGCTGGGCCAGGAAGTCCAGCAGGCCCGGGTGCATGAACGGCTCGCCGCCCAGGATGCCGAAGAAGCTGTTGCCGTGCTCGCGGGCGTTGTTCACCGTGCGGTTCAGCGTGTCCAGATCAATGGCATTGCGCGGTGCCTCCACATCCACCCAGCAGCCCTGGCAGCGCAGGTTGCAGGAATTCAGAATGCTCACGTACAGGAAGGGCGGAAAATACACGCCTTTCTTCATCCGCTGCTGGAACAGCAGCACCGAGCGCCCGCCCTTGAAGCCAAAATTCCACGCCACCTTGGCAAGGCACAGGGGATCAACCGTGGTGAGAATGCGGGAGCCGAGGGAAAAAATCATGAGGGGGGGAAACGCTGCACGCGCCGGGAAGAATTACGCGATGGAACCACCTTTGGGAACGGAAATCCGAGCCCTCTTCTTCGCGCTCACTTTTGGTAAATCGGTCCCCTGCCGCGAGACGAGTCCGCCCTCCCGGTTTATGCCTTGCAGCACTCTTCCAAAACATGGCCGGACATGGAGGACATTGAAATCGAGTTCGCACCGCTCCTGCGTGACGCCTGCTGAGCGCAGCCTCATTGTTCAGGCGAGCCCCTCATAATTTGCCTGATGATATCGCTGTGTTTAGCCCCGCTGGGGAGCAATCTCCAGAATTCGTCAACTCCGGTGTTCCTGGTCTGCCGCCTACTCCACCGCCACCTTCACCCAGCGCCGCGCCTTGAACTCATGCCTGGGCAGGCCGGTGGCTAGGCGAACGGGGATGCGCATGGAAAAGGTGTCGCGCAGCTTGCTTTCGAGGTGGCGCACGAGGTCGGGGGCCGCGCCGGGCTGAAGCTCGATGAGCACGGCCACCTCGTCCATGGCCTCGATCTTGCGCTGCTCCACCTGGAATTCGGCGATGCCGGCGACCTGCCGCACCACGCCCTCGACCGCGCTGGGATAAATGTTAACGCCGCGGATGACCACCATCTCATCAACACGCCCCAGCACGCCGCCTTCCAGGCAGAGGCGGTCGTTGATGATGCGCTTCTTCACCCAGTCGCCCGTGCGATAGCGGATCAAGGGGCAGGCGGTGCGGTCCAGGGTGGTGAGCACGAGCTCGCCGCAGGCGCCCTCGGCAACCTCCCGGCCGGTCTTGGGATCAATGATTTCCGCGAGGTAGGCTTCCTCGATGATCTGCAGGAAGCCGGGCAGCTCGACCGATTCAAAGCTCACCGGCCCCACCTCGGTCATGCCGTGGTGGTCGAACACGCGGGCGTTCCAAAGCTGCTCGATGCGCTCGCGCACGCCGGGAACGTTGCCGCCGGGCTCGCCGGCGACGATGACCTTGCGCACGGCAAGCCGGTCGAGCCCCACACCGGATTCACCACCAATGCTTTCGCCCAGGCGCAGAGCGTAGGTGGGCGTGCAACACAGCACTGTGGTCTGGTAGCGGGCCATGGCCTCCAGCCGCGCCATGCTGGACAGACCGCCGCCGGGAATGGTGAGGTAATCGGTGGCGGCGGCCTCAAAAGCGGTCCAGAAACCCAAGAAGGGCCCGAACGAGAAAGCGAAGAACACACGGTCCTCGCCCTTGTGCAATTGCGCGCCGCGAAAGACCCAGCGCCAGCAGTTGAGCATCGCCTCCCAGCTCTGCGGCGTGTCGATCCACGCCATGGGCTGGCCGGTGCTGGTACCGCTGGTCTGGCAGAAGCGGGTGTAATTCGCCAGCGGTTCGGTGAGCGCGGAGCCAAAGGGCGGGTGAGCCAGGCGGTCCCCCAGCAGGTCGTCCTTGGTCGTAAACGGCACGTTCTCGAACTCGAACGCCTCGCCGGTGACGCGGGCGCTGTTGAATGCCCCGCCTGTGGCGATGGCCGCGAACAAGGCCTTGAGCTTGGATTCCTGCAGGGCGCGCAGCGGGCTGTTCGACAAGGCGGTCATGGGGGCGGGCTCACTTGACGCACTTGACCACAAACAGCAGCGCGATCCAGGCCACGAAGCCAGCCACGCCCCACGTCATGTTCTGGCGGCAACGGGCGGCCGTGGCCTCGTCATAGAGCGGGATCATCTTGTCCTCCCAGGGCTGGGCGCGCGGGATGATCTGGCGTGAAATCCAGGAGCCGAGGGGGCCGAGCACGATGCACAGACCTGCGACCAAAAGGGGCAGGCTGTCCGAGCGGGCGGGCACCGGGGCAGGAGGCAGGGTGCGCTCGCGCAGCACTTGCTTTGCGGGGTCCAGAATCAGGTCCGGCCAGCCCTTGGACGCGAGCAGCCTTTTGATCTGGTCATTGTCCAGCAGCCGCACATAGCCCTCAGGGGTCTGCTTGAGCTCGGCCTCATCGACGATGCCTGCGGTGACCTGCCTGGCGCGCTCCACTTCCGGCTTGTCCACGAACAGGGAGAGATCGGGATGACCATCAAAAAAAGCGCGCAGCTTGGCGACCCAGGAGGTCGTCTCAGCCGCCAGGAACGGGATGCCAGCCCCTTCGAGCCGCTCCTGCATGAGGGCGGCCTTGGCGTGCGGAACGCCGATGGCAACGGGAGTCCACTGAGTCACGGTGTGAGAAAGCAGATAAGCGGTCTGGCGTCGCGCCGCAGGGCGGACGCCAGCCGCGTTGAACACAAGTTACTTCTTGGCCGGGGCGGCCGGAGCGTGGGCGCCGGCGACGGGCGCAAACTTGGCGACCATGACGCCGCCTGCCGCAGCCAGGAGGATGCCCACGAAGAACACGGGGGAGATCGACTTGAGCCCGCCATCGGGCGGGGATTTGATCAGGGTCACCAAGGCGTTGACGATCGGCGCGCCGCCGAAGACGATGGGCATGACCGCACCTGCAGCGAGAGGGCCGAAGCCGCCGCCGCCCTTGATGATCGGGGTCGCGGCAGCGCCAAGGGCGAGCACGAGGGTGAAGGCGCCAGCGGCACCGGCGAGGCCGGCGATCAGGCTCCAGGTGATGCCCGAGGCGCCAAAGCTCACATCCGAACCGCGCCCCTTCAGCACGCCATAAGCCACAAAACCGATGATGCCGTACGCGACGCAGACGAGCAGGAAGGCTTTCAGGCCAGCATGAGCGCCTTCAGGCCCGGGAGGGGTGACGCCGGGCATGAAGCTGCGGCCCTGGTGCAAAAGCACGCCATAAACACCCCAGAAAAAAACCGTCATCAATGCGTAGTTCAGCCAAGTCATACCTGTTCGTTGTCCTTTCAGTTGTCGTTATTATGTGTTGAGAGTGAGGATGCGCGCACGGTGTCGCACATTGAACGTCTGCCAAGCGCTTTCCGCTGCTTTGGCGACCCAGGCAACACGGCGGGCCGGAGGGCGATCTTTCCTGCGAGACGCACATGCATTGCTGATAAGGGCGGCGACCGGCCAGCGTTGAGGAGCGCGCTTATATCTCTCGCCCCCATGCCTTCCCCCTCTTCTTCCCGGTCCCTGACGGCGCTCCTGCTATGCTCCCTGAGCCTGCTGGGCGCCTTCCTTCTGTTTCAAGTGCAGCCGGTGATGAGCAAGTTCATCCTGCCCTGGTTTGGCGGCAGCCCGGGGGTGTGGACCACCTGCATGCTGTTCTTCCAGGTGGTGCTGTTCCTGGGCTACGCCTATGCGCACGCCCTCACGCTGCTGCCGCGCCGGTGGCAGGGGCTCATCCACGCCGCCCTGGCGCTGACCGCGCTCGCTTTCCTGCCGATCTCGCCCACGGATGCGTGGAAACCGGCGGGAGGTGAAGACCCCGCCTTCGCCATCCTGAAGCTGCTGGCCGCCACCGTGGGGCTGCCTTACTTCGTGCTGTCGAGCACCAGCCCGCTGGTGCAGGTGTGGTTCGCGCGCGCCCTTCCCGGCGGCCGGCCCTGGCGCTTGTACGCCCTGTCGAACGCCGGCTCGCTGCTGGCGCTGCTAAGCTACCCGTTCTTTTTTGAGCCGCGCTGGGATGTGGTGCGGCAGACCGTCATCTGGTCGG
>CAINXC010000276.1 GCA_903854655.1 uncultured Verrucomicrobiota bacterium | reverse complement strand
GGCTGTTTCACTTCGGGGCCGTACATGTCGAGGATGTGTTGTGGCTCGTGTTTGACGTCGGTAAGTTCGGGTACGGAGGCTTGCATGCGGAAGGCCATCTCGTACTGCGCGATGCGGGTCTGGATTTCGGGATCACCGACGGCCTTGAAGTTGCGCTGGTTGAGCGCGTTGATTTCATCCAGCGTCTCACGGCGCATGGCGGGGTCCACGCCGGGTGGATTGGACAGGTAGAGCACCGGATCGCCCTTGTTGCGGAACTTCACGCCCTGGTGCTGCGAAGGCAGGAAGCCTGAGCCCCAGAGGCGGTCATAGAGGGGCTGGTCATCAGGCCGGCCGGTGCCGAAACTGGTGAGCACGATGTAGGCGGGCAGGTCCTTGTTGGTGCTGCCGAGGCCGTAGCTGATCCACGAGCCGATGCTGGGCCGCCCCGCGAGCTGGCTGCCGGTCTGGAAGAAGGTGATGGCGGGGTCATGGTTGATCGCCTCGGTGTACATGGAGCGGACCATGCACCACTCATCGGCGAGGCTGCTCATGTGCGGCATGAGCTCGCTGAACTGCATGCCGGACTGCCCGTGGCGCGCAAACTTGAACATGGAAGGCGCGACCGGGAAAGTCTTCTGCCCGGAGGTCATCGTGGTGAGACGCTGGCCGAGGCGGATGCTGGCCGGCAAATCCTCGGCCCGATGCTTTTCCATCTGCGGCTTGGGGTCGAAGAGATCCATCTGCGAAGGCGCCCCGCTTTGGAACAGGTAGATGATGCGCTTCGCCTTGGGCTGGAAGTTAGGAAAGGCGGGCTTCGCCATCGCCTGCGGGGCAAGCAGCGAGGCCAGCGCGACCCCGCCGAGCTGCGTGCTGTGCTGGAGAAAGGTGCGGCGGTTGAGGGTGTCCTGGAAGTTCATGGGGTCAGTAAGCGGCAGGATTGGACAAGAATTCGTTGGGACTCACCGTGTCGATCTCGACTTTCAGAAACTTGAAGTCGGCTACGTTGAAAGTCATTATGCGAGGGATGCCATGCAATCGGGCATAGGCCGCCAACCGCATGTCATGGGACTTGAATCCGCTAACACGATAAGCTGTTACCAATCTCCTCCATTCGTCGACAATCGACGTTGGGTCTGGAAGATTGATATAGTCCTCCAAAAATTGATCGATGAGGAAATTGATGTTCGCCAGGGTGAGTTCGAGCCCATTGCGTTCTAATGGCCGAGAGGCGACCACCCAGAATTCGAAAAGACTTTGGTTTGAGACGTAGATTTCATCTTTTCTTGCCGCCAACTCCAACAAGGCTGCCACCGCCACATCATGATGCTCGGATTTCTGATCGACGCTTCGAAGCAAGAGATTGGTATCCAGCAGCCAAAGGCTCATCAGGTGTCCTCCGAGTAAAACGCCTCACGCGATACCGCCCAATCCGACAGCCCCACCCCGTGGACGGCCCTTTTACGCAGTCTTTCACGCATGTATTCCCGGCGCTGATCGGGCGTATCAAGGTCAGTTTTTTTCGCCGCCTCTTTCGCAGGGACAAAATCGATCTCAATCTTGCCGTC
>CAINXC010000275.1 GCA_903854655.1 uncultured Verrucomicrobiota bacterium | reverse complement strand
GATTTGTGGTCCAATTTGCGGCCGTCTTGCTTCATTAGATCGCACTATCGCACATAAACATAGTGTAGTCTATCCCAAAGACTTGTCAGTAGGAGCGCGATCTTAGCAGGCGCGTGAATGCCTGCGAGATGATTTGGCGGCGCTCACATGTCAGCGTGCTCGTACTCGAGGCTGCCGTGCTCCAGGAACTTCACAGGCTTCTCATAGATGGCGAGAACGATGCAGCCGGCATCGCTGACGACACTGTGATAAGTGCCGGGGGCGTGGACACGGAGGGTGCCCGGGCCGATCACACCGTTTTGGTCGTGCTGGGAGCCGGCGAGGACGAGGATGTGCTCCCAGCCGGTGTGCATGTGCATGGGCACACGCGCCTCCTTGCGGAATCGAATCAGGGCGGCGGAGGGGCCGTGGATCCCGTCGCCATAGAAGCGGTGGATGTCCACGCCGTCATGGAAATAGGTCCAGGGAAGCTCATCCTCGTGCTGCAGGATATTGAAAACTTCCCTCAATTCAATGAAGGGAAAAGCAGGCGCGGAACTAGAATGAGCGTCTTTCACGTGTGACGCTCATGATAGGAATGAGTGGCGGCATGGCGAGCGGAAAGTCAGGGGCTTTTCAGGAGATCGCGTGAATGAATGCGACCGAATCCGAGACGGCGCCGAACACGCCGCCCTGCATCTTGATCATCTTGAGCGCCGCGAGGTGGTTGCCGTAATCAGTGGCGCCGGTGCAATCGGAGAGCATGAGACATTCGTAGCCGCGGTCGTTGGCCTCGCGCATGGTGGTGTGGACGCACACGTCCGTGGTGATGCCTGCGAGCACGATGTTCTGGATGCCCTTGCGGCGCAGCAGCATGTCCAGATCGGTGGCGTAGAAGGAGCCTTTGCCGGGCTTGTCGATGATGGCTTCGCCCGGGACCGGGGCCAGTTCGGGAATGATGTCCCAGCCGGGTTCGCCACGCGTGAGGATGCGGCCGCAGGGCCCGGCATCGCCAATGCCAGCGCCGATGCGGCGGCTGCGCCAGAGCTTGTTGGCGGGGAGGTCTGAAAGATCGGGGCGATGCCCCTCGCGTGTGTGCATCACATGGTAGCCTTTGGCCCGTGCGGCGGCGAACACGCGCTTGATCGGCTCGATGGGCGCGCGGGTGAGAGACAAATCATAGCCCATTTTGTCAACATAGCCGCCCGGGCCGCAAAAGTCCGTCTGCATGTCGATGACAAGAAAGGCGGTGTTCTCGGGGCGGAGGTCACCGTTGTACGGCCAGGGATAGGGATCAGCTTCGACGTAGGGCATGAGGAAGGGGGGTCAATGGTGACAGAGCAAGGACCGGTCCAAAATGGCGGGGCGACTCAGCAGCACCCACTGCTGAATCACCCCGTCACCGCTCAACCATTACTAACAACGACCAATCAATCATTTAGCGGCGGCCGGAAGCTCGCCGTGCATCTCTTCAGTCTCTTCTGCGACGGGTTCCGAAACCGTCGCAAACTTGGCGCAGCCACCCAGGATCAGGGCAACCGCAAAGTAGCTCAAGGCGACCACCGGCGATTCGCCGATGCCGATCTTCTCGCCGTGCATGAGGCCGAGGAAGGAGAGGACGCCACCGGCGGCGGCGAAGCTCGCGGCCTGAACGAACTTGCGCTCGATGATGAAGACCGCCACGGCGGCCAGGATCACCCCGGCAAGGATGGAGCCACCACCCATCACTTCCAGCCCGTGATAGAGCACGCCCACCTGGCCCAGCTTGTCCAGGCCCACGGCTGCGGCGTTGGTGCCGGCGGCGCCCAGGGAGTTGTCAATCAAGAGCTTGCCCCAGGCGGCCAGGTGAGGTGTGAGGGCGAGGATGATGGCCGGCGCGTGGCTGCGCGGCGTCTCCTGGAAAGCCTGGGCGCCAATCAGCATGCCGATGTAGAGAAGGATCGGCGAGATGGCCACGATGGGTATGAGGGAGGACATCAGGGAGATGATGCCGAAGGTGCAGAAGATGATCACCACCACGCCGGTCGCGGCGGAGTAACCAATGCGGCCCCCCATGGACTTCCAGCCCGGGTGGCCAATGTACACCGCGTTGATGAAGGGATTGCCCAGGCAGCAGCCGATGAGGCTGACCACGCCGTCCGCTGTAAGCACCCGTGTGGTGGGAAAGTCATCCCCCGCCACAGAGGCGCTCTCGACATTGTCCAGCGCCTCCACCAGATCATAAATCCCGAAGGGGATGGCGGTGACCAGGATCACGCCCAGGAACTGGAAGCCGGAGAAGATGTGGCCGATCGCAGGCATGGGCAGGGAGAAGCCAAAGTTCGCAAAGGAGTCGTGCAGCTTCACCAGGGTCATCCCGCCATAGCTGCCGCCGCACAGGGTGGACCCCCAGGCAATGAGGCTGCCCACGGCAATGGCAACGAGCCCCGCAGGAATGCCCTTGTAATAGCGCACGCCGCCGAACCAGCTCAGCAGGATGATCGCAAAGCAGGTGATGCCGATCAGGGGGGTCTGGAACATCTCCAGCGCCGGCCGCATCGAAATGAAGCTGATGGACACGCCTGCCAGCGTGCCAAGCAGGGCGGCGCGCGGTGTGATTTTTCTCACGATGGGGGCAACAAAGCCGCCGATCATCAGCACGAAGCTCTGGATGAAGACCCAGGTGAGCCCCGCCTCCCAGCCCTTGACCGGGTCACCGGTCTTGAGGGCGATCGGCAGCATGATCACGAAGGTGACGACGAACATGTGCGGGACGCTGATGCCCGAGGGCAGGGCGCAGACATCGCTCCTTCCTGTCTTCTTTGCGAGCCTGTAGGCCAGCCACGCGTAGTACAATGTGCTCATGCATAACATCAGGCCGGTGGCGGGCAGGATCCGGCCGAACACGATGGCGTCAGGCATTTTCAGCACAAAGCGCAGCAGCGCCGTCAACGTGAGGAGGTTGACCAGGATGTTGGTCCCGAAGCCGAAGAAGGCGTTCCAGTCTCCGGGGGTCCATATTTTGGGTTTCGTTTCAGCAGTCATGGCAGCAGGTGTGTGTTGTCGTTGTTTCGTCGAT
>CAINXC010000274.1 GCA_903854655.1 uncultured Verrucomicrobiota bacterium | reverse complement strand
GCCAGCCGTTACCAGTCCGCACGACGGCGGCGCGGGTGAGCTGGGCCATGAGATCTTCCCAACCGTCTGCGGGCTTGGCCGTAGCTGGCTGTTCGTTAAGCGAAGGCGGCTCCCAGATGCGGGTGGGGTTGCCAAATGCCGCACAGCCGAGGCGCTTGCCGCTGGGACTGAAGGCGAGTTCGCTCGGCGTGGTCACCATGCCACGAAATTCCTCCAGCCGTCGGCCTGTCTCAAGGTTCCAGAGCTTCACGCTCAAGTCGGCGGAGGCGGTGGCCATGATGGGCTTTGAGGGGTGCCACGCCAGCGCTGTGATGGGGCCGTCGTGCGCGCGGAATTCATGCTGCACCGCCAGCGTCGCTGCATCGCGGATGCGCACCATCTTATCCGTCCCGGCCTCGGCGAAGCGGCGGCCATCAGGCGAGACGACAAGCACATCCATCGGGGTGCGGTTGGTCGCCGTCTGCACGACCTTTCCGGTGGCGGCGTCCCAGAGGACGATCCATTCCTCCGAGCCGGGATTGCCGCGATCCGCCTTCGCTAAGGCCAGACCCACGAGTTGCGTGCCACCGCTGACCCAGCCGAGTTTCCAGAACTTCCTCATGTCCTTGCGCTCCAATTTGACCGGTTGCTGGCCGGTGACAGGGTTATACAGGGCGACGTCATTACCGTAATACCCAGTGATGGCCGCCAGACGGTCGCCGGTGGGGCTGAGCCGGAGCTGGGTGAGTCCACCGGCATGATTGAGGACGGCCACCTTTTCGGTGTGGGCACCGGGGTTTCGCAGCAGAAAGAGTTCGTGGACTTCGTTCACCAAGCGGGGGTAGCCGATGGCGGCGAAGCGCCCATCCGCGCTCACGCTTAGCAGGTTCCAGGCACTGCTGGGCGGCTTCCAGAGCAGTTCCGGAGTGCCGGGCTGCAGCTTTTGCAGCGCGGCGTTCTGGCCCGGAGCCGCGGCAAAGACCACATCATCCGATCCCCAGAAGGCAATGCTGGAAGAGACGCCGTTCAATATCCACTTCTCAGGCGTGCCGGTGAGGTCCCACACACGAGAGTTGGTGCCGGCCACGAGCAGCTCGCCGGAGAGCGGATGCATTCCCGCGTCTCTGAAGCTGCCACTGCCGCCGAGCAAGGACTGCAACGGAGCGCCCGTGTTCGCATCCCAGAGTTGGATGGCCTGCCGTCCATCGGGCAGCAAGGCCACGGTTACGAAGCGCGCGCCGTCGGGCGTGAAGATGAAACGATCTATGTTATGGTTAGGCGCCCGGAACTCGAAGGCGACCTTCCCATCCTGAAGAAACACGCCCTTGATCCATTCACCACCGTTGCTGGCCACAATCATCTTACCGTCAGGGCGGACGGCGATGTTGTGAGATGCGACATTGGCAACGGAGCGCACCAGTGTGCCATCCTGCGCGTTCAGGAGGCGGACGTTATCCTTGGTGCCGTAAGCCACCACCTGCTGGCTGTCAGGAGTGAAGCTTCCCAGGGACTGCTTTCCCTCCTGCTCATGCTTCCAGCGGGGCTGGCCGGTGGCCGCGTCCCAGACGGTGAAGAGTCTTGAGGTTCTCTCCACTTGGAGGAGCAGTTTGCCATCGGGGCTGAACTCCAACCGATACGTGATGGGCGCTGCCCACTCCAGCAGCTTTTTCCCATCTTGCAGGCTGTGGATCGCGATGCGGCCTTCACCAT
>CAINXC010000273.1 GCA_903854655.1 uncultured Verrucomicrobiota bacterium | reverse complement strand
GGTGATCGCGTAAACGCTTTACTCCAACTTTTGATGAACATCCTCTCGTCTCCAGAACGCAACACCGCCATTGCCGATGCCACGGCTTATGCTAGCTGTTGGTTACGATGATCGACGATCCGGGCACTGGCAGCAGGCGTTACCTCAAGTCCCGCGAAACCTCCTGGGCGCGGGCGCTGGCCGGATGGGTGGCGAGGACAGGCATCACGCCGAACGCCATCTCCGTGCTGAGCCTGGTGTTCTCCGTGCTGGCGGCGGTCTGCCTGATGAAGGCGAGCGACTTCCCGGACAAATGGACCGCGAGCGCCATCTGGCTGGGCGCGGCGCTATGCATCCAGTTGCGCCTGCTGTGCAATCTCATCGACGGCATGGTGGCGATTGAAGGCGGCAAAAAGAGCGCCGTGGGCGCCCTCTACAACGAGATGCCGGACCGCCTCGCGGACCCGCTGCTGATGATGGCCGCCGGCTATTGCAATGACTGGGTGGTGAAGCTCTGCGGCATCCCCGTGGGCTGGGTGGCCGCCGTGCTCTCCGTCCTCACCGCCTACATCCGCGTGCTCGGCGGCACTCTCACCGGCACCCAGAGCTTCATCGGCCCCATGGCCAAGCAGCACCGCATGGCCGTGCTCACCGCCGCCTGCCTGGGCAGCATCGTCGAGCTGTGGGTGCGCCAGGATGGCAAGTGCGCCCAGGAGGTCATGCGCTGGGCGCTCACCCTCATTGTCGTCGGTTGCGCCATCACCTGCTGGCGACGCCTGAGCCTGATCGCCAATCAGTTGCGCGAGCCGTCGAAAACCTGATCTCCCCATCACTATGCTCCGCTCCACCGCCGTTTTTGTGACCAAGCTCATCACGGGGGTGAACGCGGTGTGGGTGGGCTGCGAACCGCGTGCGGACCGGCTGCGCGTGTACTTTGCCAACCACGGCAGCCATCTCGACTTCGCCACGCTGTGGGCCGCCCTCCCACGCGAGGCGAGGGAGCGCACCCGGCCGGTGGCGGCGCGCGACTACTGGGGGAAAACCCGGCTCACCCGCGCCACGGCGGTCACCCTGTTCAACTCCCTGCTCATCGCCCGCGAGGGTATCACACGCAAGGACAACCCGATTGAGCAGATGGCCGCCGCCATGCGCGAGGGGCATTCGCTCATCCTTTTTCCCGAAGGCACCCGCAGCATGGACGGCGAGATGAGCGAGTTCAAAGCGGGGCTCTACCACCTTGCCGCCAGGGTGCCCGAGGCGGAGCTGGTGCCGGTGTACCTGCAAAATCTTAACCGCATCCTGCCCAAGGGCCACCTGCTGCCCATCCCGCTGCTCAGCAGCGTGGTCTTTGGCGCGCCCCTCCGGCTGGAGGCCGGGGAGCGCAAGCTCGATTTCCTGCACCGTGCGCGTGAGGCGGTGCTCAACCTCGTTCCCCACGCGCATTCATGAACCTTTCCTCCGAAGTCACCCGGCATGTCCTGCTTGTCGCCTTTGGCGTGCTCGCCATGGCCAGCCTCGTCGGCTTCATCCTCGGGCGCACGGCGAAGACGGAGGCCGCCCGGGCCACCGTGGCGAACCTGAACGCGCGCACCAACAGTTGGTGGCTCATGGTGCTGGTGCTGTTCGCCGCGCTGGCGGCGGGAAGGCTGGGCACGGTGCTCATTTTTGCGCTCATCTCGTTCCTCGCGCTGCGCGAATTCATCACCGCCACGCCCACCCGCAGGGCGGATCACCGCGCCTTGTTTGTCTCCTTTTTCGTGATCCTGCCCTTCCAGTTCTGGCTGGTGTACACCGGCTGGTACGGCATGTTCACCATCCTGATCCCGGTGTACGCCTTTGTGCTGATCCCGATGCTGCTGGTGATCCATGGCGACGCCACGGATTTCCTCCAGCGCACCTCGCGCACGCAGTGGGGGCTCATGGTCTGCGTGTACTTCATCAGCCACATCCCCATGCTCCTCACGCTGCCGGTGCAGCCGCTGCGCATGGGCGGCGCCGGGCTGGTGCTGTACCTGGTGGCGGTGACGCAGGGCAGCGATGTGTTTCAGTATGTGTGGGGCAAGCTCTGCGGCCGGCGCCCCATCGCGCCCAAGCTCAGCCCGAAAAAGACCCTCGAAGGCCTCGCCGGCGGTGTGCTCACCGCCAGCGCCCTGGGCGCCGGCATGTTCCGCCTCACGCCCTTCACGCCGCTGCAATCCTTTGTCGTCGCGCTGCTGCTCTGCCTCACCGGCTTCTTTGGCGGGCTCATCATGTCCGCCATCAAGCGCGAGCGCGGCATCAAGGACTGGGGCTCCCTCATCGAAGGCCACGGCGGCATGATGGACCGCATGGATTCCCTGTGCTTCTCAGCCCCCGTGTACTTCCACGTGCTGCGCTACTTTTTCACGGTGTGAAGATAAATAGGAGGTGCAGACATGGGGAATACTCATCCCTCAAGCCTTTTGGGTTGTCTATGGCTGAACATCACTTGAGTCCCTTTGATGAGGGATTTGACTTCGGAAATGGAAGAAGTTGGAATGAGCCGACGCTGCGGTATTACCGCCGGTTCAAGATGCGGAACAGGCTGTGGTTCTTGTCGGTCCAGGCGGTGACGTCGAGCCTGGCTTCCTCGGGGCTGAGGCCGGAGGTGGGGTGGGCGGCGAGGAAGGGGGCGTTGTTGGTGACCAGCACGTAGTCGGTGGAGTAGTCGTCGCCATCCTCGTCGGTTTCGACACGGGTGGTCTTCATGTCGAGGGAGGCGGCGACCTTTTGGATCACGGGGGCGAGGCGCAGGTAGGTGTTGGTGACGTGGACGGCGATGATGCCGTCGGGCTTGAGGTGGCGCTTGTAGATCTCGAAGGCTTCGCGGGTGAGCAGGTGCACCGGTACGGAATCGCCGGCGAAGGCGTCGAGCAGCATCACATCGAACTGTTGCGAGGCCTCGCGTTCCAGGGACAGGCGGGCGTCACCGATGACGATTTCGAGCTTGCTGCCGCGCTTCTCCAGGTCGTCGAGGTAGGTGAAGTACTTCTTCGCCAGGCGCACGATGTCGGGGTTGATGTCGTAGAAGCGGTACACCTGCCCGGGCATGCCGTAGCAGCCCACGGTGCCGGCGCCCATGCCCACCACGCCGACGCGCGCGCCGGGCTTGTTCTTCAAGGTTTCGAGCGCGAGGCCGATGCCGGTCTGCCGGCCATAATAGGTGATGGGCTGCTCGCGCCATTCGCCCAGGTTCTGGATGCCGTGGGTGATGGTGCCGTGGCTGAGCTTGCGAAACGGGGTTTCCAGGCCGGGGTCGTAGTCTTCAGAAACGGAGATCACGCCGTAAAAGTTGCGCACCTGCTCCAGGCGCTTCTCCTCGTTGAAGCCGAGGACCTGCATGAACAGCGCCGCAAGCGTGGAGACCACGACGAGCAGGGTGAGCAGCACGGGCTGGACGTTGTTGCGACGGCGCAGCCAGGCGATGACCACAAGGGTCACTGCGGCGAGGACGAGCCCGCTGTTGAGCACCTTCTGCCACAGCACGAAGGTCTTGAACACCCGTGCCAGGCCGTCCACGCCAAAGCCCCAGCCGCTGCCGAGCAGAAGGCCCGCCCACGAGACTGCCAGCGCGATGCCCAGAACCACGCGCACCCAAGTGCGGCGTGCCAGCCAGGCCTCGCGGCCCACCACCACGGTGGCGATGAGGAAGCTGCCGATCAATCCCAACGGCCATTCCAGATAAGTGCTGAACACCCGTGGCGCCACCAGGCTCACCACCAGCCCGCCCAGGGCGCCGCCGGCGGACATGAGCAGGTAGAACTCGGTGAGGCGGCTGTGCGCGGGCTTCAGGCGCGTGAGCTCGCCATGGCATACCATGCAGGCCAGGAACATCGCCGCAAAGCACGCGACGAGTTCGCCGATGAAATTGGTCTTCCAAGCCGCCAGCCAGGAATGATGACCGGCAAAGGTGTTCCAGTGGTCCGAAAGATCCTCCCAGCCGATGACCAGAAACAGCAGCGCCATCGCGGGCAGCGCCCACAGGGCTGGCGCGTACCAGCGCTGGTGCTCGAAGCAAATGATGAAGGTGAGCAGGTAAAGGCTCAGCGGGGCGACCCACATGAGGGGGATCACCGCCACGTCCTGGCACACGTGATTGGTCGTGGCCAGCAGCATGATCGAAGCCATGGCCGGCAGCGCCACCCAGAGAAAACGCTGCCACCAGCGCGGGGCGGGGGAGGCCTCCACTTCCTCGCCCGCAGCGCCGTCATCGCTGCCGCGATCCCGCCAGACGCCGCCGAGCGACAGCAGCACGAACGCCACGAACGCCGCCGACCAGATGCCTGTCTGCCGCACCACATCCCAGCGCGGCTCAAAGAAGAACGGGTAGCTCAGCAGCGCCAGCAGCGAGCCCACATTCGACAGGGC
>CAINXC010000272.1 GCA_903854655.1 uncultured Verrucomicrobiota bacterium | reverse complement strand
GTCAAAGCAGCATGGCCATTCCCCTGGGTGGAAGGCGTCGATTACCCACACAAGAACGAACGCGCCACAGTCACCGGGCAGCTTGTTCTTGACGATCCCCAGGCCTCATCGAAGAGTCTCCCCAATCTCAACGTCGGCCTCACTCACGCCAACTTCAAGGGCTCCGAAAGCGGTTACACCCTGCTTGCAGGAAACGGGCCCATCGTCACATGGCCGCACGACGGCAACTACTACCAGTTCTGGACTGAAGGTACCCCCGACGGACGCTTCACCATCCCCAACGTCCGGCCCGGCACCTACACCCTCCACGCCTTTGCCAACGGCGTCCTCGGCGAATTCGCGAAGGCCGACATCACGGTCGAAGCAGGCAAGCAGATTGACCTCGGAAAAATAACCTGGCAGCCCGTCCGCTACGGCAGGCAGGTCTGGGAGATCGGCTATCCCGACCGCAGCGCCGATAAATTCCTCAAGGGCGACGCCGACAACTACTGGCTTTGGGGCTGGGGTCTGCGCTACAGCGGGCTGTTCCCGAATGACATCATCTACACCATCGGCAAGAGCGACTACCACAAGGATTGGTTCTTCCAGGAAGTCCCTCACTCCACAACCACTGCCTGGCTGAATCCAGCTGCGAAGGATCCCTACAATCAGCGCTTCGGATGGGTTGCCACCCCTCCCAGCAAAGCTGACCCATGGCCACAGTGGGGCCAGGGCCGCGCCACGACTTGGACCGTAAACTTCAACATGCCCAAAGCCTCTCAAGGCACGGCCATTCTGCGCGTGTCACTTGCTGGAGCAGACGGCGGCGGCAATCGTGCTCTCGGTGGAGGCGGCAACGTAGCTTTTGACGGAGCAAGCCCGCGCAATACCAGTTCCGGCGCCCAGCGCCCCGGCAACGGAGCCAATCCGCCGACCGCTAATGGCGGGCAGCGTCCCACTGGTGGCGGCTCAGCCTATGTAGGTTCGGATGCGCAAGGCGGTCTTACCATCGGTGTCAACGGACAGATCGCTGGCACGATCCATCCAATCGCTACCAACGCCTTGCGCTACAACACCAACAAGGGGGTCTGGTACCAGTACATCCAGAAGTTCGACGCCACTCTGCTGAAGGCCGGAGCCAACGAGATGACCTTCACCGTTCCCGCCGGAGACGTTACCACCGGCGTCGTCTGGGACTACCTCCGGCTGGAACTGAACGACGGCAGCAAGTCATATCCCGTCGCCCCCGACGGCCAACGACCGGATATTCCGACTTTGCCGGAATAGTTGGTCAACTGAATAGCAATGCTGAGATAGAGTCGATCCTGCATTTCAAATCACACGAAACCGGATTTCGGTTCGTGCTGCTGAATGCCGAGAGAGTTCGCGATTCATCCTCGCTGGTACTGAACCCGCGGTTGGGAATAGCTACCTTTCCGCGGGTCCCTGCAATTGTTGTGACCGAACGGCAGCAATGCCGTCAGTGATGACTATTTGCTTGGACGTAATCTGCACCTGCGCTGACTTCAGCCCGTCGCGTTTTGCGGTCACCGTAATCGTTCCTGCCGTCGGGGTCGAGCGCACCGCGACGCGGTTGATCCCAAGTTCAGTATTCAGGTACAGATTGTTGGTCGAATTGAGCTTGCCGCTGTTGTATCCCCCGCGCCAGATGCCAGGCCCGGAACAGGTGAAGTCGACCCGCATATCGTCCGTTGGGCAGCGCTGCCCCTTTGCATCGACTACTTCGAAGTCGATCAGGGCGATGTCTTCGCCGTCGGCTTGAAAGCCTTGGGGCCCAGTGATAGAAGTAAGCTTGATCGCTGCGGCGGATCCTGCCGTCGTCAGTTCCTGCTGAGCAACCACCTTGGGGCCGTTCTTGCCGATCGCCTTGATACTTCCCGGAGCGAATTCGACATCAGGAAAGGCGAAGACCCAACCGTTATCCGGCTTGGCGTTTACGCCTTGCGATTTGCCATTAACGATTAGCTCAACCGACTCCGTATTGGAGATGACGTACACGGCCTTGACCGTCTTCGACCCATCGGGCTGCGTGGCCGGATACGTCCAGTGACCAAGGATGTGCAGGTCGGGTTTCTCGGGCGGGCTCTGGATCACGCGGTAAGCGTAATAGATTTCCTTGGGCAGGCGCATTGCATCCACTTTGCCGCTGACGCGGGAGACTTCGCTCGAGTCCTGGCGTCCATCTGCATCCTCATCGGTGAAGTAGATGGAGCAGTAACCCGACCAGCGGGCATGTTCGGGATCGGTGTTAGAGATGCGGTTCTTCCAGTACTCCCAATACTGCTTGACACCGTCCAGCGCGAAGCCCTCAGAGGTGTAGAGAAACCCGTCGCGCTTCCAGGTGTCGTTCGGTCCTTTCTTTGTCTTGTAATACGGGGGCGAGAAATCGTCCCACATGCGGCGCGCGCCTTCGGCACGAAAGTCCTCGGTCTCGATGATCGGGGCCCGGTCGCGGCGTTCGGCTGAGTAGCCGCGAAATATGGCAGTCGGTCCGGACAGGTTCTCTACCCCGGTGTCCTGCGCCATCATCACGCCGTAGAACTCAGCGATCGGGGTCGTAGCTGTATTGGCCTTGTCGTTGGAGTCGCCGCGGGTCCCGATGACGCGTCCACCAGACGGGTCCCATTGCTTGCGTAGATCGACCATCTGCTGCATCTGTTCCGGCGTAACCACGGTGTTGCCGGCCTCCCAGAACAGGATGCT
>CAINXC010000271.1 GCA_903854655.1 uncultured Verrucomicrobiota bacterium | reverse complement strand
TCTCCGAGCTTGATCCGGAAGACCTCGCAGCTCGCGGCATAGGGATCGGCTTTGTAGCGCTCCTGGAGATCATCGGTGAACTCGGCGAGCATCTCGGGCTTCGCCGGGAACAGGTAGAGCGAGTGGCGGTCCGGCACCACGGCCCAGAGCTCGCCTTCAAAGAGCTTTGCGAGCACCTTGCCAAATGACGGCGCAACCAGCAGCGAAGCGATAAGCGGGCTGTCGCCCCGGTACACGGCGTAGCGGGTCTTGCCGGTGCCATCCTTGATAAATTCAGGCTGCTGTTCCTTGAGCCTGGCTTCCGCAGCAGCCACGGCGCGCTCGGTGAAGGTGTCCAGGCTGATGCCAAGCCTGGTGAACTCCTCCTTGGAGTAGATCTTCACGCCCGGGGCTTCGATCGTTTCGTGGGCGGGCGAAAGTACCGTCCGGTGGGCGCCGGCCGGGGCCCGCGACAGCTCGGTGCGAAGCGCCGAGGGCTCGGGCAGCAGAACATACGCCTCCAGCTTCCTCTTCGCCGTTTGCGCCCGGACCGGCAGCACGGCGAAGGCGAGGAGCACGAGACAGACAAGGCGGCGCGTCATGATTGGGCTAGCGGGCAAGGAGTTCATTGCCGTTGAAAATCACGCGCTCGACGAGCCCTTTGATCTCTTTGTTGAGAAAAGGCGTGTTGATGCTTTTCGATTTCATGAACTCACGGGTGAAGGTGGTGCTGCGCCCGGGGTTGAAGACGATGAACTCAGCAATGCCGCCTTCCTTGATGGGCACAGGATCAAGCTTGATGAGGCGGCGGGGCTCGGCGCTGTAGCGTTTCACCAGCAGGTCCCAGCCAAAGATTCCCTTGGAGATGTACGCATCAAACAGCGAAGGCAGGGCGGTTTCTAGACCGGTGATGCCAAACGGAGCGGTGGCGAAATCGCTGTTCTTTTCAAACTCCGTGTGCGGCGCGTGATCGGTGGCGATCACATCGAAGATGCCGTCGATGAGCCCTTGCAGCAGCGCCGCATTGTCTTCGGTCGTGCGCAGCGGCGGGTTCATCTTGTAATGGGTGTCGTAGTTGCCGATGTGCTCGTGATTGAACAGCAGGTGATGCGGCGAGACTTCGCAGGTCACCCGCACGCCGTCCTGCTTGGCGCGCTGAATGGCCCGCATGCCAATGGCGCTGGACACATGCTGGATGTGCAGGTGCGCTCCGGTGAACTGGGCGAGGCGGATGTCGCGCTCCAGGCAGATCTCCTCGCTGCACGCCGGGATGCCCGGCAGACCCAGCGAGTAGCTGACGCCGCCTTCGTGCATGCAGCCGCCGGCGGAGAGCTCCTTCACCTCGCAATGGCTGGCCAGCGGCAGGTCGAAGTCCTTGGCGTACTCCATGGCGATGCGCAGCAACTGCGGGTTGTGCACGGGGTCGCCGTCATCGGTGATCATCACCGCCCCTGCCTTCTTCATGGCGCCGATGGGGGCGAGCTCCTCGCTCTTGCGGCCCTTGGTGATCGCTCCAGTGGTGAAGATGGCGATGCGCGACTTGGCCTTGCCGATCTCAAGCACCGTGCGCACAAGGCCGGCGGTATCAATGGCTGGCGTGGTGTTGGGCTGAAGCACCATGCCGGTGATGCCGCCATTGATGGCGGCTTCGCTGCAGGTCTGGATGGTTTCCTTGTCCTCCCGGCCCGGTTCGCGGGCGTGAACGTGGACATCAAACAAGGCCGGGAGCAGGATGCGCCCCTCGCACTCAATAATCTCCATGTCGTCACCTGCGGTGATCTCGGGCGCGACTCCGATGATGCGGTCGCCTTCCACGAGCACGTCAGCGCGAACAAGTGTGGCGGATTCTTCGGAGGCGATCTGGCCGTGGCGATAGAGACGTTTCATGCTGGGGTATCAAGAAGACAGGAAGGAGGAAGAAGAAAGGGGGAAGTTCTGACTTCGCAAGAGGCTGTTCAAATCAGGCATTCTTCCTCCTTCCTTCTGTCTCCCTCCTCCTGCCAATAAAAAACCCCGCCGGGCGCAAGAGCCTCGGCGGGGAGTCTGAATCAATCTGGCGCTGATGCTAGTTCTTGGCGGGGGCGGCACCACTGGCTTGCGGCGGCACGCGGAAGAGCTTGCCGGTGTACGGGCACTTCACTTCCATGCCTGTCGGCAGTCCGGTGACATCCACGAGCTGATGCTTGGCGGCGTAAGGGCTGTTGACGAAGCCAGGACGGCCTGGGATCGCGATGCCGAAGGGCAGTTCGGTCGTGGCGGGGGGCGGAGTCTGCTGCACAGCAGGCGTCTGCTTGGCCTGTGGCGTGGGCGGGGGCTGTGGAGCCGGGGCGGTGTTGACGGCCACCTTGGTCGGAGTCGTCGGCACCTGCTGGGTCACCTTCGGCGCGGGGGCCGGCGCAGGCTGGGTGGCCTGGGGCTGGGGCTTCGGCAAGGGAGCAGGGGCCGGATTCGAGGCGACCTGCTGGTCCTGCGGCATGTTGGGAACGATGAAGGGCTTGCGTGTGTACGGGCACACCACCTTCGATCCCGGCACCATGCCGCGCACGTCAACAAGGCGGGGCGGATTGGTGAACGGCGAGCGCACATATCCGGCCAGGCCAGGAACGGCTTGCGCGGTGACAAGGGTGTCGCTCTTCAACTGTGAAGGAGGCGGCACGGAAGGGGTGCTCGACACCGGGGCGCTCTGATCCACAGGAGCAACAGACGGGGCGGGATGGGACTTCACTTGAGCGACCTGCTGAGTCGGCGCGGTCACGGCGGAGCCGTGCTCGGAATGCGACTTGTTCATCACGTAGGGGATCAGGCCATCCGATTGGATTTGACGCCAGTCCTGAGGCGAGGGCAGACTGCATGACGCCATTGTCACGACTGCGAGAGCGCTCAAAGAGCGCACGATGGTGTGGGGAGTTGGTGTTCGCATAAGCGCAGAGTGGGTTTTTTGTGAATTCAGAGCCGCATTTTAAGGTTTTTTTTAGATTATGCAAGAACATCACAAGTATCAGGAACCCAAAACAGGGATTAAATTCATGGTTTCTATGGAATTGAGGGAAATTTGACATTCTGGAGGATTGCGTATGCGTTGGAGAATTATTGCCACTGGAAAACCAGTGCTGGGCTGGGCCAAACAGGGCGTGGACGATTATCTGTCACGACTGCAAAAAACAGGGTCGGTGGAGTGCGTTTTTGTGCGTGACGGCACGCCTGAGGAGGTCACCAAGCGCATGCTCACCGCCAGTGACGGCTGTTTGCGCGTCTTGCTGGACGAGCGTGGAAAGCAGCATCGAAGCAAGGGGCTCGCCCAGTGGATTGAGGCACGCCAGATGGAGGGGTGCAAGCGGGTGGCGATCCTCATTGGCGGCGCGAACGGGCATTCCGCAGCCCTCAAGGAAACGGTCAAGGAAAGCTGGGCGCTTTC
>CAINXC010000270.1 GCA_903854655.1 uncultured Verrucomicrobiota bacterium | reverse complement strand
GTCGAGGCATCCTTGCACAAAGCTCATCACGGCGGAGCGTGATGGCTACTTTCCTGAAACAGGCTTGCGCCGCCCACACCCAATTCACACCCCATGAAAAACGTCCCCTTCACCTTCCACAAGACCCAGATGATCATCCGCCTGACCACGCAGGAGACGGGCGGCGGATATGCGGTGATCGAGATGGAGCATGTGCCCTCGGTGGGGCCGGCGCTGCATGTGCATCCGCGCGGGTGCGAGTCCTTTGTGGTGATGGAGGGCTCGTACACCTTCTTTGCCAATGAAGTCGAAACGACGCTGCACCCCGGCGAAGCCATCGCCATCCCCGCCTACCAGCCGCACCGCTATCGCGTGGGGCCGGAGGGCGGCAAGCTGCTGGTGATCTGCCCGCCGGGGCTGGAGCGCTACTTCTGGACCATCGCCGAACGGCAGCGCGAGGGCGGCGTCGAGTTGGAGGAGGAGTTCGCCATCGCAGCGGAGCACGGTCAGGACTTCCTCGACAAATCCGGGCATTGGGGCCACCGCTGAGCAGACTGCTCCCCTCAGAGAAAATCTAGAATCACCGGCACTTGCGCGAGGTCCAGGTTGCCGCCTGAAAGCACGGCCACCACCTTCTTGCCAATGAAGCGCTCGCGCTGCTGCAAGGCGGCGGCGAGCGTGGCCGCACCGGCGCCTTCGGCGAGGTTGTGCGTATGCTTCAGAATGAGGGCGGCGGCACGGCGCATCTCATCCTCGCTCACCAGGATCGCATCATCCATCAGCTCACGCATGATGCCCAGGGTCAGGTCGGCGGGCACGCGGGTGGCCAGGCCCTCGGCCCAGGTGTGAATGCTCAGGTCCGTTTCGTGCGCGCCGCTGCGCCAGGAGCGCACCACCGCCGAGGCGTTTGCGGCCTGCACGCCGATGACCTGCGTCTCTGGCCGGCGATGCTTCGCCACCACGCAGGCCGCGCTCGCGCCGCTGCCCAGGCCGATCGGTACCAGGATCACATCAGGATCAGGCAGCACCTCGAACACCTCCCAGGCGAGGCTGCCCACGCCCGCGATCAGCTTCGGCTCGTTCGCAGAGTGAACGTAGCGCCCGCCGCGCTGGCGCTGCAATTCAGAGACGAACTCGCGCGCCTCGTCGAAGTCGCGACCATGCTCGATCAACTCCGCGCCGAGCTGCTGAATGGCGCGGTTCTTGTCCGGGTTGTTGCCCTTCGGCACCACGATGGCGCAGTGCACGCCGAAGTGCCTCGCGGCAAAGGCGAGCGACTGCCCGTGATTGCCGGTGGACACCCCCAGGATGCCCGCCCGCCGCTCCGCGTCATTGAGCGTGCCCACCAGATTGATGCCACCGCGCACCTTGAAGGCGCCCACCGGCTGGTGGTTCTCATGCTTCAAATGCAGCTCGCAGCCCAGCAGAGAGGACAAGCCCGGCCAGTTGCGAAGCAACGTGGGCTGCAACACCGCATGAACACGCGGCAGCGCTTCCAGCACATCGTCATAGGAGACGGTTAACGGTCGGTGGGTTAACGGTCGGTGTGGCTCCATACCCAATCCTCAATTCCCGTCACACCCAGAAGGCCAATCAATGTCATGAACAAGACAAGAACATAAATGGTCCTCTTGCGACTGGTACTCAAATGTGAGTTTGCGGGTTTTCTAAAATCGTACGGCAACCCAATGAGAGAAATAGCGCCTGAAATCAGCATCAACCACTCAATACTCGCATGACCGAGTGGGCGCCTTTGGGGTCGATCATGAGCTTGGAGGAGTGAAGGTTGCGACAGCGATTTTGATCACTTGGCCAGCAGAGGTTTCAATGCCTCGGCCCAGATGGCGTAGCCCTGGCTCGTGGGGTGCAGGCGATCAGCCATCACCTCTTTGGAGATCGTGCCATCGGGATTGGTGAGCTTGTTGGTGATGTCCAGGTAGGTCAGGCGCGGTCTGGCCAGCTTGGCGATGATCTCATTGATGGCGGCGATCTTGGCGCGCTTGGGGTCGGTGGGTTTCTCGCCGCGAGGAAACACGGCCATCAGCACAATCTTCGCCTCGGGGCATTTGGCTTCGACCCGGTCAACGATGAGCGTGATGGCCTCGGCAATTTCAGCCGGCGTGTTTTCACGCGCGTTCTTGGTGCCGGCGAGATTATTGGTGCCGGCGAGATTATTGGTGCCGATGTGGATGACGACGAACTTCGGATGAAGGCCGTCGAGTTCGCCGTTTTCGATGCGGTACAGCACGTTCTGCGTCCGGTCCCAGCCGAAGCCCAGGTTCAGCATGGCACGGCCGGCACACAGGTCCTTCATGGCATCCGCGCCGCGATTGCCGTGGGAGGGATCGGCCCAGAAGTGCGTGATGGAATCACCGATGAACACCAGCTCAGGATTGATCTTGTCCTTGGTCGCCAAAATCGCCGCGTGGCGCTGCTCCCAGTCATAGGAATCCTTCTCCAGCTTCCCCACGGAAACGATGGCGGTGTTGGCAGACGAGGCGGCAGGAGCTTCGGCACGGGCGGAACCAGCGAGCAAGGACAGGGCAAGGAGGCAGGCGAGCACTTTCATGATACCTTACTTCCGGTGGCTTCGTATGCTGCGCAAGCGCGGGCGATAAACTTTTGCGCCCCCTCCTCCCACCATGTCACAGACCACGCTCAAGATCCGGCTCTGCCTGTTCATGTTCCTTCAGTACTTCCTGTGGAGCGCCTGGTACTCCACCCTCGGCAGCTACCTGGGCACGCTGAAGTTCAGCGGCGCGGAGATCGGGCTGGCCTATGGAGCCTTCGCCTGGGGGGCGATCATTTCGCCGTTCTTTGTGGGCCTGATAGCGGACCGGTACTTTGCCTCCGAAAAGCTGCTCGCCGTGCTGGGCATCCTCGGCGGGGCCGTCCTCTGCTGTCTGCCGCAACTGAGAACCTTCGGGACATTCTTCCCGATGCTGATCCTGTATTGCGCGCTGTATGTGCCCACCCTCGCGCTGGGCAATTCCTTGTCGCTGCACCACCTCGCGGATTCGAAGCAGGACTTTCCGCGCGTGAAGATCTTCTCCGCCGTGGGCTGGATCGCGGGCGGCTGGGCCGTGAGTTTTCTGAAGGCCGAGCAGTCGCCAGCCCAGTACTACCTGGCCGGCGGCGCTTCCATTGTCTTCGGGCTGTTCAGCCTGACCCTGCCGCACACGCCCCCCTTGAAGAAGGGCCAGAACGTCAGCCTGGGGGAGGTGCTGGGGCTGGATGCGCTGGCGCTGCTGAAGAAACCCACCTTCGCCATCTTCATCCTGTGCATGTTCCTCATCTGCATCCCGCTGTACTTCTACTTCGTCAACCTCGGTGTGTATCTCACCGAGCTGGGCTGGAAGGATTTCGCCGGCAAGATGACGCTGGCCCAGGTATCGGATGTGATCTTCCTGTTCCTGCTGCCCGTGATGCTCAGGAAGCTGAACTACAAGACCACGATCCTGATCGGCATCCTGTGCTGGGCCGCGCGCTACTTCCTGCTGGCCGGCAGCGCGACAAGCTCCGCCACCGCGCTCATTGTCATGGCCATCCTGCTGCACGGCGTGTGCTATGACTTCCTCTTCATCGCCGGGCAGCTTTACGTGGATGACGAATGCACGGAGCGCATGCGCGGCGCGGCGCAGGGGTTCATCGCCTTCATCCTCTGGGGCATCGGCGCGCTGGTCGGCACCTTCCTCGCCGGCAAGTCAATGGATGCCCACAAGCTGGCCACGCCGCAAGGCACCCTTCTGCATGACTGGAACGGCATCTGGATGACACCCGCCTGGCTCGCCGTGGGCGTCATGGTGGTGTTCCTGCTGTTCTTCAAGAATCCCGCGAAGAAGGCTGAATGAGCCCGCGTGTCTATCCACCTCATGCCCGCCTCACCTCTCCGCAAATTCGCCGATGGCGAACTCCTCGACCAGCCCTGGGGCAAGCTCACCTGGCTGGCCTCGCGCAAGCTCGGCAACTCCACCACGATGACCTTCGGGCGCGTGATCATTCCCGCCGATCAGACCAACCCCCGCCACCGCCACCCGAACTGCGATGAGATCCTGCACCTGCTGTCCGGCCGCCTGGAGCACTCGCTGGGCGATGAGAAGTACATCATCGAGCCCGGCGACACCATCTCCATCCCCGCAGGCCAGTGGCACAACGCCCATGCCCTGGATGGTGCGGATGCGGAGATGGTGATCTGCTTCTCCTCAGCGGACCGCGAGACGGAATTTGAGTGAGGGAGGCCTCGCGCAGATGAATAGGTCCTATACGACCAATATGACCTATGGGGCACATGGAAAGCCCGCCTCACCCTTTAAGGGGTTGTAGGATACCAGGTGGCATCAGCGCCCGGCCACCCAGCGAATGCTGCGCGCCACCAGCACCGGGTAGTTCGGATTGTCCCAGGCCTGATGATCATGGCCGAGCTGGAGATAGACCAGGCGGGACCTGCCTTGCTGCCGCGTCCAGGCCAGGGGCTTGCCACTTTTTTCGTTGGTCGTTGACAGCAGAGGGGTGATGTCCTTGCCCACGCGGAAGCCCCAGTAAATCTCATCGTGGATGGTGAAGTCCTTCAGACCGGCGGTGATGGGATGGTCCTTCGCGACGATAGTGACCGGCACCTCCTGGTCATGCAGGTAGCCCACCACATCCGTGACCTGCGGCTGGCCGGCGGGCGGCTTGGGATAGCGGCCGCCGATGATCTGCTCGTACTCCGGCCAGTCCTGGAAGGAAACCACGGCATGGTGCAGCACCACCACGCCAACACCCTTGTCGAACAACGACAGGAACTTCGCCTTCTGGGCTTCGCTGATCACCATCGGCATGTCGTAGAGCACCACGACATCGAAGTTTAACAAGTCGTCGCGGTCATACGCCGTGGCGCTGGTCTTGGCGTGCTCGGCGGTGGTGAGGTCAATCTCCGGATTGTCATGGAACACCTTGAAGAAGGGCCGCTGCTCAAAGCCGTGGCCGCCGGTGATCAGCAGCACCTTCAGCTTCGGCGGGGCATCGGCGGCGAAGGAAAGACCGGCGAGCAGCGCCGGGAGCAGGAGGGCCAGGATTTTCTTCATGATCAACAGTAGCCTGTTCAATTGCAGCCGCAACCGCCCCCACCGATGCCGCGCCCGCCGGTGGCGGCTTCGCGGGAAAAATAGATGTGCTCGCCAAAGGCCAGGGCCAGGGGATCACGGTCCGGGCGCATGGTGTAATCCGAGAGCTTGCCCCGCTGCCAGGGGCGCACTTCGGTGCATTGGCAGATGGACAGGCAGAGGACGAAGAGAAGCAGGGCTTTCATGGTTTGAAATCAGAGAAGGCAGGCGGCAAGGCGGTGGCTCTCGTGGCGGGCGCCGCCCTGCCACACGCACCCCTGGGCGAGGCCGGAGCGCTCGATCAAGCGCAGCCCCTGCTCGGCGCCCAAGATCAGCGCGGCGGTGGAAAGTGCGCCCGCCTCGGTGCAGGTGGGCGCGATCACGGAGGCGGAACAGCAGCCGTTGTCGATGGGGCGGCCGGTGCGCGGATCAATGATGTGGCTGTAGCGGCGGCCCTCGATTTCGAAGCCGCGCAAGTAGTCGCCGGAAGTGGTGACGGCGCGGTTCGAAGCCCGCACCCCGCCCCAGCAGGTGCCAGGGTCCAGCGGATGCTCAAGGCCCACGCGCCAGGGGCCGCCGTCCGGGGCCACGCCGGAGGCGCGCACATCGCGGCCGAAATCGACCATGATGTCGATGATGCCGAAGGGCCGGGACTGCTCGATCACGCGGTCCACGGCGTACTCCTTGCCGATGCCGCCGAGGTCAACGGCCATGCCCGGCGCGGGCAGGCGCACGCGACCAGGCTCGCGCTCCACCTGGTTCCAGCCCACCAGCGACAACGCCGCCTCAATCGCCTTGTCAGAAGGGATCACCGGTCGCTCCGCCTTGTAGTCCCAAAGGCGCTGGAGCGGCAGCGCGGTGGGGTCAAACACACCGCCCGTGCTCCAGTGGTAGTGGTCGCAGAGCGAAAAGATGCTTTCCAGCTCCGCATCCGCCCAGACCCAGCCATCCCCGGCGGCACGATTGATGGCGGAGATCATGCTGTCCTCCCTGTACCGGGAGTACTTCCTCTCAAACTCGGCGACCCAGCCGACCGCGGCGTCGCGGAAGGCCGCGCCCTGCTTGCGGGAGGAGGCGCGGAAGATGATCTGGCAGCCCGTGCCCATGGCGCGGAAGTGCGACTGGCACCAGTCGTCCTTGCCCCACAGCAGCGGGGCGGTGGTTTCGATGGGCGCGCTCAGAACCATAGCCTGAACCCCATGCTCATGATGTTTGCCGAAGGATAGGCGTCCTGCGAGGTCACCCCGTCGCGGCCCCACATGGTGTAGCGATCGTAGGACACGTTGAAATTGACCCGCCCGCTCAATTTCACCACCAGCTTCAGCCCGTAGGTGAGGGTGGCGAGCTTCGACAGGCGGTAGTCCGAGGAGAAGTTCACCGGATTGCCGGCGAAGCTCACCGCATAGAAATCGGCGGCGGACTGCTGATAGTAGCGCACGCTGGGGGATAGAATCACATACTTTCCCAGGTGCTGATACCAGGCGAGGCCGAAGGTGTGCGCGTCGATCCCGTAGCTGTCGTTGTAGAAGCGGTAGCTCGCCTCCAGGCTGCCGTGCAGGGAGTCGAAGGTCCGGTTGAGGAGGAGCATGGCCACGCGCCGCTCGCGCGAGTCCGGCCGCTTCTCGTGCTCGATCAGGCCGTTGACGCTGGCGTACTTGTACTGGTCGTCGAGATAGCCCTGGGCGGCGCCGAGCGTGCCGCTGAGCGTGAGCAGGGTCTTCGGGTCAATCGCCTGGGTGAGGCCGAGGATGCTCTCCTGCGTGTCCTTGGGCTCCCATTTGTGCTGCACGGGATCGCGCACCCAGTCGTGGTCCAGCGAAACGCCGAAGGTCACCAGGGTGGCCTTGTGGTTGAATTCACGCCCGATCTTGGCGGTGCCCGCCAGCGAGGTGTAGTCCGATTCGTTGCCCACCGCCAGCCCGCCCGTGTACACCCAGTCGTCGCTGTGGTGCTCCCACTCCATGTCAATGCCCAGGCGCTGGTCCTTGAAGGTCTGCAGAGGCAGGATCGGCGGCCCAAACGGCACCAGCTTTGTCTGCTTGATCCTGGTGCTGCTGGAGACGTTGCCATAGACCGGCACCTGGGTGCCGGGCGATCCCGGTGTGGGGCCCGAGATGAACTGGTAGCCGGTGATCACCCTCTGGCTGCTGCTGGCCACGGTTTCCGTGGTGACCGCCTTCGTCTGCCGCTGCGGCGGCGCGCCGGTGGGCGAGGCGCCGGACACCACATCGTACGTGCCCTGCAGGCGGAAGACCGTGCTTGGGTTCACATCCATCTCCCACAGCAGCGCCGGGCTCCAGACCTCGACGCGATGGTTGTCCTCCAGATAGTAGCCCAGCGTCAAATCCACATGCTCCTCACCCAGCGAGCGCCGCGCCGGCAGCAGGCACAGCAGCAGCAACGCCAAAACCACAGGCCGCCCACGAGCGAGCAGGACTGCGACCGGGTTTTGTTTGCGATGCTGGCATGACATGCGGGCGGTTGTACTGGAACAGCGCATCAGGGTAAAGCGGATTGAAGCAGGGCCGGCGGAGTACCAGCGGCGCCTTTGTCATCGCCCTCATTGCACGCAGCCCCTGCTTTCTGACATGAAATCCGAAAATCGTGAAAAAGAACTTCATTAAAAAAGTGACACCATCCGGACTCCATCCTGCCGCCACCCTCCGGGCGGACGGCCCGGAAGCCAATGCCCTTGTGCTTTTCACGGCCCGCTGCCATGCTCGCCGGGATGAACAAATCCATCCTCACCCTCGCCGTCGCAGCTTTTGCCTGCGCTTCCTTTGCCACCGCCGCCACCCCTCCCCCGGACACCACCGGCTGGAAGGACCTGTTCGCCCAGGACTTGTCCGACGCCGTCTCCCCCGCTAAATGGACCTGGACCAACGGCGAACTCGTCGCGGGCGACCATGAAACGCTCTGGACCAAGGAGTCGTATGGCAACTTCATCCTCGACCTCGACTTCAAGGTCGCCAAGGAATCCAACAGCGGCGTCTTTCTGCACTCCAGCAACATCAAGAACGCCCTCGCCGCCCTGGAAATCCAGGTCCACGAAAACACCGACGGAAGCAAGTACGGCATGGTCGCCGCGATTTATGATGCCATGCCGCCCTCCAAGGACATGGCCAAGCCCGTGGGCGATTGGAACCACTTCACCATCACCTGCAAGGACAGCCTCGTCTCCGTGGTCTTCAATGGCGAGGAAGTCATCCACGCCGACCTCAACAACTGGACCGAGGCGAAAAAGAATCCCGATGGCACGCCCAACAAGTTCGCCGTCGCCCTGAAGGATTTCGCCCGCAAAGGCCCCCTGGGCCTGCAAGGCCTGCACGGCAAGGCCCAGGCACCCGTCTGGTACAAGAACCTGAAAATCAAGGTGCTGGAGTAACCAGCCCGAGAAAAACACGCCTCGTAAAAAGAGTGAGGCCGGGTGGCTCCCGATTCCACCCGGCCTCTATGGCATCAACCTCAACACAGTTCCCACACGCGTGGGTTTAGTGACAACAACCAATTGACTCTCAAGACCAGCTCAGGCCGGTCGCCCGGCGTTCACTGTTGATGGGGTTAGTGGGGGGTGGTTTGAATCCGTTCAAAACTGTTCGAGAAAAAAATGAATTTTTTCTTCACCCCCCTCAGGGCCTGCGACTGAGGGTGTAAAAAGCGGGGGATGGAGCAGCGGCAGCCCCTCGCGGGAGCGGATGCCGGTCAGGTGAAACACATGCGCGCAGCCGTCGCAGCGCAGGATTACGCTGCGCCCCCTTCGGAGACGCTGGCGGGGTGAGCGACAACCGGCCAGATTTCCACCTCCGGTCTGCCATCCTTGGAATGGTGAAGGAAGGTGTAGCCGCAGGCGGCCAGGGCGCTCCCCGGCTCCCCGGGCCGGGTGAAGGTGAAACGAAAACCCTCCGGCACGGCCTCCATCTTGAGGACTTCGAAAGCGTCCTTGCCGGTTCATTTCACCCGCTGCACGTCAGTGCACTTCGCCCACGGCTCGGAGGGCTGCGCGGTCGAGCTGCGCCCTGCCCCGCGTGCCCTGGGTCCACTGGTAGAGCAGGCTGGTGCCAATGCCCGGCTACCCGGCCACTTGTGGCACGGTTGTGCCCAGCTTGACGAGTTCTGCGGCCTGGGCTTTGAAATCACTGCCGTAACGTTTCCGGCTCATTGTCTTCATGGTGCTTGTTCCCTTGTCATCTGGCGCACCTCATTGGGATCCGCCAGAAACCGGGGGTGGTGGGGTAGTTGACTCCGCCGCGAACGGCCGCTGCCAAGATGCTACCCATAGGCTGTCGCCTCATGGTCATCATTGCCCTATTTGCTTGGGCATGGCAAAGAATGCATTGAGAGCAGTGCTGGCGGAGAACCTCCGGGCTTACAGGGCAAGGGAGCAACTGTCCCAGGACACCTTTGCGGCCCACTGCGAGGTCCACCGCACCTACGTCGGCTCAGTGGAGCGTTGTGAACGCAATGTAACGCTGGGGACGCTTGAGCTTTTTGCCAAGGCCATGGGAGTCTCGGTGCCCGTCCTTCTAACCAAGGGAGGAGTAAAGTGAGCAAACGGCTCCTGTTCTATTCGCCAAACTACGTTGAGGCGATTCGCTCAAGCGGACTGACAATCTACGACCTGCTGGACAAGAATTCGCCACTCTACATCCCAACCCCCCAATTGGAATCCATCCTCGACAGAGGCTTGCGGGGATTCAGTCTGGCTGGTCTCCCTCTGCGCACTCGGTCAAAGGTGGCAAAGAGCCGGGTCTGCGAAATCCTGGGCTACCCGTGCCAGATTCATTCAAAAAATGCAACCCCTACGCCCGGTTTCCAGGTCAGAACTTCGATACCTACGTGCAGGCGGCCAACAACCTCCAGGTCTGGAACGCCGAGCTGCAGCCTCGTCGGCGTTATGTCCTGATCCGCCAAGACACGGAGGGCAGCATTCAAAGGGTGAAGGTGGTCACGGGGCTTTCGTTGGCCAGGCTCGACACAACAGGGACGCTCACTCAGAAGTATCAGGCGCGTTTCAATGCAGGAACCGAACCGGCGGAATTGGTATCGCCTGCGGATACCGCACAAATAAGACCCCTGTTGATCCACGGTGCATGCTCAAAAGTGGACGCCCTGCCCACAGATACCCCAACGGTGGCCGAATTGAAGCCTATTGCGGAAATCTTTCGTGAACTCTCCACTCTGGTGGGAAGGGTCATTCCCGATGCGGGGCATGACCAGGAACGGAATCGCGGAGCTACTTTGCATCGGCTCGTCTGCTCCGTGCTCGGCTATCAGAGCTATGCGGACGATGGCCAGTTCCCTGACATCCGGCATCAACTTCTGGAAGTGAAATTGCAAACAGGGCCAACCATTGATCTGGGTCTTGTTCAGCCGGTCAGCATTGAACCGCTTGATCTCGACGGACTGCCGGAAGGAGCCGTGAGGCACTGCGATGTGCGATACGCCATCTTTGGTGCCTGCACCGACGGCCGCAACGTCACCTTGAAGAATCTGGTGCTCGCTACTGGCGAGGATTTCTTCATCCGCTTCCCTCAGTTCGGCGGGCGCGTGCTCAACAAGAAGCTTCAGATTCCCCTACCCCGCGACTTCTTCGGGAAGCCCAAAGGCTAGGGTGACCATCGCGTCAATCTGACCCGCCAGCAGATCAGCCTGTTGATCAGGCGTGGCGGCATAGACTTCCTTCGCCAATCGGACAATCTCCTTTGCCAGGGGTGTCGCCGGAGAAGGGAGCGGAAACTTCTCCACATACTGGGTCATGAACCGACGGCGTCCGGCATAGAGCTTATTGTTGAACGCATGATCGTAGTAGCTTTCAATGAACCGCGAATTGCCCACCGCAAGCGCCAGCCAGAGGAGATCGTTGTGGGAAGTGTCGTTGGCGGCGAGCCAGTAGCAGTCGCCATTGATCACCTCGCCATCAAGGCTCATCCAAAAAGTCGGCCGCTCCGATATGTCGGGGAACACCAGTTTTGGCATGGGCCAATGCGCCGGGTTTTGCGGCACCCAGATCTCATACCACTGCCTGCCAGACTTCATGACATAGGACCGCGATTCCAGGGCGGTACGATGGCTCTCGAGGTACCGTGCGGTCCGGGGATATTGCCCAAGATCGATGACGACCTTCTTCCCGCCGCGATCCTCATGCGTGTAAAGAATCTGGCGATCCGCTGGCAAAGCCCGGTATCGACGCCCGACGTGATGGGTAATCAGGGGCAACAAAACCTCTGGTTGCATTTCTTCTGGTATCGTATGCCAGTCAGTGCGCACAAACACCTTGTCCGCAGTGCTCTTGACCCCCACACGAATCTTCCCCACATCACCAAAGGTGCAGTGGGTGTGCTTCAGCACGGTCTCAAGCCATGCATCACCGGCATCTGTCGCGATTCTCCACGTGTCACCGGTTTGAGTTCCACGATCCAATGAGCCATGTTGCACCATGAATGTCGCGCCCTGCACAGATACGGTGCCGCTGCCATTGCTGATCGCTTCAAAGATGTCGCCAGCCTGATGCAATCCAGCCTCCGCCGTGGAATAGATCGAAGTAAAACGTGGCAGGTCAACCGTTCGGCCACGGTGCTTTTTGAGAAGCAAGACCGCAGGGAGCACCGCAGCCTCAAAGAGTTTCGTGTCGCCCATGTCCCAAACGTGCAGCACATCGAAGCGGGACAGAATCCGCTCGCGCACCACAGCTCCGGCTTTTGTCGTCATAAAACGATTAGAGACAATGATGCCTGCGCACCCGCCCTCCTTCAGCACGTCTGCAATGCCTTCGATAAAAGCAAAACTGAGATCGACCCTTCCACTCAGATCGAACTGCTGAGCAAGCTGCTGCGCCCTCTCCGCCCCCATGACCTGCGTCCTAACGTAAGGGGGGTTTGCAATGACCAAGTCAAAGGCGCCAGGAGCCGAAAAGAGAGTGTCACCGCGATGTTCGAGTGCGATCTCCAGGAAATCCTGCTCGCTTATTCTCGCTGGCACACCGGGCAGTTCCGTCGTGAGTCGGCGCTGGGCAATTGCCACTGCTGCGGCATCCATGTCGAAGCCCTTCAGTTCACATTTACCGGTGAAGGCTTTGCCAAACGCAAGCAGCAGTTCACCATCCCCTACCGCAGGGTCAAGCACGACTGGGTCTTTGACTGTGCAAACCGCTGCCAATTGGCGCGCAACGAAGTCAGCCAGCCCAGGTGGCGTATAGTGCGCTCCTGCCTGCTTTTGAGTTTTCTTCGTCGCTCTCGCGTCAGCTGCCATGCCGTATCTTTAATCCTCGCTCTATCACTAGCAACTTGTCTGCTAGCAGGGTTGCGTCTCTTGTAAAGTAGACCTGCCCCCATGCCCTCCATCCCCCGCCCTCGCTTCACCACGCTCTGCCTCATCGCGGTGCTGGTGTTCCTGTATGCGCCGCTGCTGGTGCTGATGGTGAACTCGTTCAACGCCTCGAAATATGGCGGGCACTGGGAGGGGTTCTCGTGGCAGTGGTATGAGAAGCTGTTCAAGGATGAGGCGACGATTCAGGCGCTCATGAACACCTTGGAAATCGGGGCCTGCGCCACGATGGGGGCGACGGCGATGGGGACGCTGGCGGCCTGGTGCTTGCACCGGTATCGCTCGCCCTTGCAGCGGGTGCACCTGGTGCTCACCGAGCTGCCGCTGGCGGTGCCGGACATCTGGATCGGGGTGGCGATGCAGTTGTTTTTTGTCAGCGTGCACTGGGAGCTGGGCTACGGCTCGGTGATTGCGGCGCACATCACCTTCTGCCTGTGCTACGTGACCGCGCTGATGCTGGGGCGTTTGCAAAGCTTTGACTTCCAGATCGTGGATGCCGCGCGGGATCTCGGAGCAACAAACTGGCAGGTGGCGTGGCGGGTGGTGCTGCCGGTGCTGTGGCCGGGCATCGTTGCCAGCGGGCTGCTGGCCTTTATTTTGTCGCTGGATGATTTTGTCATCACCTTCTTTGTCTCCGGGCCCGGTGCGGCGACGCTGCCCTCGCGGGTGTACAGCATGGCGAAAACCAGCCGCAGCCTGCCGGTGATCAATGCGCTCTCCACCCTGCTGATCCTGGGCACCTTCCTCATCGCCCTGATCGGACACCGCCTGCTCAAGCCAGGGGCAAAGACGTGAGATCCGCGTGATTTCAGTGCAATTCACTATTGACCCTGCGAGGCCTGCCTGCGCAAAATTCGCGAACTCTTCCTCCTCCCATGTTCTACCGCAAAGAATCCGATCACCTCGAAGCCGAAGAAGTGGTGTCCAGCCGCGAATTCCAGTTGCGCCTGCAGCAGGTGGGGCTGCTGCTGGTCTTCATCGTGTCCTTCTACCACCTTGCCACCGGACAGGTGCCATGGAGCCGCCAGGTGCTGGCGCACATCGCGGAGGTCGCGCCACAAGTGCAGAACCCCAAGGCGATGGTGATGCTGCCCGCCTGGTTCCACAGCGACGTGGATCATCCCGGCGTGCTCTCGGTGAAGGAGCATGCGATCATCGGCCTGTGGTGGGGGGCTGCGGTGGCGGCGGCACTGAGCTTCGTGCTGCTCCTTACAGCCCCATGGTGGCTGCCACGCAGCCAGAAGGAGGGTGATGAAAGAGTGGAACTCAATGAGCTCGAGGACGAAAACGCGGGCGACACCGGCCTTGCCAAGCTGGTTTCCTCCGGCCCGATTTTCTACGTGCTCGTGGCCGCCGCCATGATCGTGGGCTGCTGGCTGCGCGCTCCCCTGCTCGATCACAGCCTCTGCGAGGAGGAGGCGTATGCCATGCGCCATTACGCCCATGGCTCGTGGCAGCCCGACGGGCAGGGCAGGGCAGTGTTCACACCTGTGACCTGGCAGCAGACCTTGTTTGAAAACAGCCAGGCCAGCAACCATCTGCTCAACTCCTTTGTCACCCGGCTGTCGCTGGACCTGTGGCGCTCGTCTGCGAAGGCTGCCCCGGCGGCGTTCAGCGAGACGGCGCTGCGCCTGCCCGCCATCATTGCCGGCGTGCTGGCCATCGGGCTCATCGCCCTGCTCGGGTGGGAGATAGGGCTGCCCTGGATGGGCGTGGCGGCAGGCTGGCTGCTGGCGCTGCACCCCTGGCATCTGCGCTATTCGGGCGAGGGGCAGGGCTATGCGCTGATGATCTTTTTTTCCTGCCTGTCCCTCCTTGGTCTGGTGCGCGGCCTCAAGTACAACCACCTCTTCGCCTGGCAGTTGTTCGCCGTGGGCGAAGTGGGCTGCCTGCTGAGCTTTCCCGCCTCCGTTTACATCGTCATTGCGGTCAACGTGATTGCTGCAATCGAGCTGCTCTCCCGCCGGCAGCCCAAACGTCTGGTCGCCCTCATCGCCTTCAATCTGCTCGCGGCCATGCCGGTGATTGTATGGACCCTGCCTTCGGTGCCGCAGGTGACCGGTGTCACGGCCCACGAGACCCATGCACCCTCGCCCCATGGCGACTGGCTGCATGACCTCGGTTCGCACGTCGCGGCCGGTGTTTTCTACGCCAACAACGAGACCGGCGAGCACCTGGGCACGAGCTGGGTGCAGATGATGGCCGCCGGCAGCACCGTGCCTTCCATTCTCGCCTGGGGCATCGGCCTGCTGGTGGCGCTCGGGCTGGGTGCCTCCCTGTTCGAAAGCCGCGCCGCACGCGTGGTGATCTGGGGCCTGACACTGGGAGGAGCGCTGGCCTGGTGGCACGCGGGAGCGAACCCGCCCCCCGCCTCCTACCTCATCTACCTGATCATCCCGGCCGCACTCTCCGTGGGCCTTGCCTGTGTTCGCCTGCAACTCTGGCCGGCGCTCGTGGTGATCCTGGTGGTGGGTTTCTTCGGCATGGCCACTGAGACTCCTCGCCATCTTTTCACCAAGCACGACCGGCAGCCCATCAAGGCAACGGTTGCCAGCATTCGTGAAAAGGTTCCTGAGGCGCTCACGGGCACCTTCGGTTCCGGCCAACTGCTCGCGCAGAACTACGATCCTCATGTCCGCCTGCTCAGTTCAGAGGCCGATTTGGACAAGCTCCTTGCCGAGGGCAAGCAGCAGGGCCAGCCGGTGTTCATCTACTTCTGTGGCGTGGCCGAAACGACGCACAGCCAGCCGGAATTGGTCAAGCGCGTGGCCGTTGCCAAGGATTTCATGGCCTACAAGCAGTTCAAAGGCCTGGAGGCCGCGTTCAGCTACCATATCTTTGTGTGGAACGGCGGACCATAGCGCCAGCACCCCACCAGTTTATTTACTATTGCCGAGGGCATCTGCTTATGTACAATGATGATTCCCTCCCATGCGCAATATTCATTGCCTTTGCCTCTTTCTCACCCTGGCCTCCCGATCGCTTGCCCTCGAACTTTCGGACGACGCCATCCAGCGGCCTCCGTCCCTGCTTTCGCAGGGTGTTCTGAACACCGGCGTCGAAACCACGGGCACCGTTACCGATGGCCAGTTCTCGGTGATGCAGCCCATCTGGTCCAACCTCGGGGAGAGCGGCAAACTGACCGGAACCCTGGTCTTCGCCGAGCCCTATGCCGCCTGGATCGAGCGCGGCGCGGTCGATGCCGGGCTGGGCTTTGGTGTACGCCACCTGTTTGGCAGCCAGCCGGCCAGCGATCTCACAGGCCCTTCCTCCCGTACTCCCGGTTTCCTGGAGGAGGGCTGGTACGTGGGCGCCAATTTGTATGCCGACATGCTGCAAACCGCCAATGATGTGCGCTACTGGCAGATGACACCCGGTGTGGAAATCGGCACCCGCTATCTGGAGCTGCGCGGCCACTATCAGTTTCCGCTCACCGAGGGAGAAACCACCCAAGGCGCCGACACTCTCATCTCCCACACCTCAAGCAACACGCTCAGCGGCGGCACCCGGTTCATGACCGACCAGGTCAGCACTCTCCACCGCAGTTTCAGCGTGCTGCACGAAAGCGTGCAAGGCGGAGACATTGAAGCCGCAGCGCTCGTGCCCTGGCTGGATCAGTACATGGATCTCAAGCTGGTGGGCGGCTACGCCAGCTTTCACAGCACCACCCTGGACGCCATCAAGTACGACTCCTGGAAGGCCGGTGCCGAGCTGCGCCCCTTCCCCGCCTGCGTGCTGAGCGCCATGTGGTACGAAAACGTACATATGGTGGGTGAGCACTGGATGTATGGCATCCGCCTGGAACTGCCCTTCGAAACCGCCGATATTGGCGACGGCAAAGGAGGCTTCTGGGGCCACATCAAGGACGCGTTCAAAAGCCGCCGCCGCCACCTCGCGGAGCGCATGGTCGAGTCCGTCCACGCCCACCAGCTCGAACCGCAGATTGCCAGCTATGTCTCGAAAACGACTCTGGAGGCGGCAAGGCAGTTCCACGGCGCCATCATTCTTCCGGATGGCCAGGTGCTGACGTATCGGAGCGAAACCGCCTTCCATTCCCAGTCTTCCAAGGCGGGCACCACTACCACAACAAGTCAGTCTTCGGCCAGCTCCGGCGATGTTTTCAATCTGCTGGACTGGGCTTCGGGCGGCACTTCCTCCGCCTATTCTGCAGCCAGCTCCGCCTCCTATTCTGCGGGCTTTTCCATCTCCTCCGGCTCCTATACGAATTTTGGCCCCTCCACGTACAGCACTCCCGCCGGGACTGTTCAGACCACGTCAGGAATCAGTTGGCAGCGGGGTGATCCGGTTCAAACCACCCCAGGCACGAATCCCTGAGCACCTGCGCCAAACCAAGCGCTTTCTCCCGGCGCATTCCGGTGCATGGTGAACGCCATGCAGAAAACAATCAGCCCAGCCTTGATCTTCGCCAGCCTCCTGGCCGTGGCCGGAGCCCACGGCCAGGATAGGCCGCCAGCCAAGGGCGGCAACACCGGTACCACGCTCAACGAAGCCGACCCAGCCAAGGTGGGCAACCTTCCTCCCGCCACCACCACGCTGGGAGAACGGGCGGCGCGTGCCTTTGCCAGAAAGGACTGGGAGACCGCGCGCAAGGCTTACCGCGAGATGCTCAAGACCGACCCGGAAAGCGCCCTGGCCTGGGCCAATCTGGGGGCGGTGGAGGAGCAGTCCGGCAGCACTGAGGCGGCGACGGCCTGCTTCGAGGCCAGCGTGCGTTTCAATGGCATGCTCACCCAGTCATGGATTGCGCTGGGCCTGATCTATTCGGCCAAGGGCGACCACTACCGCGCGCTCTCCTGCCTGTCGCGCGCCGTCCACGAAGATCCCACCGACGCCCACTCGCACAACTACCTCGCCATAGAGGTCAAGAACCTGGGCTGGACCGACGCCGCCATCGCAGAACTGCAGCGCGCCATCGAAATCAATCCCGAGTATGGGCTCGCGCACTTCAACCTTGCCGCCATGTACCTGGAACAAAAGCCGACTTCCACCGGCCTTGCCAGGCGGCACTATGATCGCGCCATCGCGCTGGGCGTGGAGAAGGACGAAGTGCTGGAGCAAAGGCTCAAATCCGAGTGACTGCCCTGATGAATTCCCGTCTGGCTCAAACCACCCTGCTCCATCTCGCCCAGCTAGGAGTGAGGGAGGTCTGCATTGCGGCCGGTGCGCGCAACACCCCGCTCATCACCGCCCTGCTCGCCAGCTCCGGCCTGAAGCTGTGGAACTTCTTCGAGGAGCGCAGCGCCGGTTTCTTCGCGCTGGGCCGCATGATGGCAGACCGCCGCCCCGTGGCCGTGGTCACCACCTCCGGCACGGCAGCGGCCGAGCTGCTGCCCGCCGTGATCGAGGCTTATTACCAGGCGCTGCCTTTGGTGCTCGTCACCGCCGACAGGCCCTCACGCTTTCGAGGCAGCGGCGCCCCCCAGGCCATCGAGCAGGTGGGACTGTTCGGCATCTACGCCGAGCGCACCCTGGACGCCGAAGGCAACGGCCTGGACGTGACCTGGCCCAAATCGCTGGGCCGCAAGCCCCTGCACATCAATGTCTGCCTGGAGGAGCCGCTCGTGAGCGAAGCCAACGGCATCGACTTCGCGGTCTGGGATGACCTTGCGCCGCACGCCAAGCCTCACCCATCGCACGATGAGGTGATGCTGGACATGCTGCGGACCTTTGTTGAACATCGCGAGGACCTGGTGGTGCTCGCCGGCGGTCTGCATCCGCTGGAGGCCGCCATGATCGCCCCGGCCCTGCGCCACCTCGCCGTGCCCATCGTGGCGGAAGCCACCGCGAATCTGCACCTCCATCCCGCCCTGCATCCGCTGCTGTTTGCGGGGGGTGAGAAAGCCCTGAAAACTCTCAAGGCAAAGCGCGTGCTGCGCCTCGGATCAGTGCCCTCGTGGCGCTGGTGGCGGGATCTGGAAGAGGGCAATGGCGCGCACATCATCCATCTCTCCAATGCCTCCTTCCCCGGCCTGTCGCGCTGGGGCGGGGTCGCTGTGCAGCCATTGTCCCTTCTCGCCCAGATTGAGAAGCATCTGGCCGCGCTCCCCCCCGTGACCTTGGCCGATGCCCCCCTGCACCTGACGCTGGAAAATGCTCTCGCCGCCCATCCCCTTTCGGAGACGGCCTGGATGCGCCACCTCAGCCAGGTCATTCCCGATGGTTCGCGCGTCTTCCTGGGCAACAGCCTGCCCGTCCGCGAATGGAACCTCGCCGCCGCGACTGCGGCCGAAGGCGTCTCCTTCTTTGCCAATCGCGGCGCCAACGGCATCGACGGGCTGGTCTCCACCTTCCTCGGCATCAGCTCGGGAGCCGAGGAATCCTGGATGATCGTGGGCGATCTCAGCGCCCTCTACGACTTGAGCGGCCCCTGGATTCTTTCCCAGCTCGCCCAGGCCGGCCGCCGCATCGTCATCATCAACAACGGCGGCGGCAAGATCTTCTCCCGTGTCGCCTCCCTGCGTACGCTTGACGAACCAGCACGCAGCCTCATCGAGAACCGCCACGCCCTCGATTTCGAACCCTGGGCCAAACTCTGGAGCCTGCCCTATCGCCGGGCAGAGAAACCGGAAGACCTGGCCGCCCTGCCCCCCGGCCCCGTCATCATCGAGGTGCGCCCTGATGCCGCCCAGACCGAGGCTTTCTGGAGCGCCTGGCAGGGGTGACGCAATCGCCTTGTGACGCACCGTGTTTTCATGGTAGCGTCCAGTCATGAAAACCTTGCTGGTTCTGTGCCTGTCTGCCCTCCTGATGCCCTTGTCCGTGCACGCTGGCGACCTTTCGGACCACGTCTTTTTCAAGCACTTCGTGGGCCAATGGACCGCCACCGGGGAGCTCAAGGGCCTGGACGGCAATCTCGTGAAAATTGAGGAGGAATGGACCGGCAAAGGCGATGGCGACAGCGCCTTCGTTCTGGAGGGGAAGCGCACGCTCAACGGCGACACCCAGCCCTTCAAATGGACCTTCACCCACAACGCCAGCACCGACACCTACGACGCCGTGCTGGTGGGCAACGATGCCAGCCAGCCGCTGCGCTTTGAAGCCACCGTTTCAGAGGTCAACATGACGCTCGAACTCAAGGCCATCACCGGGCAGTCAAGCTCCATCCTGGTGAGCGAGAAGTTCGGCGACGACAAGTTTGAAAGCATCCTCAGCGACGTCACCTTTACCAACGACCAAGGCCAGAAGACGCTGGAAGGCACCATCACGCACAAAAAGGTGAAAGCGCCATGAGCCGACCCTCCTCTACGAAGAGCACGATCCAACACTAGTTGGAGTAAAGCAAAGGAACGCGCTTTGCGGTGTGGAACCGGGAGTAACAAAACCTGATGTTAGTCGGGAGCGTTCACGCGATCACCCGCGAACGGCTGCCGATAATGCTCGCGGCCAGGACCGACCACGGCCACGCTTACAGGGTGATCGCATGAATGCTCCAACTCGGACCAGACTGTCGGTGGGCTGCCCAAAGAAATAAACCTCTTTACCGCGTCGCTTGTGCATTCCATCCGTATGCACTGTGTCAGCAGCGCTAGGTTCAAGCCCGGAAATATCAGACTCTGATCTGCCGCACCGTAGTGTTCTTCCATCAGGATGAATACGTGAAGCCGGTTGCGATGCCAGATCCATATCTCTGGGATGCTCCAGCGGCGGTACAACTCCAGCAGGTTGATGCTGCTGCGCGTAATCGCAATATCGATCACCAGATCAGGGGTATCCTTGTCCTTGAAGAAACAACAGGATTCATCCGGTTCCTTCCCAGCCTTTCGAGATTCGGATTCCAGCGTGGCACTCCCGTGGCCAAAAAATCAATGTCCTGTTTTGTGATATAAGCCTCGAGACAGCAACGCAGGTTGCCTTTGCGCCTCTCATGGCCAGGCGACAAGGACATGATTTCCATCCTTTGATCCAGGCAGGTGACGCGCATCCCACCAGTGCGTTCCGCCGCTTCCTGATGAAGCTCGCAGTCATGCCACGTGCCCAAAAAAGCGTGACGTCCTTCAGCCTGCCGGAGTTTGGTGGGCTCGGATCTGAAGGCAATGCAGGTGATCCGCCGGCCAGAGATGGAAGCTTCGTGCCGCGGCAAAGTCATGGCTAAACAATGGTATCAAACCTTCCCGCGAGCAAGTCCCTCGGCCCATTCAAAGCACGGAGGGGACCAGGGCGCGCACGTGCCTTGGATGACAAGAGCGCCGCCCAAAAAGGAAGAGCAGGAGGACTCCGGGCCACCAAAGCTCAAGCAAACGGCGTCACGCCCGGCTTGGGCAGGGGCGTGGGCTCGAAGCTGTCGCCCCACTTAAGGGTCTCTTCAGGCGCAAGATCGAGCTGGCTCTTGAGCATGTCCTCCCAGGTGATGCGCTTGCCGGTGTAGGCGGCGGTGCGGCCCAGGATCGCGACCATGGTGCTGTTCATCATGCGGTCGCCGTTGTTGATCACCTCGCCGTGGCGGATCGCTGCAAACAGCTCGTCGTGCTCGATCTGGTACATGTCCTTCTTCTGGCCCTTCCAGCGCCAGCGCTTCTCGCCGTCGATCATCGGCTCGCCGCCGCCCACCTTGCCAATCAAGAGCTTGCCCTTGGTGCCGGTGATGATGTCCGAGGTGTCGCCAAAGCAGTTCGGAATCTGGCGATGGGCGATGTGGCACATGATGTTGCCGGGGAATTCATAGGCCACATGGAAATGATCAAAGATGTTGCCGCCTTCCGCCGGAATCTGGCGGCCTCCCACGCCCACCGCAGCCACGGGCTGCGCATCCTTCATCGCCCAGCAAAGCTTGTCGATGCTGTGCACCGCCTGCTCCACAAGACCGTCGCCGCCGAGCCAGGAGAAGTTGTACCAGTTGCGCACCTGCCACTCCACATCCGCCATCCCTGCGGGGCGGGCGTCAGCCTTGGGCATCGGCTTCACGGGGCCGGTGTGGTAGGTGTGCGAGCCGGCCACTACATCGCCGATGTCACCGTCGAACAAGCGTTTGAAAGCCTCCACACGCGCCACGTCGTAACGCCAGCAGAAGCCGGCCACCAGGTTGAGCTTCTTTTGCTTGGCCTTTTCAACAGCGGCAACCGCCATGCGATACCCCACGGCATCCACAGCCATGGGCTTCTCGCAGAAGATGTGCTTGCCAGCTTCAACCGCAGCCGTCAGGTGCATGGGCCGGAAGCCGGGCGGCGTGGCCAGGATCACCACGTCCACGTCCGATGCCAGCAGCTTCTGGAAGCCGTCCAGCCCGGTGTAAATGCGGTCCGGTGCCACAGCCACGCGTTCACCATGAATGGCGGTCAGGTTGGCCAGCGCCTTGTCGATCTGCGTTTGCTGCACATCGGCAATGGCCACCAGCTTGGAATTCTTGTCATACGCGCTCAGCGCCTGGTTCGCAGCGCCCGAGCCACGGCCGCCGCAGCCGATCAGCCCCACCTTCAGGGTCTCGTTCGAATCCGCCTTCTGCTGCGCCCGCAGTGTGGTGGCCGCCGTGATGATTGCTGGGGCGAACAAGGAACCGGTTCCGGTGCGAAGGAAGTGACGACGGGTGAACGGGGATGGTGTGGAACTCATGGTAGGAGAAGCAGTGGAAGTTAATCGGGCCTCAAGGAGGCAAAATTACAGCGAAGGGACTCCTTCCCGTGGAGAAAAAGCGCACGCAGGAAGAAGAGCGATTCCGGCCCCAGGCTAGCTCCCAGAGTCCGCTCCGGCCGCTGCCTCGCCCACCAGCCGCTGCGTGTCACCGCTGCTGTTGTTGGAACCGGAGGGATTCAGGGCGGCATCGATAAGGAGCTGGCAGTCATCCAGCAGCACCTCCGCAGCCCCGGCGATGAAGTCCGCCTCAAACGCGCGGGTGTGCAGCACGATCAGCGAGCACTCCCCGCGACGCAGCGCCAGCAGATGCACCCCCTCGTAGCCAAACCAAAAGGTCTGCACCTCATGCCCGCCCCCGGCGAAATGCTCGTGGGCGTCGTGCAGCGAGTGCATCAGCTTGTCGGCACGAAAATCCTCGTACGGCAGCAGATTGATGAGCACCTGCCTGCGCCAGGCGAGGCAGATGCCGTTCACCGCGCCGGCATGTTTCAGGCGCTCCAGCGCGGACCGAAGGGAAGGGGCAATCTTTACAGCCATGGGGATAAAAAAGAGGGGGCGATGGTTACCCGACAGAGACGCTTTCCAGCAGTTCCATCAACGGCACATGGCGGTCGATCACCGCCCCGTTGCCTGGATCACTTGCCGAGATGCCCAGGCCCTCATAGGCCCAGAGATGGGTAAAATCCGCCTCGCGAAACGCCCCCATCCAGGGAGCGCCCAGATCAAGCGCCTCGCCGATTTTCTGGCCGAAGTGCCGCAGCCCCTGGAAATCCGCCGCAAAGTGCTTCGCATCCTCCATGCTCGTGTCGCCCACGACGTTTCCATCACGAAGCTGAAACAGCTTCAGTTCAGCGGCAGGAGCGGATGGGTCGGCAGTGATCATGCAGAGGTTGAACCTTGTTTTCCCACGAAAGATGCGCGGGAGGCAAGATAAAAGACTTTTGTCTTCTGTTGCGAGTTCCCCTCACCTCACCCCGTTACCCCGCACATGCAGTCATCCATGCTCTGTTTCTTCGCCGCCCTGGGCCTCACCCTGGCCGCCCACGCCGATCCTGCCTCCGAAGCCGGGGCGATCATGGACGCCACGGGGGTCAAAGGCGGCTTTGTCGTTCAGCTCGGCATCGGCGACGGCAAGTTGACGGCGGCGCTGCGCGCCAATGACGGCATTGTGGTGCACGGCCTGGACAAGGACGACGCGAAAATCACCGCCGCCCGCGACTGGATGCTCAAGGCCGGCATCTACGGCCCGGTGAGCGTGGAACGGCTCTCCAACGGCCTGCTGCCCTACCTCGACAACATGGTGAACCTGGTGGTGGTCGAGGACCCGAAGCTGGTCGCCGAGGAAGAAATTCAGCGCGTGCTGGCCCCCAACGGTGTGGTCTATGCGAAGGCAGGCGACATCTGGAAGAAGACCGTCAAGCCCCGGCCTCTCGACATGGATGACTGGACGCACTACCTGCACGGTGCGGATGGCAATCCGGTGGCGCACGACAAGCACGTGGGGCCGCCCGAGAGCCTGCAATGGGTGGGCAGCCCGCGCTGGTCACGCCATCACGACCGCATGAGCAGCATCAGCGGCATGGTCAGCGCCAATGGCCGCATCTTCTACATCATGGACATGGGGTCGCGCGTTTCCATCATGCTGCCGCCGCACTGGAAGCTGATCGCCCGCGACGCCTTCAACGGCATCATCCTGTGGAGCCGCGACATCCCGGACTGGCAGGACCACCTGTGGCCCCTGAAGAGCGGCCCCACCCAGCTCACCCGCCGCATCGTCGCCATCGGCGACCGCGTGTATGTCACCCTTGCCCGCGAGGCGCCGGTCACCTGTGTGGACGCCACCAACGGCAAGACCCTTCGCGAGTACGAAGGCACCAAGACCTGCGAGGAGATCCTGGTGGACAAGGGCCAGCTCCTGGTGCTGGCGAATCACGGCAAGGGCGAGCGCGACAGTTACAAGATCCTCGGTGGCGGCGATCAGGGTCGCGTGGAAAAGGACTTCGAATGGGATGCCAAGCCCCGCGAAATCGTGGTGCTGGATGCCGAAACCGGTGTCAAAAAATGGAGCAAAAGCAGCGTCGTCGCGCCACTCTCCATGTGCGTGAACGACAAGGCGCTGGTGTTTCACGACGGCGACCGCGTGGTCGCGCTCGACCGCAACACCGGCGAAGAAATGTGGAAGACCGAGCCCGCCAGCCGCCGCGCACGCATCACCTTCAATTTCGGCCCGCGCCTGCTGCTCTGGCACGACGTGGTGCTCTATGGCGGCGGTGACGGCAAGATGCGCAGCTACGACCTCGCCACCGGCAAGCAGCTTTGGGAGGGCGACCATCCGTCCAGCGGCTATCAGTCGCCGCAGGATCTCATGGTGGCGCGCGACCTGGTGTGGTGCGCGCCCACCACGCAGACCAGCTCCAGCGGTGAATTCACCGGCCGCGACCCGCGCACCGGCGAAACCAAGGTGAGCTTCCCGCCCAGTGTGGACACGTACTGGTTCCACCACCGCTGCTACATCTCCAAGGCCACGGACGACTTCATCATGCCCTCGCGCACCGGCGTCGAATTCGTCAATCTGACCACCGAAAAATGGGACATCAACCACTGGGTGCGCGGTGCCTGTCTCTATGGCGTGATGCCTGCCAACGGCCTGGTCTATGCGCCGCCGCATGACTGCGCCTGCTACCCGGAAACCAAGATCTACGGACTCAACGCCATGGCGCCAAAAACCGATGTGCGCCCCAAGCCTGACTTGCGCGACAGCGACGAAGGCCGCTTCGAACAAGGCCCCGCCTACAACGACACCTTCGCCGAGGCCAAGCCCACGACCAAGGAAGACTGGCCCATGTACCGCAGCACGGTGGGTCGCACGGGATGGCTGAAATCACCCGTGGGCGCCACCTTGAACGCCTCCTGGAACACCAAGCTGGGCGGCAAGCTCAGCGCGCTGAGCATTGGCGATGGCAAGGTGTTCGTCGCCCAGGTCGAGCAGCACACCCTGCATGCGCTCGACCAGGCCACAGGGGCGCCCCTCTGGCATTTCACCACCGGCGGCCGCGTTGACTCCCCGCCCACCATCTGGAAGGGCCGTGTGCTGTTTGGCTGCGCCGATGGCTGGGTGTACTGCCTGCGCGCCAAGGATGGAGCCTTGGTGTGGCGCTTCCGCGGTGCGCCGCGCTGGGAGCGGCACATGGCTTTTGAAGGGCTGGAGAGCGTGTGGCCGGTGAGCGGCGCCGTGCTGGTGGAAGACGGTGTGGCCAGCTTCGTCGCCGGGCGCTCCAACTTCCTGGATGGCGGCCTGCGCTTCGTCAAGCTCGACGCCGCCCAGGGCTCCAAACTGGTGGAGACCAGCGTCGACGACAAAAACCCCAACACAGGCGCGGATTTCCAGGACAGCCTGCAGACCCTGCAAATGCCCGCCGGTCTGGCGGACATCCTCGTGAGCGACGGCAAGAACATCTACCTCAAGAGCCAGAAGTTCAGCGCCGATGGCAGCCGCCCGGAGTTTGGCGTGAACAGCGGCAACGCCACGCTCCATGGCGCAGACCAGCAGGGCGAGGGCGCACACGTCTATGCGCCCATGGGTTTCCTGGATGACTCATGGTTCCACCGTAGCTACTGGATCTATGGCAAGAACATGGCCGGCGGCCACAGCGGCTACTATCAGGCCGGCAAGTTCACGCCTGCGGGCCGCATCCTCTGCGTGGACGACCAGAACGTGTACAGCTACGCCCGCAAACCCCAGTACTACAAGTGGACCACGCCGCTGGAGCACCACCTGTTCAGCGCGCCCAAGGAAGCGCCGAAGGTGACTGAAAGCGTGCTCGCCAGAATTCTCGACAGCGGCAATCCCCGCAAGGTGAAGAAGGCCGAGGGCAAAGGCAAGGGCAAGGCCGACGCCAAGACCAGCGAGGCGGTCGTCACGGTGGCCAAGAGCGAGACGCTCGACCCCAGCAACAAGCCCCTGACGGTCGAAGCCTGGATCAGGGCCGAGCAGAGCAGCGGCGTCATTGTCGTGCAAGGCGCGGGCCTCAACGGCTACGGGCTAGCGCTGCGCAATGGCAAACCGGAGTTCGCGGTGGTTTCGGACAAGACCACCAGCACGCTCACAGCCCCTTCGGGCATCGACGACAGTTGGCACCACCTCGCCGGTGTGCTGGACGCGGACAAGACGATGAAGCTCTTCATCGACGGCCAGATGGCCGCCGAAGGCAAGGCCAGCGCGCTGATCGCGAAGAACCCCAACATCGGACTGTCCGTGGGTGATGAAGGCGGCAACGGCGTATTCCGTGGCACGCTGCCAAGTTTCACCGGCTGGATTGACCTGATCCGCATCAGCCATACCGCCCTGGGGCCAGAAGACGCCAAAAGCCTCGCCGCCGATCCCGATGCCACCACCCCGGAGGCGGCCAAAACCGTGCTGGCCTTCACCTTCGACAAGAAGAACGCCAAGGACAGCAGCCCTGGCAAGAACGACGGCAAGGCAAGCGCCGACCTGCTCTACGAAAAGGGCGCGGGCAGCGGCCTCTCCATCCATATGGCCAGCGACGCCCCCAAGCAGGGCACGGGCGCCATCGCCGCCAACAAGCCCGCTCCTCTGCCGAAGGATGGCTACTTCGTGGAACCGCACTGGACCAAGGAAGTGCCACTGATCGCGCGCGGCATGGCGCTGGCGGGCAAGGTGGTGTTCATCGCCGGCCCCACCCAGGTGGTGGATGAAGAAGACGCCCTGGCCCGCCTCAGCAAAGGCGATGACAGCGTGGTTCCGCTGCTCAAGGAGCAGGACGAGAACATGGATGGCAAGCACGGCGCCACGATCCTCGCCGTGGACGCCCCCACCGGCGGCGTCCACACCACCACCCAGCTCGCCAGCCCGCCCGTGTGGGACGGCATGGCCGCCGCCCACGGCTGCGTGTTTGTCTCACAGCTTGATGGAACGGTGACCTGTCTGAAGGGGAGCTGACCGGGCTTGTCGATCGCCATGCCAGCCAAGATCTCACTTCTCAGCGCTGGCCTTGTCATCCTCGGCTCGTGCGGGCCAGCCGCCCCGAACACTGAAGCCAGTAAAACGGCTCCTGCCGCTGAGCTGATCGAAATCAAGCCCAGCTATCCGAGGCCCATGTTCATCGACGCCTTCATCCCACCCGATGCAGTGCCTAACCTCGAAGAGCCATCGCGTGATCCGAGAAGTTTCATGGCGCCAAAAGGCACCGAAAACATGGCTTTGAACAAGCGGGTCACCAGCTCCGACACCCACATCGCCATCCCGGGTCCGGACTCGTTGAAGCTTCTGACCGACGGCGACGCTGACCTCGAAGATGGCAACTTCGTCGTACTCGCTCCAGGTCCGCAATGGGTGCAAATCGATCTGGAGAAGGACTGCGACATTTCCAAGATCATCGTCTGGCACTTTCATCGCCAGGCGTTGATCGTGAAGGACGTGGTCGTACAGATCGCTGATGATTCCGAATTCAAAACCGGCGTCACCACCGTCTATAACGCCGACATCGACAATGCCTGCAAGCAGGGCAAGGGCAACGACAAGGCTTGGATTCAAACCAATCATGGCCGCATGATCGACGGCAAGAATACCCAAGGCCGCTATGTCCGCCTCTGGTCCAGCGGCAGCACCATGGACGACTTCAACCGCTACGTTGAAGTCTCCGTGTACGGCACGCCTGCACGGTGATACAGGGCGGGATTGTTCCGCGTCCAGGGCTGCTCGAAGCACCCTGGAAACCATCGCTGAATTTCCCGTCACGGACGTTCCAACCATGGGCGTTGCTTGCCAAGCCGCATGCTCATCACGCGGAGCGTGATGGCTACTATTTCAACAACGGCCCCACGATCCCCGTCAGCACCTTGTAGCCATCGGCGTTGAGGTGCAGCATGTCCGCCACCAGCAGGCTCGCGTTGGGCTGGCCTTCGGGGGTGAGCAGCGCGGTGGAAAGATCCACGAACTGCATGTTAGGCTTGCCTTCGATGGCGGCGCGGATGCCGTCATTGACCTTCTTCTGCTCCCCAAGCAGCGCCACGCGCTTCACGCTCGGGCGCAGGGAGAGGTAGATGACCTTCGTCTCCGGCAAGGTGGCGGTGAGCTTTGCCGTGATCTGCTTCCAGGTTTCGATCACCTGCTCCGGCGTCTTGTGTGCGGCAAGATCGTTGTCACCGGCATAGAAGACGATGGTCTTCGGCTTGTACGGGAACACGATGCGGTCCAGGTACTTCAGCACGTCCGACGACTGCGAACCGCCAAAGCCACGGTTGAACACCGGCAGGCCGGGGAAATCCTCCTTCAGGCTTTTCCACTTCACCATGGTGGAGCTGCCGACAAACTCGATGCCGTTCGCAGGCGGCGGCGATGTCTTGTCGGCCTTCTCAAAGGCGGCGATGCTCGGTTCCCACTTGTCCGCCGCAGATGGTGCTGGGGTCTGTGCGAGAACGCCGGTCGCAAGGGCGAGGAAGAAAGAGAATCGAATCATGGTTTTCATCGGGCGGAATGGAAGAGCAAGCAGGCGCAATGTGGGCAGGAGAGGTTGGAGTAAAGCGTTTACGGGGCGATCACCCTTGAGCCTGGCTTCGGGTGACATGATCAGGAGCCGTTCATGGGTGATCGCGTAAACGCTTTACTCCAACGATTCATATCAAAGCCTGAGACAGGACGGCGGTGGTTACCACTTCACCGTCTTGAGATACTCCAGGTGCTTCGGCATCTGTTCCATCACGGTGTCGGACTCGTCTTCGATGAAGAAGTGCTTGATGCCGATCTTCTGGGCTTCGGCAAACACGGCGGGCCAGTTCACCTGGCCCTGGCCGAGCACCACGTTGTTGTTCACGTCCGTGTGGCCGGTCAGTGCGCCGGTGGCCACACCCTTTTTGAGATCCTTCAAGTGCATGAGCACCCAGCGGTCGGGATAGGTCTCCATCAGCTTCACAGGGTCCTGGCCGGGGAAAATGATCCACAGCACGTCCATCTCGAAGTTCACCTTGCCGGGAGTGGTCTGCTTGATCAGCTCATCCACCAGGGTGCCGCCGGGAGCGGGCTGGAACTCGAAGCCATGGACATGGTAGAAGAACTTGATGCCTTCCTTGCCCAGCGCCTCGCCCGCCTTGTTGAAGACGCTGATGGCGTCCTGGCACTGCGCCTCGTCGAAATTGCCCTTGTGATCAATCCAGGCGCAGCCGCAGAATTCCAGGCCCAGCGCCTTGGCTTCCTTCACCACGTTGTCGAGATCGTTCTTGTAGCGCGCATAGGGAAAATGGGCGCTGACGCCCTTCATGCCGCGCTTGGCCAGCTCGGCATTGAACTGCTCCGGCGTCATGTCGTAAGTGCCGGCCAGTTCCACTTCCTTGATGCCCAGCGCCTGCGCCTGATCCAGCACATAGGAGGCGCCGCGCAGCTTTGCCTGCGAGCGCAGGCTGTACATCTGCAGGCCGGCCGGGGCATCAAAACCGCCGGCGCTGACGTTGAGCGATGCAAGGGCCGCCAGGGCGGCAACGGTGGAGCAGACAAGACGTTTCATGGTGGAATCGGAAAGCCCTCATCCAATCAGGAAGCACGGTGCGGCGCAAGTGTTGTGTGGCACATTCACAACCTGCGTGAGACGGGACCCATGTGTCCCACACGACCCGACGGCACTGTGTCAGAACGCAGCGGCCAGCGGGCGCGTGACGCGCTTCCAGAAGAAATCCAGCTCCCGCGCCAGCACGCTCATCACCTGCGAGGGCGTGGCGTTGAGCGTGCCCGCCTCCGATTCCGTGATCATGCGCTGCATGGCGTAAAGGGCCGCGATGCTGCGGGTGTCGAGATGCAGCACCTCCATTTTCGGGCGCAGTGCGGCGGGAATTGCATCCCCGGCCTGCAAGGCGGTCCAAGCCAGGGTTTCACGGTTGGATTTCAGCGCGATGAGCTTGATCTGGACCGCAGCCCCTCCTTGCAGTTCTGCGATCCGGTTGGAGGCAAACGTGCTCAGAGCCCGCCAGTAGTCCAGATCGTGGAAATCGCTCAGGCCGAAGAGGATCTCCATGCCCTGCAAGGTCCAGCGCGGCGCGGTTTTGCTTGCGACATGGGGCAGTTCCACCTCGTCGAACTGAACGAGAGGGAAACGCTTTCCTGCGAGGCGGATCAACTCGCCGAGCTTTGACAAATCCAACGGGCGGTGCTGCGCCTCTTTCGCCATCTCGCCTCGAAAAGCCTCAAAACGGGCGACCAGATCACTGTTGCTCGGCGGACTCGCGTCAGTGTTCAGCACATCCGCCAGCCTTGCGGCCACCCCCGTGGTCGCGGCAGGCTCCTCGGGCGTAGCAACAGGAACGGGCTGGCTGCGCAAGCGGTCCATCATGTCGCGCAGTTTCTCCAGCGCCCCCGGAGCACGCGGCTGGGACTCGGGTTCCGTACGGCCATTCCAATCAGGATGACCGGCGGGAGGCGTGGGCGAGGCAAGCGCAAAAGGCGAGGGCCCGGCCGCCATGGCGCTGAATCCCGCCATTGGCTGAACAGGCGGCGGGGGAGGCGGCACGGCTGCGGGCGGGGTTTGCACGGGGGCCAGGGCAAACGGCGTGTTCACCATGGCCGGCCGAGGTTCATGCAGACCGCTGAGCAGCGTCTTCACCCGCGAAGCCTCGTCATCTCCAAAAATCGGCGATTCCGGCAGTTCATCCCTGCCCAGCAGCGAGGAGCCCGTCCCTTCGTCATCCACCAGCAGCGGCTCCTGAACTTCGTGGGCCGGGGCTACGGAGGAGAGAGGCTCATGACCGCGAACCTTGATTTGCTGGAAGGCATCCCATTGCAAGGCGCAGTGACGAAGGAAGGACCGGGCCGAGACGGAACCCACAGGCCGCCCCTGGAAGTAGCGCGGCACATCAAGAAACTGCTCGAAATGCTGGGCGTCCACGGCGGGCACCTGCCCCTCGCGCAGGCGCAGCCGCAGCAGATCCTCTGCATCCACGGCGGACAACCCGCGCAGCAAAAATTGCGAGGCGGTGAGACGATCCTCCAGAGCGCTGGGCAGATGATGCGCAAAGGTTGCCTGCCACACATCCTGGTTGAGGCTGAGCACGACATTCACCCCCTCCAGCTCCGCGAGTTCCAGCAGCATGGTGGCGATGCGCAGCCCGGACTGCTCCTGGCGGTAGAACCCGTCCAGATGATCCACAAACAGCACCACAGGCCGCCACAGCGTGACCAGCCGCAGCCACAGTTCAAACGCCGCCCGCGAACCGCTCGCCAGGGCCACCACCGGCTCCAATGAAGCCATCGAACCATGATGGGCGCCCGCGAAAAGGGCATCGACCCAGCCTTCCATCACACCGGCGTTCGGCAGGCTGCGGGCCAGGTCAGTCAAGGGCTTGCGCAACTGCGGGTAGTGCTTCTTGAGCCAGTCGCCGATCATCTTTGCCGTCGTTCCCTCGCGGAACAAGTCGGTGGGATCAGCCGACAGCACGCGAATGGCCTGCTGCTGATTGGCGCACGGGAGGCGCCCATCGCGAATCAGGCGCAGCACCATGGAGGCAAAGATGCCTGCGCAGATCTCGCGCAGCCGCGACCAGCCTGGAGTCTTGCCCGGCAGGTGGCGCAGCACTTCCACCGCCTCCTGGCTTACGCCAGCCCACATCACGTCCGCATCCGAACGAAACACCAGAGGAACAGCGACCGCCTGCGATTCAGCCACCGCCGCCATGCGGCCCAGAAGGTGCGTTTTACCGTAGCCGGCACGGGGCGCGGTCAGCAGCAGCAGGGGCTTGCCGGACCGGCCGTGGCCGTCACCATCCCCCAGGTCTTCGATGGCATTCGCCACCCGCTGAAACACATCGCGGTTCATCGCCGGTACCGAGCGGTTCTCCGCCACCTCAAAGGGGGTGGTGCAGACATCCGCCGCAAACGGATTGGGCTGCCAGGAGGAGGCCGGAGAAAGGGAAGATGGGGAGGAGAAGTCCACGAGAGGATTACGGGCAAGGTTCAACGTCGAGTCCAATTAGCGGTAGATTCTATGCAGTCTGTGGCCAGTGGAAACCTTTTTCTTTATGAAATTTGCGAATTTTCTCATTGGCGCGATTAACATACGCGTTACGCAGACGCTTTGACACCAGAAACACCCTCTGTAACGAATTCTCACAGTGACTTCCCCCACCCCGCTTTGCTATTCCCTGGCTGATCTTGACCGCTGGCCCGAGCTCGATCCGCCCGCCCGGCTCGCGGTGATCGGTGATCCTATCGCCCATTCGAAATCGCCGCAAATGCACAATCCGGCGCTTGCCGCCCTTGGCATCAAAGCCCAGTACGTGCGTGTGCAGGTGCCTGTGGGGCATGTGGCGGAAGCTTTTCGCGGCTTCGCCCGGAACGGCTTCCAGGGCATCAACATCACCATCCCGCACAAATTTGAAGCCCTGGATGCGGTGGATGTGATCGATCCGCTGGCAAAAACCCTGGGCGCGGTCAATACCGTGGCAATCCGGGATGGCAGGCTCCACGGCTACAACAGCGACGGGCCCGGCTTCCTGCGCAGCGTGAAAGAGGCTTTTGGGGCGGATATCAAGGACCTGCGCGTGCTCATTCTCGGCGCGGGCGGCGGAGCAGGACGTGCGGTGGCTGTGCAGTGCGCCCTGGAGAAATGCCAGCGCCTGGTGCTTGTCAACCGCACCCAGGAAAAGGTGGACCGGCTGGCGGCAGAACTGGTGGCGCTTGAAGGCACCAGTACGGAAGTTTCCACCTGGACGGACGAAGCCCTTGCCAGCGTCCTGCCGGAGGTGGACCTCGTCGTCAACGGCACCTCGCTGGGCATGAAGGCCGAGGACGCCCCGCTGCTGCCGGGCGGGGTGCTGACAAGCCGGCACCTGGTGTTCGACATGGTGTACCGGCCCGGCGGCCAGCTCACCGCGCTCGGAGCAGCGGCGCAGCAGGCGGGTGCACGCTACATTGATGGAGCCACTCTGCTCCTGCATCAAGGTGCCATCTCTTTTGAGCACTGGTTCCAGCGTCCCGCCCCCCTCGAGGTGATGCGGGCTGGACTGTCTGCGGCGCTCAAGGCATAATCTTGCCCCTCAATGACCGCATCCCAGCATTTCCTGCTCAGCTTTGCCTCTTCCATCCTGGGGGCAACCGTCCTCGTGGTGGCCGTGTTTCTCGGGCAGGACTGGCTCAATGAGCACGGCTTTCCCTCTTACCTGATCGCCCTGGGCGTCTTCATCGGCGGGCACCTGTTCATACGCTGGTTCTTCCAGAATTTTGTCCCGATCACCTGCCCCCATTGCTCGCAAAAGCGCTGCTACCCCATGAGCGGCCGGTCCGACCGCTTCCGGTGTGAAGTCTGCGGGGCGGATTCGTGAAGCGGCTCAGGACTCCTCCTCCGCCTTGTTGGCCGCCTGCCATTCATCAAAGTGCTCCTTGGGCGCCTTGAAAATGGCGGCGCAGCGCGGGCAGGTGATGGTGGCGATCCCTTCGGCGAAGACATGGTCGAGATCATCCTTGGAAAGCCGGCCCAGCAGCGGATACAGGCGCTCCACGGAGCAGCCGCATTCAAACACGTAGCCGCGCGTTTCCAGAGGTGTGAGGTGCTCCTTCTGGTCGATCCCCTCAATGTCCTCAACCTCCAGGCCCAGCAGCCATTCCTCGTCGCAGTCAGGCTCGGCGGAGACCATGATGAGCTCCTCGTCCTCGCCGCGGAAGAAGCGGGTGATGCGCTGCTCGCTCTGCGTGTAAAAGTGCTCGACGGCTTCCAGCACGTCCATGCCCAGGAAATCCACCATGCTCTGGCGCCCCACCTCGAGCCCCCGGTTCACCTGCGCGATGAACAGGCACTTGCCGGTGTCCCTCACATCCTCGGTAAAGATCCGGCCGGTCACTCTCCCCGGGCGGCTGCCGCCCGTGGCAAACAGGTTCATCAACGGATGACGAATGTTGATGGTCCACGCCACCACCTCATCCTGCGGGCGCGAGCACAGGTGCAGCGTGAGCGCGGCCAGTGTGTCCTTCAGCATGGCGTCGCCCTCCTTCTCATTGCGCAGGCCGTGCTGCATCAGGTGCAGGTAGTAATCCATGTACAGCGGCGAAAAGTGCGCACGCGTGAGGAGAGCGTTACGCTTGCGAACGAAAAAGGACCGGACGGCAACAATGGAGGCATCCTCCTGAAGCATTTGACTCATGCCCTGAGCTTATGCACCACCAGGGACAAAGCACCACCAACAAATTCGTGAAGGTTCCAGGTTCGCACTCCTCAGACCAGCTTCACGTAGCGCAAGCCAGGCAGGGGGCGCACCAGGCGCTTCATCTCCAGACGCATGAGCGTTGACGAAACAGAGGCGCTGGAAAGGCCGCAGCGGGCGGTGATCTGGTCGATGTGCGACTGCTCCGTGCCGAGGGCGGCAAACACCGCCTCCTCATCCGCTGAGAGATTGGATGGCAATGTCGGTGCCTCCAGCTTGGGAGCGCGCGGGACGGTGGGGAAAAGCACCATCAGATCGTCCAGGATGTCACCGCCATCCATCACCAGCTTCGCCCCCTGCTGAATCAGCTTGTTGCAGCCTGCCGAAGTGGGGCGGTCGATGTTCCCGGGCACGGCATACACGGCGCGGCCCATTTCCGTCGCCTGGTTGGCCGTGATCAAAGAGCCGCTGCGCACCGGCGCCTCCACCACCAGCAGCCCGGAGCACCAGCCCGCGACGATGCGGTTGCGCAGCGGGAAAGACTGCCGGTCCGGCGGATAATCAACAGGGAACTCCGTGATCACTGCGCCCTGCTTGGCGATGCGCTCGGCCAGCCCCATGTTCTCGGGCGGATAGAGCTGGCCCATGCCCGCTCCGATGACCGCAATGGTGCGCCCCTTGGAAGCCAGCGCCCCCTCGTGCGCGGCAGTGTCAATCCCCCGCGCCAGACCGCTCACCACGGTGAAACCCGCATAGCCCATCTGAAAACTCATCTTCTTGGCCGCATCCAGCCCGTACAGGCTGGCCTGGCGCGAGCCCACCACCCCAATCGCATTGCGGTCCTTTTCAATCAGCTCACCCCACACATACAACACCAGCGGCGGCGAGTGAATCTCCCGCAGCAAAGGGGGATACAGAGCATCCTCCTGGGTGAGGATGGTCAGCTCCATTTCCCCGATGCGGCGCAGCTCCCTGGACAGATCAATGGACGCCTCCCAGCCACTGATGGTTTCCGCCAGTTCGCGCCCGAAGCCTTCAATGCGCAGGATCTCATGGGCCTTCGCCGCCAGGATGCGCTCCGGGCTGCCAAACACCTCCAGCAGCCGCCGCACCCGCACGGGGCCGATCTTCGGCAGCAGATTCAGGACGAGGTAGGCTTCGGTGCGGGTCATTTACGCAGTTCGTCAAGGGCCTGGATGAGATGGCCTTCCATCACATCGGAGCTCACGTAGGCTTCGCCCAGGTGCTTCAGCAACACGAATCGCACCTTCCCCTGGTCGTACTTCTTGTCCATCCGCGCGCGCCGCAGCAGATCCTCGTCCGTCATGCCCGCAGGCAGTTTCAGCGGCAGATCGAACGACGTCAGCGCGGCGCGAATGCGCTCCAGCTCCGGCGAGGTGAAGTCCGAAATCTTCGATGACAGCCACGCGGCGGCGTTGAGCCCGATCGAGATGGCCTCGCCATGCAGCAACACACCGTAGCCCGCCGCCGCTTCAACCGCATGGCCGATCGTGTGCCCGAAGTTCAGGATCGCCCGTGTGCCGGTGACTTCGAATTCATCGGCCTCCACCACGCTCGCCTTGATCGACACGTTGCGCCGGATCAGCGCCACCAGATCCCCCTTGCCCTGGGCCACCGCCTCGATGGCGGTGAACATCGACACGTCCTTGATCGCCGCGTGCTTGATGATTTCCGCGAATCCTTCGTTCCATTCCCGTTTCGGCAGGGAATCCAGCGTGTCCACATCCGCAACCACATGCGCGGGCTGGTGGAAGGCGCCCACCATGTTCTTCGCGTCGGTGAGGTTGATGCCCGTCTTGCCGCCCACGGAGCTGTCCACCTGGGCCAGAACGGTCGTGGGCACCTGCACGTAGGGGATGCCGCGCTGATAGACCGAGGCCGCGAAGCCGGCCAGATCGCCGATCACCCCGCCGCCCAGCGCCACCACAAAGCTCTTCCGGTCCAGGCCGGCGCGCGCCATCTCATCGCAGACCGTTTCCACGCTCGCGAAAGACTTCGAAGCCTCTCCTGCAGGGACCGTGATCAGCACCGGCTCCTTGCCCGCCGCGTGCAGGCTCTTGAGCACGGTCTCGGCATACAAGGGGCCCACCGTTGAATCCGTCACCACGGCCACCTTGGTGCCGCGCAGCTTCTTGCCCACCTCGGCGCCCATGCCCTCCAGCAGGCCCCGGCCCACCTGCACCGTGTAACTGCGGGGACCCAGGTTTACGAAGACGGGACGGACGGCGGTGGATGGCGGAGGCATGGGAAAAGCTCAAGGATTCTGTCGGCGGCAAAACTTGCTGTTGATTCAGGTGGCAGGCAAATCGTTTGGAACCCGCCCTCGCGCTTAATCCACGTCATCTGGCGCTTCGCGTAACGGCGGCTGGCCTGCTGAATCGCCGCCGCCGCCTCGGCCAGCGAACACTCGCCGCGCAAGTGGCTGCGAATCTCCCGCACCCCGATGGCTTTGGCCGCCGTCGGCGACAAATCGCCCAGCCCGGCGATCTCGGTCACCAGCCCCTGGCCGACCATCTGCTCCACCCGGCGATTGATCCGTTGGTACAAGTCATCACGCTCACGGGCGATCGCCACGCCCATGAACTGCGGCGCGTTGCGCAGCCACTCCTGGCGCAGCTCAGACTGCGGCCTGCCCGTGAGCAGGCAGATTTCCAGCGCACGCGACACATAGCGATCGTTCTTCAGCGGCACGTTGGCCTCCGCCGCCGGATCGAGCTTCAGGAGCTCCGCGACCCGTTCCTCGGGCGACATCAGGGCCAGCCGGCTGCGCAACTCCTCATCGCCTTTCGGCAGCGAAGCCAGCCCGTGCGTGAGCGCCTTCATGTACAACCCGCTGCCCCCCACCACCAGCGGCCAGCGGCCTCTTTCACCAATGGATTGTATCACTGGCAGCGCCATTTCCCGGAAGCGCTGCGCGTCACAGGATTCCGATGGATCAAGCACGTCCAGGAGATGGTGAGGCACCGCCACCCGCTCCTCATTCGATGGCTTGGCCGCGCACACATCCAGCCCACGATAGAGCTGGAAGGCGTCGGCATTGACGATCTCCCCACCGATACGGGAGGCAAGCTCCACCGCAGCGGCAGACTTTCCGGAGGCCGTGGGCCCGCACAGGTAGAGACAAGAATCCATTCCGTTCCCCCGCTCAAGCACCCGCCGCCAAAGACGATCAGGCCTGCGCCCGGCGACGACGCACCATCATCCCGGCCAGACCACCGACACCAAGGAGAAGCAGGCGGGAGGGTTCGGGGGAGCCGGAAATGGCGGCGGAGAAGGTATTTGAAGCATTTTCAACGGGCTGGGCGCCAGTGAAAGTACTATCCTCGGGGTACGTCCCATCTGAGTTCGGAATCGTGAAAGAGGGGTTGGTCAAGAATCCATAGTTGGCTCCGGCCGCGCTGGAACTCGTGCTGAACCAGATCAAGGCAAATTTATCCCCACCAGCAGCTATGCCTCCCCCAATATCAGTGGTTAAATTAATGGGAGCTGTATAGCCAATGGTGCCGGGCCCTCCGGGGGTTGCAAAATCACCCTGCAACACAGAGCTGGAGTCGTAAGTCGTCCCCTCCGGAATGTAGTAGTCGTTGGTGGTCACACCATTCGCACTCAAGTACCCGGCGGTGTTCACCCCCGCAGCATAGGCGTTGTAGTTGGTGCCATTGTTGGCAAAGCTGCCTCCCACTGCCGTTTCGACCACAATACCCCACTGCATGCCGTTGGTCCCCGTGCCACCGGTGGTAGCGCTCGAAAAATTCGATGCTATCCCCCCGGTATAGGCTTGCGAAAATTCGAGAGTCACGGAAGCGCTCGCAGAGATCGCGCACCCAAGCACGAGGGAAAGAACGCTGATGGCTGTTTTCATGTGGGAAGGTGAAGTATCGAAAATGAGACGCCGGGGAATGAAAAGCAAACCCTAAATGGGCGCGGGGCCTGTTTTCAAGGCCAGTCGCATCCTTCACGAAAACGGGTCACTCCAGGTGACAGCGCCCTTCGCTACGGCCAAGGCAGCAATTCCACCGACCCGGAGAGAATGGGAGAGGTGGTGGCCGTGGTCGTGGGAGGATTCGCAAGCTGGGGCAGCAGGAAGTAGCCAAAGCCCTTGCCCTGGCTGGAATCGAGCTGGCCCTGGAAGCTTACGATTCGGCTCAGCGCCCCGTCCGTGAGGGTGAATTTGCCGCTGAAGGTGCCTCCTGTGGTGCTTGTGGTCAGTGTCAGCGCCGTGATTTTGCCGGGATTGCTCAGGCCGATGGCCGGGAAGGTGGCGACATTGGTGCTGCTGATGCGGAGCTGGACGTTCGGATTGGTGGCGCTGTCTCCTGGAAGTCCACCTTGGGCAAACACCAACTGGGCGTTGTTCACCCCGGTGAGGGTGGTCGCCAAACCAATCACAGGGGCGCTCGTAACGTAGAGACCGCCGGTCGCCTCAAGCGTCATAGGACCGAAAGAGCCATAGTCGCGCGCCACGACGACGGCACTCTTGTACCAGTCAAGCGAGCCGGTGATAAGATGATGGCTGTCGGTGCCGATGCTGACATGGCCCAAAACCGATCCCTTGTTGGAATAGAGCATCTGATACACCACGACTTCGCCATTGGGGCCCAAAGACCCGGTGTTGGCGGTGATGACGCTACCGTCCGCCATATGACCCGCGACCGTCGTTGCGCCAGCCGTTGTCACCGTGATCGTGCCGTAGCCGTAGCCCTGCGGCACGCCCACCAAGCCCTGGCTGTTAACATCGGGACCAAGCTCGAAGGCATGCGAACCCGCCTGGACCGCCGGATTGGCAGGAGCGGTGGTGTGCCAGATGTTCCGCCAGCCACTGATGGCAAAAGTAGTGTTGCCGCCCAACACGCCGATGTCGCCGCCTAACGTGTTGGAGGTTGGATCAAGATCGAGGGTCAGCACCACCGAGGTCAGGCCGGTACGTGGGACAGTCAGCGTGATGCCTGGATGTGGATTCGGGGTGCCCATGGTCGGAGCCGCCGTCACCATCGTTCCGGCAAGGGCATAGGAGGAGGCACCAAGCTTCAGGGAGCCGGTGAAAGAGCCCGCCGCTGCCACGGTCAAATCAACACGCCCGCCAAGGCTCGTATTCAGAGTCGCGTCGCGGTCCATCAGGCCCACATAGGCGCCTGTGCAAGTGGTCGGGAAGGGGTAGATCGTAATCGCCCCCTGTGAGATGGTGGCCGGTCCCACTCCATTGGAAAGCTTCACCTGAATGTTGCTGTAGGTGCCGACCGTGGTCGGCTTCCCGGTGATGAGGCCGGTGGTGGCATTGCAGACAAGCCCAGGCGGCAGGTTGCTGACGGTGAACGTCGTGGGCACCTGGTCTTCCGTCGTGCTGTCATACGGAAGCTGGTAGCTGGGATAGGTGTTGTTGACCACGCAGTTCGGGAACGCGGGTGCCTCTGCGGTGGGTTTCACGGTGGGAACCTGCAGAGTGAAGGTGCCGCTGGTCTGGGTCAGGGGAGACGTACCGGGCAGGGTGACGACGCAGGTGTAGGCCCCTGCATCAGTGCCCGCAAGAGTCTTTACCGACAGTGTTTTGGTGGTCACACCCGCATACTTGGTGCCCGTGGTGGGGAGGTCCGTGCCGCCCATCTGCCACTTGTAGGTCAATCCATTGCCGGCAGCATTCACCGTCATGGTTGCCGTGGTGAGGAGATTGAAACGCAAGGTGCTCGAAGACGTGTCCACCACCGCAAGCTGGGTCACGGGAGTGCTGGTCACGGAGGCGTGATAATTGGTGGCGGTGAAGGAATAATAGCCACCATCCGCCAGCGCAGCGGCATGGGGAAGCTGATAGTAGGTATTAGCGGCCCCGGCTATCGCCACATTGTTTTTCTTCCACAGGTAGGTCAACGGCGCGCTGCCTGCCGACACGCCTGATGTGAAGGTCACCGAATCGCCCACCTTCACGATCTGGTTCGCCGGCACCGAACTGATCACCGGCGAAGTGTCGGCATCCTGGATGGTAAGGGTGAAGACCGAAATGGCCCCCAACCCCACACCAGCATTTGAAGGGGTGCCAAGAGTCACAATCACCGTGCGGTTTGGCGTGGTGACCACCTTGTCATCGACAAGCGTCAAGGTGATGTTGGCAACCGTCTGGGTTGCGGAGAAGCTCAGGCTGGCCGTGGAAGAGGTTCCCACAGTGGCGGGGACGCGGTTGTAGTTGGTGGTTTTGAGCGCGGTGCCGCCATAGGTTACAGGGACGGTGAAGGCCGTGCCGAAGCCCTGCACAGAGGAGAGGCTGACGGGCACGGTAACCGTCGTGGCGTGCTCGATCTGAGTCTGGGATGCGGTGGCAAAGCCCACCGTGTGGGTCTGTCCGGAGACGTTGATATGGAAAGGACTGTTGACGGCATTGTCCGAAGAGATGACCAGCGTGTTGGTTTTCAGCCCTTCGCTCGTGGGCTTGAAGGTCACGGTAAAAGAGGTCGTTGTGTCCACGTCCAGCGTGGTGGCCAGCGTGCTGGTGTCCACCACGAAGGTGGCATCGCCTGGCACAGACTTCGCCACCTGCAGGTTGGTCAACTGTGTCGTGCCCGTGTTTTCAATGGTGAAAGTCTGCACGCTGCTGGAAGACCCGGACAGCGTGGTTGGAAGCGCGAAGGAATTTCCGTCCACCAGCGCGCTGCCGCTGGTGCTGTTGCCTGCGAACACCGACAACTGGGGTCCCAAGGCTGCAACAGCGGTGCCGCTGACGTTGATGCTGAAGGGATTGGTGTTCGGGTCATTGCTGGCAATCTGCACCTGCGCCGTGCGCGTTCCGACAGCGGTGGGCTCAAACGTCACCGTGAAACTCGTCGTGGCGTTGGGAGCCAGGCTCGTGGCCATGCCAGCCGTGGACACAATGAAATCGCCAGGATTGCTGCCCGCGACCGTCACCGATGGCGACGAAAAAGCCAGGTTCGTGGTGCCGGTGTTTTCAATGATGAACGTCTGGGGACTGCTGCTGCCACTGGTCAGAATGGGAGAAAAACCAAAGGTGCCGGTATTGCTCGCTTCCTGTTTGCCGCCAATGCCGCTGCCATCAAAAACGCTGATCTGTGGTCCCGAGGTGGCAGCACCGGGGCCTGCAACGTTGATCCTGAAAAGACTGGTGGTTGTGTCGCTGCTGGCAATCTGCACCACCGCCGAGCGCGAACCTGTCGCGCTGGGGGAAAACGTCACGGTGAACGTGGTCGTGGCATTGGCCGCCAGAGAGGTGGCCATCCCCGTCGTGCTCACCACAAAATCACCAGGATTGCCACTGGCGGCATTCGTGATGCTCTGAATCGTCAATGTAGAGCCGCCCGTGTTTTCGATGGTGAAGGTCTGCGGGCTGCCAGGAACGCCCACCGCAGCCGCAGGAAAGGTGAAAACCCCCGTATTGTCCGTCCGGATGGCACCTCCTGTGCCGTTGCCATTGTAAACGCTGATCTGCGCGGGCGTGGCAACCACACCCATTGTCTTTGATGCAGGGCGGATGGGGTCATTATTGATAAAAATTGAATCGAAGTAAACGGCGGGCTGCCCGTCCGGAGGCAGAACAAACGAAGAATCCGTCAGGAAACCATATTTGCTGCCACTGGAGCTAGTGTTGTTACTAAACCAAACCAGAGCAAACTTCTGACCAGGAGCTGCTCCATTGCTCAAGCTAAATTGCATTGCATCAAGGATGCATCCTCCGCCAGCGGCTACGGCATTAACATCGAAATCGCCACTGGAAGCCCCATCAACAGTCGTCGTGCCGGGAATATAATAATCATCGGTGACCGAGCCGCCCGCACTAAGAAATCCAGCCGTGGCCACACCCGGAGCATAGGCATCATAGTTCACCGAGCTATTGGCAAACCCGTTGCCGGCAGTATCAACAATGATACCCCACTGCATACCGGAAGCCGATGGACCCGCTCCGTTAGCAGGAGTCACCGCCGCAGAGGCGTTGGCCAGATTGAAAGCAATGCCACCAATGAAAGGTTGGGAGAACCCGATCGTCTCGTACCCCATCGAACTTGAGGTCACCAATAGAGTGAGGAACAAAACACCGGTAAGGATTTTCATGCGGAAATTTTAAGCAGTGAGATGCCGTTGCCCCTTGCATCCATCCCTCACAAAAGGATGGAGAGCTTTTTCTAACGGATGCAGCAGACTTGAAACCCCGCAACCCATCTTCAACCTCACTGCAAGTAGCTTTGCAGGTGCGATGTAACCACAGTTGATGGTGAAGCTGACGGCGCCTTCCGCAGCACGTAGGACGAGCCGGGCTGCAATTGATAGGTGTTGGTCACATCTGTACCACCGTTGTTCCATTTGCTGCCGGTCCAAACCAAAATAACATTGGCAGACTGGTTCTCGCCGGAGAGCGAGTTATTGAAAATCAGCAGTTGATCACCGGGTGAGGTGCCCAAACCGGTATTGCCGACGTATTCAGGCACCGGACTGTTGAAGAAAATCCGCTGATCCTGCTGCTTTGACGCAGCCAGAGTTCCGACGACCAGGCGATTGGTGGCCATGGGAACGGAGCCGGTGATCGAAAATGTAATTGGGTTGACTGTGTTGTTGCGGAGGGTGAACCCCTGGGAGGCCACAAGAATAACATCATCCGACAAAGTCGCATTCTGATACCAATCGGTGCCATTGGAGAAGTAAATGGCAGAGGCCGACAAGTTAATTCCCGCCTGAGTCGTCGAGTAGAGCAGCACCTGTGTGCCGGCCGCAGCGCCAGGGATCAGAGTCCCCAGGGTCCAGTATGGAGCGATGCTGATGGTATCGCCCGTGCCGTTGGCCGCATTGGTGAGGATACCACTCAGGCTGTCCCCGGTGGGGACCGTAACCGTCACACTTGAAGTGTCATTGGCGGTGATGGTCGCGATCAACCCTTCGTTCGCACCACTGTCAATGCGGGCGAAATAGGTCTTGGGCTGAGTACCAGCCACATAAACGAACTGGCTGGCAGTCCATCCTGGTGTTCCCGCCAAGGTGATGACGTTCCCGGAAATGGACTGGACGACCCCCTGGAACTCGTTCGGGCGTGCCAGAGGCACCCCCAACGAAGCGTCAGACTTCGCCAGAACAGTGATGCTGACGAACCCCACCGGGTCGGTGGTGACCTGAGCTTGACAAGACAGCGAGCCGACGAGGGCGAGGGCGGCAGCAAGGATGGTCTTCTTCATGATGGAGAGTGGTTTCATGGGTATAAACCCGGTATCGCCTTAACTGTTACACCTTTTCTGGAAATTTGTCGATCCGAAAAGATCGAACCCTATTGCGACAGGGTTGTTTCCCGGCACGTACCCCCCGGGAGCCACCGTTCAATCCGCCACAACGGCGCTTTGCTTCCGGCAAACGCCTGCTACGGTCCGGCCCCTTTTTTCGGCCTTGCCTGGTGTGTCGGGTCATCGGCCAAAGAATCGCCTGTTCATTACGTTCCCTTACCACACATGAAGTTCATTCCCCGCCACGCGGCCCTGTGCCTCGTCCTTGCCACCCTGCCTGCCTGCAAGCGGGTGGAGGAGCGCATGGAGATCACGGAAACGCGCGAAGTCTCCACCTACGCCCGCAAACCCTCTCCTGACGTGCCCAGTTCCGCCCGCTTCTTCGACGAGGACAAGAACGAGCCGAAGGAGAACCCGCTGGTGTGGAAATCGCCGGAGGGGTGGAAGGAGGGCAGGGCCAGCCAGATGCGGCTCATCGACTTCAAATTCGGCCCGGCTGACGAGGGCGAGTGCTACCTCTCCGCCATGCCAGGGCCCGCAGGCGGCCTGGTGGCCAACATCAACCGCTGGCGGACGCAGATGGGCCAGCCGCCGCTCACCGATGCGGAGATCGACAAGCTGCCGCGCAAGCCGCTGATGGGCGGCGAATCCCACTTCGTGGTCGTCGATGGCGCCTTCAAGGGCATGGGCGCGGAATCCGCCAAGACCGGCTACCGTCTGCTGGGCCTGATCCAGCAGGCGCCGGAGCTGACGATTTTCGTGAAAATGACCGGCCCCAAGGAACTGGTGGACCAGAACACCGCCGCCTTCGACGCCTTCTGCGCCTCCGTGCAGTTCCGTGGCAAGACGGAGAAAGTGCCCTCGCATTGAAGATCGTTTCCCGTTTCTAATTTTTCTCTTTCACCCTTTCCCTCACCGCCGTGCCCAAACCCACCTCATTTCCCGCCCGTGTGTTCGCCTTCTTCTGCTCCTTTGGGCTGGCGACGACGCTGCTGATCTGCCTGCTCCTGATCACCTTCCTCGGCACGCTCGAGCAGGTGGAGCACGGGCTGCTGGAATCGCAGAAGAAGTACTTTGAGTCCTGGTACATCACCAGCATCGACCTGGGCGGCTGCCTGCGGGCGATGAGCGTGCAGGCCAAGGACATGAGCCTGCCGGTGCTCTTCCCCGGCGGCCTGCTGTCGATGACGCTGCTGACCATCACCATGATCTGCGGCGGCCTGGTGCGCATCCGCAAGAGCCCGCGCACGGTGGGCGTGATCATCGCGCACTTTTCCATCGTCTTCATGCTGATCGCCGGCGCGGTGGAGTTCGGCTTCAAAAAGGAGGGCAACCTGGCGCTGCTCGAAGGCCAGACTTCCGATGAGTTCCAGAGCTACCACCACCGCGTGATCGAGATCGAGCAGATCGATCCGCCGGCGAAGGACGGCAAACGCTCGGTGCTGGTGATTCACGACGATCTGTTCCGCGACCTGACGCCGGAGAAGACCACCGGCAAAGCCCGCACCTTCACCAACGCCGGCCTGCCTTTTGAACTGACGGTGATGAACTACGCCGACAACTGCGAGCCGCAGCGTGCGGACGGCACCGAAAGCCGCGAAGCAGTGGACGGCTACTTCCTGCAACCGAAGCCCTACAACACCACCGCCGAGCAGAACATCGACGGCATCTACGCCTCGGTGAAGGACAAGGCGGGCACGGTGCAAAAGGGCCTTCTCTGGGGTGCCGAGGGCGCCCCCTGGACGGTGAAGGTGGACGGCAAGACCTTCCTCATCGACCTGACCCGCGAGCGCTGGCACCTGCCCTTCGCCGTGAAGCTCGACAAGTTCGAGCGCGAAGTGCACCCCGGCACGGAGCGGGCGCGCAAGTTCAGCAGCCAGGTGACCAAGATTTCCGGCGGGCACGAGGAGAAGAAGGTGATCAAGATGAACGAGCCCCTGCGCGACAGCGGCTACGTGCTCTTCCAGGCCAGCTTCAGCATGGATCAAAGCGGCACCAACCCCGTGAAGCAGTCCGTTTTCGCCGTGGTGCAAAACCCCTCGGACCAGTGGCCGCTCTACGCCTGCATCGCCGTCGCCATCGGCCTGCTCATCCACTTCATCAGCATGCTGCGGAAGTTCATGCAACGCGCGGCCAAGCATGCAGCCGCGTAACTCTCACGTCCCCTCACCGCCATGAAAAAGCTCTTTGCCTTCGCCCTGCTCCTCGCCTCGACGCTGCGCGCCGCAGACGCCCCCTCCCCCGCCGCCCTGTCCACGCTGCGCGACAAGGAGGTGATCGCCACCCTCGCCTCGATTCCCGTGCAGGAGGCCGGCCGCCTCAAGCCGCTGGACACGCTGGCGCGCTACCGCCTGCTGCGCTTCTCCGGCAAACGCACGATTTCCTTCCTGAACCCGGACACCAAGCAGAAGGAAACGCTCTCCGCGCTGGAATGGATGGCAGTCACCTGGCTGCGCCCCGAGCTGTCGAAGGACATGCCGGTGTTCGTGGTGGACAACTCCGAGGCGATCACCCAAATCGGCCTTCCCACTGAGAACAAGGGCAAGCGCGACCGCTACTCCTACAACGAGCTCCTGCCCGGCCGCCAGGCGCTGATGGACAAGATGAAGGAGATTCAGGAGATTCAGCGCACCGACCCCAAAAAAACCAGCGCCGTGCAGAACATGATCGCGAATCTGGGTGTCAATTTCCTCGATTACGAGATGCTGGCGACCCACTTCGATTTCGTGGCGAAGCCCTTTGGCGCGGACCTGAAGGCGGTGCCTGCGGAAATCCTGAAGGGCAACGAGGGGCCGCCGGTGCGCCTGTCGAAGACACTGCCCGCGCTGGTGGACTACCTCGCGCAGCACCCCGAATCGGCCGCGCCCATGCAGAACCCCTGGCTCATGGAAGTGATCCGTGGCGCCCTGGGCGGCATGATGAGCGGCAGCCAGGAGCTGAGCCTGCGCCTGTTCCCGCCGCCGCCCGGTGCCTCCGAAGCCTGGCACGGCCCCGGCTGGATCATCATGGGCGCCATCCAGGGCAAGGCGCCCACGGCTGCCGATCTCGCCTGGCTGGCCAGTTATGAAGACCTTTACCTGAATGCGGGCGACCCGGCCAAGTTCAAGACCAGCCTGAAGACGCTGGCCGACAACATCAAGACAGCGGCGTCGGCCCGTGGCGAAGGGCAGTTCATCAACCTGGAGGAGCACTACTTGCAGGCCGAGTACTTCTACTATGCCCTCATCTGCTTCTTCCTCGGCTTCATCCTGCTCGCGATCACCTGGTCCTCGCCCGATTCCGGCTGGGCGGGCAAGCTGCGTTTCGGCTCCTGGATGATGCTTTCCGCCGCCACCATCCTCAGCGTCACCGGCATCGTCATCCGCTGCGTGATCATGCAGCGCCCGCCCATCACGACCCTGTACGAGACCATCCTGTTCATCACCACCACCGCCGCGCTGTTCGGCCTGATCGCCGAGTGGCTCACCAAGAACCAGCTCGGCCTGTTGATCGCCGCCCTGGCCGGGACCGTGGGCATGTTCCTTTCCATCCGCTTCGAGACCATGGAAGGCATGGACACGATGCGGCAGCTTGAGGCGGTGCTGATCACCAACTTCTGGCTGGCCACCCATGTGCCGATGGTGAACCTGGGCTACTCCGCCTCCATGGTGGCGGCGCTGCTGTCGCAGACCTACTTTGTGCGCCGCCTGTTCGGCTTCATCAAGGGCGGCGACGAGAACGCGCGCGGCCTCACCCGCATGGCCTATGGCTTTGTCGCCGCCGGCGTGTTCCTGTCGCTGGTGGGCACCATCCTGGGCGGCATCTGGGCGAACTATAGCTGGGGCCGCTTCTGGGGCTGGGACCCGAAGGAAAACGGCGCGCTGATGATCGTGCTTATGTGCCTGATCATTCTCCATGCGCGGCTGGGCGGCTACATCAAGGAAATCGGCCTGCACGCCGCCTGTGTCGTGCTGGGCATGATCGTGGTGTTCTCCTGGTTCGGCGTAAACCAGCTCGGCGTGGGCCTGCACGCCTATGGCGAGACGGCGGGCGTGTGGTTCTGGCTCGCCGTGTACTGGGGCCTGCAAGGGCTGTTCCTGCTGTACGCGGGCGTCCTCAAGGTCGCCGGCCGCTCCTCACACAAAGTGGGAGCGGATGCGGCGCTGCCGGTCGGGGCGCAATAGAATCACCCAAACAACGCAGCCACCGGCTTGCCGCCGTCCGTGATCGGCACGGGGCGGGAGCCGTCCATCAATTCCTTGGCGGGATCAATGCCCATCGCGGCGTGGATGGTCGCGTGGAAATCAGGGACTGAGACGGGGTTCTCCACGACCTTCTTCGCCAGGTCATCCGTCACGCCATAGGTGCCGCCGTGCTTCAGGCCGCCGCCGGCCAGCACCATCGAAAACGCCGTGCCCTGGTGGCCGCGACCGCCGCGACCGTCGAACTCCGGCGGGCGGCCAAACTCGGTGCCCACGACGATGAGCGTCTTGTCGAGCATGCCCTTCGATTCCAGGTCGCGGGTGAGCGCGGCCAGGGCGGTGTCGAGCTCCTGGATCAGCAGGTGCTGGTTCTTGTAGCCTTCGTTGTGAATGTCCCAGCCGGTGCCGTTCATGAAGTTCAGGTTGTGGGACACTTCAATAAAGCGCACCCCCGCCTGCACCAGCCTGCGCGCCAGCAGGCAGCGCTGGCCGAACTCGCCGCCGTACTCGTTGCGCAGCGCATCCGGCTCCTCCTTGAGGTTGAAGTGCCGCATGAACTTCGGCCCGGCCAGCCGCAGGGCCTGCTGCTGCGCCACCTTGTAATCGGCCTCCACCGAATCCTTCGGCGCACGATCCATCAGCGGCTTCAAGAGGGCCTGCCGCGCCTCCGAGCGCTGCTCGTCCACGAACTCGGGCCGGGTGAACCCCGCAGGCCCGGTGTTCGTGTCGGTGAGGTACACGTAGCCGTTCTTGGAACCCAGGAAGCCTGGGCCGCGGCTCACGTTCGGGTAGCCGATCAGGATGTAGGCGGGCACGTCCGCCGAGGCCGCCCCGCGCTGGTTGGCGATGATCGAGCCCAACGAGGGGTACACCACGTTGCCGGAGATCATACGCCCCGTGTGCACGATGTTGGTCGCGAACGCGTGCTCATCAATGACGTGGTGGTTCACCGTGCGCAGAATGGTCATGCGATCCAGCATCCGCGCGGTCTTGCCCAGGTGCTCGGTCACGCGCACGCCCTTCACGGCGGTGTCGATGGACTTGTAGAGGGAGCCGGGCTTGCTCGGCTTGCCGGTGTTGTCCCCCAGGTCCTTGGGGTCAAAGGTGTCGATCTGCGCCATGCCCCCGCCCAGCCAGAGGAAGATGCAGTGCTCGGCCTTGCCCTTCGGCATCACCACCGGCGTGGCATTGGCAATCAGGGGTGCCGCGCCATAGGCGGCAGCGTGCGTGAGGAACTGGCGGCGTTTCATGGTGTGTTGAAATGACTAACTATTGCTGTCGTCTTCGATTCGATGCTTCCAGTAATCGGGGTGGCGCTTCTGGTGCATCACGGCGATCACAAAAACCTCGCGGCCTTGCTGGCGATAAATGAGGGCATATGAGAAGCCATTAATGTTGTAGCGGCGAAATTCACGCCAAACAAAATGGCTCCCCTCGGGGCGCGTCCGAATTTGCTTGAGTGCTGTATGGAGCGCATCTGCAAAGCGCGTCGCCTGCCAAAGCGTGCGTTCGGAGAGGTAGCGAAGGGCTTCATCAAGCTCGATGTCCGCTTCGGCATGGGTGCGGAGGTCATACATTGTATTTCGCTCGCAGTTCCGCCAACACCTCGAAAGCATCTCTACATTTCACCTTGCCCGACACAATCTCCTCCCACCGGCGGTCCAGAGTGGATTTCATTTCATCGGACAAATCGTGATCAGAATGGGGCACGCTTTCGATGAGTTGTTCAGCGACAACGACGCGATCTTGCTCGGAAAGCGTCATGGCCAGACTCAAAACGGATTCGACTGTCGCAGGCATGGGATCGGATGTGTTCGAATGATTGTACCGGACAATTTCCCCTGCCTCAAGGACTGAACTCCCACTCGGGCGCGTTGAGCATGGCCCACAGCACGTCCTCCATGCGCTGGCGCCAGCCCGCGCTCAGGCGGCCGGTGGGCGGGTCGCCGCGACGGGCGGCGGTCTCCTGGGCCTGGCGGACGATGGTGGCCTCGCCATCCAGGTGGTTGCTCCAGGAGACGTACTTCTCCGGCTTGCGCTCGCCGCTGCTGGCAATGGGCGGCGGGGCTGAGACACGGCGCGACTCATAGCCTTCCGCCAGATGCGTCGTGTACAGGGCCTTCTCCTCGGCGGTGGGCAGGCGGGTGAGCAGCTTCAGGAACAGGGCGTCAATGAGCTTGTCCAGGGGCTGGTCCTGCAGGGCCAGCGAAGTCACGCCGTGGTCATCGCTCAGCCGGGTGAGCCAGATGCCGACCGTGCCGTTCGACAGGATGGCGGGCTGCAGCACGTTCGGCGCCTGGTCGCGGGTGGTCAGCGGGTCCTGGCGTGAACCCCGCCAGCCAAAAGCGCCCAGCACATCGGCCACCGCCTGGATGCGCGGCAGGGCCAGGCTGGGGCGGTCGCGCTCGTTGGAGGTGGAGGTCAGCATCCAACTGCGGCGCGGCTGTCCCAAAGTCAGCGAGTTGTTGAGATCGCGCTGGCCGTCGATGTCGAGGCTCACCTCCTCGGTTTTGAAGGGCTTGCCGGTCGCGAAGAACAGCGAATCCACAATCTGCTCGGCCTCCAGGCGACGGGGTGCGGGCGAGGTGTACAGGGGGCTGGTTTCCTTCAAGGCCTGGTCGGTGGCGCGCTGGTAGGCCTTGGAGTTGAGAATGAGGCGGGCCAGGTGCTTTACGTCGTAGCCTCCGCTCACCAGTTCGCGGCCGAGCCAGCGCAGCAGCTCAGGATGGGTCGGCCTGCCCTTTTCCCAGTCTGCAATGGGCTCGACAATGCCGCGCCCCATGAAGCGCGCCCAGACGCGGTTGGCGACCACCTGGGCGAAGCGTTCGTTCTGCGGTGCGGTGATCAGCGCCGCCAGCCGGTCGCGCGGATCATTCGGGTCCTGCGCCAGGCTCGCCGTGCCCGCGTCGCAGAACTCGCTGAAGGGCCACTTGGGCTGCACCTTGGTGCCGGGCTGCAGAGTCACCTGGATCATCGGTTTGCGACCGCCCTCGTGCAGCTTGTCCATCGGCACGCTGCTGGTCTTGGGCACCTCGATCTCCTTGGTGCCAAGCATCGCCGCGAGGCTGAACAGGTCCTCCTGGAGGGACTTGCCGGTGGGCGAATCGTGGCAGCGCGAGCACTTCATTTCCACGCCCAGGAAGGCGGTGCTGACGATGGTGCCCTTGGCCGCCATCGGCACGTCGTTCTGCGAGGCGACAGCGAAGCCCGCAGGCCCGCCGAAGCGCTCGCTGCCCTTCATGCGCACCAGTTCGGTCACGAACAAATCCATCGGCTTGTTGTCCTGCAGCGACTCATAGATCCACCAGCGGAACGGCCCGGTGTTGTTGAGCGTGGGGTTCAGAATGTTGGGGTTCTCCGCCAGCACATCCTGCCAGTAGCCCATCCAGTGGTCTGCCCAGCGCGAATCCTTCAGGAGGCGCTCAATCACGGCGGCACGATCCGGGTTCTTTTGGAAGGCGGCGACCTCCTCCAGCGAAGGCACCACGCCCACCGTGTCCAGCGTCACGCGCCGCAGGAAGGAAAGGTCATCCGCAGGGGGATTCAGGGTCAGGTGGTCCGCTTTGAATTCAGGCCAGCTCGCGCCTTCACGAACCCAGTTGCTAAGCATCGCCACGTCCTTGGCGGACAAGGGCTCGCCCTTCGGCGGCATGACCTCGTCGCTGGCCTTCGAGGCCACCCGCGTCAGCATCGCGCTGTCCTCCGGCTTGCCGGGCGCGATCGCCGCGCCATCGGACTTGCCGCCCTTGCGCGCGTCCGCCAGAGAATCCAGCCGCAGGCCGCCCTTGGCCTTCGGTCCCCGATGGCATTCGATGCACTTGGCTTCCAGCAGGGGCTGCACGTCCCTGAAGAAATCCACGCTGCCTTTGCTGCCCGCCTTGTTCTGCTCAGCCACGGCGGCGATCTTCTGTTCGACAAAGAAGTCGATGGTGCCCACCGCCGGGGCGTCAATGGGCGGGGCCTTTGCCAGCCACTGCTTGGCCGCCTCGCGGCGCTTGTCCCAGTAGGGCCTGCTCTGCTCGCGCATGTTCGAGCGGGCCTTCCTGTTCATTTCTTCCAGATGGGGGCGACGCTCCGCCTCATAGGCAGCCCAGCCGGCATCCGTGTATGCCACCTCGCGCGGTCCCGGCGACAGCAGCAACCACGACTGGCTGCCCTCACGCGACCAAGCGACCACGGTTTCGCCCAGCTCCGGCCTGCGCCGGGCCTTGCCGCTGAGGCCGCCCACCATGGTCTCCAGCACCACCAGATGCTCGCGCCCGTCGCTCACATACTCACCCCAGGTCTCATCATTGCCCGGGGGCTTGAAACGAAAATCCGGGCCCAGATTGAGGTACGTGTCCTGCTTGGCGACCAGCCCGTGGCCGCTGCCGTCCACCTTGGGGAAGGCATTGTTCAGAACTGTCTTGCCATCCACGTACAGATGGGCCGCGCCGCGACCGCGCAGCAGCAGGCGATGCTTGCCCTTGGGCAGGGTCACCAGCGCCGCCGCCCGCATCAGCGAAGGATTCGGGCGGTCGCCACGCACCCCCGTGTCCACGTACTTCTGCGGCAGCTCGAAGAAGCCAAAGGCCTCCTCCTGGTAGGTTTCCGTCGCCTTGGGCGTCTCCGGCGGCCAGGCATTCACTGCCGGCACGCCCTGCTCGCAGATCTGCACCAGCACCCTGCCCTTGGGCACCATCGCCCGGCTCACCGGCGGCG
>CAINXC010000269.1 GCA_903854655.1 uncultured Verrucomicrobiota bacterium | reverse complement strand
GGATGCCCGACCCCGTGTCCGCCACCCGGATTACGACGTGCGGGCCGGCCTTCGCCCCGATCTGCTGTCTGGCAAACTCCTCATCCACCTGCGCGTTCGCCGCCGTGACAGAAAGTGTGCCGCCTGTAGACATGGCATCACGCGCATTCACGCAAAGGTTGAGCAGCACTTGGTGAAGCTGCGTCGCATCTCCAAGCACCAGCCACAAGTGTGGTCCTTTCAGGCATTCGACGGTGATGTCCTTGGGAAAGGTACTGCGGATCATCTTTTCCATTTCGTTCATTAGCATCTCCACCTGCAGCGGATGCTTTTCGCCTTCCAAGCCGCGCCCAAAGGTGAGCACCTGCTTGACGATCTCCGCACCGCGCACTGCGCTCATCTCGATGTTGTCGAAAAGGCCCGCGAACTTTTCATCTGTCATCCCCATGCGCAGCACGGCCACTGACATCATGATCGGAGTGAGAATGTTGTTCAGGTCATGCGCAACACCGCTGGCGAGCGTGCCGATGCTCTCCATGCGCTGGGCGCGGAGAAACTGCTGTTCGAGCTTCCTGCGCTCGGTGATGTCGTGGAAGGTCCACACCCGCCCGTAATATCTGCCATCACTGCCGCGCACGGGAGCGGAATAGCGTTCCAATTGGGTCCCGTCCACGAGTTCAATAACGTCGCTGCTGGACTCATCCGGGCGGGCTTTAAGATAGGCTGTCTTTTCAGCGAAGGCCTCCGGGGCCCTGACGCGGCCCAGGACGAACTCGAACTGCTTGGAGTCGTCGGGGTCATCGGCAATCGGCGGCGGGATTTTCCAAAGCTCATTTACCCGGCGGTTCTGGAGCAATTTCTTGCCCTCGCTGTCCACCACGAGGATGCCATCAATCGCTGAATGCACCTGCGCTTCAAAAAATGCGGTGCGCCAGCGCAGCTCTTGTTCCGCCTGCCGGCGCTTTGATTCGCTTTCGCTCACTTCGAGGGCGAAGCCGATGTCCATCGCGAGTTCATCCAGCAGCAGCAATTCCTCTTCGTCGAAGAATCCGGTCTCACCCGAGTAGAGATTGAAAATGCCCGTGACCTTGCCTCCCACCTTGAGCGGAAAACAGGCGGATGAGCGAAATCCACGTTTCAAGGCCTCATCGCGCCATGGTTGCATGGAAGGGTCGTGCTTGATGTCGCTGCAGATGACGTGCTCTCCGGACCGGAAGGCGCGCGCCGCTGGCCCGCTGCCCAGCACTGCGTCGTTCAAGTCAATGTTCAGCAAATCCAGATATCCGTTCGTCATGCCGGACGAAGTCACAGGCCGCAATGTTTGCGTCACAGCGTCGAACATTCCGACCCACGCCATCTGGAATTCCCCCTTCTCGACCGCGATCTGGCAGGCCTCCGTCAGCATCGCCTGCGAGTCCTTCTCGCGCACGATGGTCTTGTTGATGGCGCTGAGCACCGCATAGGTGCGGTTCAACTGCCGGATGCGCAGCTCCGACTGCTTTTGCGCTGTGATGTCCTGGTTCGTCCCGAGTATTTTGCCCGTGCGACCCGAGGCGCCCATGATGATTCTGGAGCGCACCATCATCACGCGCTCTGTGCCGTCCTTGTGGATGACGCGATGCTCGAATTGACGGGCGAAGTTCGGATCTGTCGCGGCAATCCCCAAGGCCACTTCATTGGCGGCGACACCGGCGTCCTCAGGATGCACAAATCTCCGGATGTATTCCTCCGGGGATATGGCAAGCCCCCCCTCTTGCTCCGGGGTGGTGCCGAGCATTTGGAAAACATGCCCGTCGCCGGTGATGGTATTCTTCGCGACGTCGAACTCCCAGTAGGCGAGCTTCGCAATGTCCATCGCTAGAACGAGCTGGGCCTGCTTTTCCCGCAAGGTTTCCTCCGCTTGTTTCTGCGCGGTGATGTCGCGCGCAATTTTGGAAGCACCGACAATTTTTCCGTTGCCGTCCTTGAGCGGGGAAATGGTGGCGGAAATGAAAATCTCCCTCCCGTTCTTGCGGACGCGCACTGTCTCGAAATGCTCGACTGTCTCACCACGCGAAATTCCTGCCAGGATTTCCGCCTCTTCGTGCTGTCGCTCGGGCGGGATCAGGATCAGCAGCGGCTGGCCGACGGCTTCCGCCGCCGTGTAGCCAAAGATTTTCTCAGCGCCCCGGTTCCAGCTCGTGATGATGCCCGCCAGCGTTTTGCCGATGATCGCGTCCTCGGAGGATTCGACGATGGCCGCCAGGTCCGCCTGCTTCCGCTCCAACTGCCTGCGCTCGGTGATGTCTTCGATCAGCGACACCACACATCGTTTGCCGCCCAGTTCGATCAGTTCGGCATTGACTGAAAGGGTCCTTTGCGTGCCGTCGCGGTTGCGCGCCTGCATTTCCGCGCCACGCAGCGATCCATCGGCGAACAGCGGGCGGAATATTTTGCTGCGCTCTTTGGCGCTTTGCCAAATGCCCAGTTCCAAGGAGGTGTGCCCGATCACTTCCTGTGGGGAATAGCCCATGATCCGGCAGAAGCTCTCGTTCACCTCGATGTAGCGCCCCGTCTCGACTTCGGTGATGGCCATGCCGCTGGGATTGGACTGGAAGGCTTTCGAGAATTTCTCCCCATTCTCCTGCAACTCCGCCAACTCCCGGCTGCGTACGGACAAATTGACAAGCAGCACCACCGCGCAGGCGAGGGCCAGCACCATCACGACTGCCACCGCCCAATACAGGCGATGGACGCTGTGGCGGATCGAATTCGCCAGGTTTATGCTGTTGCTGTGATTGTAGTTGATCAACTCCTCGGCGGACTTTATCGCCGGAAGATAAGCCGGGACCAGGTCACGCTCAAGGAAGGCGGCGCTTGCGTTGCGGTCTCCGGACAAAATCAGGGCCTCATAGGCCATCCGCTGCTTTTGATATGTCTCAAAGGTGCTTTTCACCTGCTGAAGCAGCGCCCGGTCTTCCCTCGGATTGATCCTGATGGTCCCCTCGTATTGCTTGAGGGCATCGGCAAATGCCACGTCGGCATCATGCACGATTTTGAGACTCGCGTCACGGGACTGCGTCGTCTGCGCGGAAGCTGCCACCATCACCCAGCCGATGCTGCGCGACATGGCCATCCGCATGTAATGCGCGTTGATTGTGCCGGGAACCGCGTCCTGCGCGATCATGTCACTTCCCCTCTTCACCCTCGACCCGTTGAAGTAAGCCGCCGCCGCCAGGGCGACTAAAAGCCCTAAAATGGCCAGGCTTGCCAGTCGTATCTTTGATGATGTGCCGCCCTGTTTTTTCATTGATCGCTATAGATTATGGCAGATTCCTGCTGTGTTCGATTCCTCCTCGTCGGCCACGGCAGTGGGGTCACGAAATGGCTCCAATCACTAAAAATGACGTGCAATTCATGTGCTCCAGCAAGTAAATGTGAGTTTAAAGGCCGATGAGGGGGCGGTCGCGATCAGGATCAGTGATTGGGGGTGGCCTGCCCCCAAATAAACGCGCGGTTGGCGCGGTTGTGTAATGCTCCCCTTTCGGTTTGACAGATGCTGGGGCTGTTGTCCTACGGAAACTCTGCTACGACCGCGCCGCTGTCCCATCCGGTGGCCAAACACGCGCGCTAAATCCCGTTTTGTCTTTGCCAAGCCCCGGCGACTGATGTTTGATTGATCAAATCCAGCAACTACATGGCAGAAACATCAAGTCGGCGGAAATTCAGGCGGGTATTGCTCAAGCTCAGCGGCGAAGCCCTGCGCGAACCGGGCAGCACGGACAACATTTCTCCCCCCATCGTGGAGGACATCGCGGCGCAGGTGAAGGCGGCGCACCAGACCGGGCTTGAAATCGCCCTGGTCGTGGGCGGCGGCTACTTCTGGCGCGGCGTGAGCGCCAGCAACCGCGGCATGGACCGTGCCACGGCCGACTACATGGGC
>CAINXC010000268.1 GCA_903854655.1 uncultured Verrucomicrobiota bacterium | reverse complement strand
CTCAAGCGCCTGCCAGCCTGTGGCACTTCATCAGCCTGCTGGTGTGGGACAATTTCACCCCCGATAATCCGGTTACTTGGTGGGGCAGCATTCAGCCGATCTTTCAGCAGTACGCCAATCTCTACCCGGTCATGCGCCGGTTCTTGGATCTGGGAGACTACGCCCAGGTATCGCAGCACCACCCGGCAGGCATGCTGCATCTCGCCTTTGGCCTGGATGTCGCCAATCCCAATACGATGCCCGTCACTCGCGATCTCTCCTGGGCCAAGCGCCAAGCCATACTTAAATGGCTCAAGGGGCCTAATCCGACCGCCAATCCGCCGCCCCCGCCGCTGGAAGGCACCAAGCCAGCCCCCACTTTGACCGCACCTGCACCTGCCAGCGCGCCCGCTGCGGCAGCACCCGCTGGCCCGCCCAAAGGTGGCAAGGCATCCGCCATGGCGCGCCGCCTCAGCGCCGTCCCTGCTAAGAAGTGATTTCTCCCCTGTCGAACTCATACCACAACACAGCCACTCCTTTTATGATCCATCTCAAACGCCAGCTCTCCCGCGCGCTCGCCCAAGGCGGCAAGGAAGCCATCAAGGTCGCCCTCCAGCAGGCCATCGAACTCGAGCACTCCACGCTCCCGCTTTACCTCTACGCGCTTTACTCGCTCGACGCCTCGAAGAATAAAGACATCGTCGAAATCGTCCAATCCGTAGCCATCGAAGAAATGCTGCACCTCACCCTCGCGGCGAATGTGCTCAATGCCATTGGCGGATCTCCATCTCTTGACCGCCCCGACTTCATTCCCAAGTATCCTGGCCCTCTCCCTGGTGGTGTGGACGCCGGCACGAAGTACCATCTCTCCCCCTTCACCCCAGCACAGCTTGATGCTTTCCTGGACATCGAGCACCCCGAAAAAGCGATCGACATCCGCACGAGCGCTGCCGCAGCGAGCAACGCCGACGCGCCTATCACCATCGGCCAGTTCTATGATCAGATCATCAAGCAACTTAAAACCCTGCCAGATTCCGACTTCCATTCCAAAGGACGCAATCAAATCGGCCCCGATCAGATGGACAACTGCGTCGTGGTGACGGACCAAGCGAGCGCCGTCAAAGCTCTCACCGTCATCATCGACCAAGGCGAAGGCACCAGCACCGATCCGGAGGAAATCTTCGGCACTGACTGGGCGCACTACTACCGCTACCTGCAAATTCAGAAGGGCAAGAAGCTCGTAGCCGCCCCCGGCCAGACCCCGCCCTACACCTTCAGTGGTGCTCCGATTGCGCTGGATCCCGCCGGCGTCTATTCCGTCCCAGTCGATCCGAGCGCCAAAAATTACACCCCCGCGCAGGTCATCGCCAACAACACCTTCAACTACACCTACACCAGCCTGCTGAAGAGCCTGCATGACACGCTCAACGGCCAGCCCGACCGGCTCGACACCGCCATCGGCCTGATGATGTCGCTCAAGCAACTGGCCAAAGGCATGATGTCAGGGGGAGCCGATGGCAAGACCTTCACCGGCCCCACCTTCGAGTATCAGCCCACCCTCCTGTCGTAGCCCGACCGCGCGACGTTTGAAAACAACTCGGCCCGGGAGGACCCAACCAAAATCCTCCCGGGCCTTTAGGTGACCAAGGAGTCCCAACCATGAAGCGACTCCCCAGCTCGTTGTGTGTTTCCTCAGGCGAACCTGAGAAATGTTTGTGAAGCTT
>CAINXC010000267.1 GCA_903854655.1 uncultured Verrucomicrobiota bacterium | reverse complement strand
CGGAGTGTTTCCAGTGATTTGTGGTCCAATTTGCGGCCGTCTTGCTTCATTAGATCGCACTATCGCACATAAACATAGTGTAGTCTATCCCAAAGACTTGTCAGTAGACACCCATCCTTCCGCTTCACCCGAGGAAATCAAGGCATTCAAGGATTCACCGAAAAATTCTGACAAGTTCAAGCATCTTTTTGATCAAGGCAAGCCGGCAACATTATCTTATAAGGATTTTAAGAAGGAGCGGAGGCGCATGAGAGCAAAAATGTGTGGGAAAGCCGCAGCGGTTGCTGGAATAGCAACGGCGATAAATCTTGCGATTGAAAGTGACGCGCTAGGCGATCAATTTATTGATGCTTATCACCAATACTTGGAGGCATCCGATAGTAACTCAAAGGATATTCAAGCTGCTTTAATGACGGACCTTGCCGAAAAGATGGGGCTTCCTCCGGAACTATCAATCAAAATGCTGGGAAACCTAATATCCAAATGAATGATCTAGGGGAATATTCTTTCAGGACCCTCTCGAGTGGAGGGTTGCATCATTGCATGGATTATATGCTTCTGCTGGTTGAATCTACAGATGCGCCTGAAACCTTCCCGGAGGTGGCACAGAGGATCCTTGCGGCCCAATACGATTCAGACGACTCAGCTATATCCGGAGACGAGGTATTACGCCGAGATAGCCTCATTAAGCTTGGCTTTTCATTAAAATCATACAGGCCATTGACACCAGTGCTGGTGGCCAATGCATGGTCGCCATTGGAATTCCTAATCAGTAGTGGGGTGCGGTTTGATGCCCTGAGGAAAACCGGCGGTGCTAGTCAATCAGTGACCGCAGTATTTGGTTTTGAAGAGATTTCAAAGCTGCCTTTGCGTTCGCATGGATTATCTCCTGATGAAGCTTTTCTGGTGCATCTTTTAACAATTGCTTCGCCAATCGCGAAGTCGGAAATGGCGCTCGTTTGCCTTGCCGCTGTTCCTGGGTGGAGCTGGGAGGCAGCGACGGAGGGATTAATTCATTTGTCACCGATGGAGATGAGAGATATTGGCCGCATTATTTGGCGGCGAACCCCAAAAAATAGTGGCAACCAACAGCAAGCGTAGCCCGCTCCTGTCAAATCAAGTAAAAACAGCATGTCGGGTTGCTCGTTCCTCGCGCTCCGCAGCTCGCTACTCACGGTCCGGCCTTGGCAGGATCGGCTTTTGCTTGTCATCAGAACGCATCAACCCACAGCCGCAGCGCCCGGCGGGCGCGGAGACAGATCTTGCGCAGCAAGACCCGCAGGGCAAAGGCCGCCGGGGGGGCGCGGCCTTTGTCAACCCGCCCACATCCAGTGCTGGTCCCCCCCAATCGCTCGTCTGGCTCGCCCAGGCCCTTTCGCCTGGACTGCCTTCACGAAGAGGATGAGGCGGCTTTTGCAAACATGGATGTGGGCAGGAGAGGCGACTATTGACTTGGGAGCACATCAAACAACGTCAGTGTCCGTGCCATCACCTCATGCACGAAGCTGAGGGGTGCTTTGCAGATCGGCTGCCACTTGCGTTCCTTCCAGTCCTGCGAGCGAACATGATCGCAAAGAACGACACCGCCAACGGGCAGACCGCTCGGGACGGCGAGTTCGAAGGGGTAGCCTTTCACCTTGCTGGTGATGGGGCAGAAGACGGCAAGACCGGTCTTTTCGTTGTAGCGGGTGTGGCTGAGCACGATGGCTGGGCGACGACCCGCTTGCTCGCGGCCTGCCTGGGGATCGAACACGAGCCAGCCCAGGGCGCCAAGTTCCGGAACGGGAGGAGTCTTGGACTTCACGGCGGCACTGCCTCCCGTCCAAGGTCTGCTCCCCATTCGGTGGCGGGGTGAAGGTTGTCGGGCGTCACTTTGTCGAGCAGGTTGTCGAGAGTAAGCTTCTTCGGCGCGGCCTTCACCGTGAGGCCCGAGGCTCCGACTTTCAGCGTCACGGCATCGCCTTCTTTGACATGAATCTGCTTCGCCACGGCAAGCGGGATGCGCAGGGCGAGGCTGTTTCCCCATTTTTGAATCGTGGCTGTCATGTTTCTACATTGAGGCTACTCTTGATGGGTGTCAAGCTGACCGCCCAACAGCGGCCGTCTCTGATAGATTGGGAGATCACAAGGGAAGGCTTGGAGCAGGGGCCTCTTTGGGGCGAGACCCGAGGACATCGGAGCCTGACATGAGTTGGCTGGGTTCCCCTGGGGCACAACCACCGCAGGATTGGTGAACGATATGACAAGGGACGGGCGTATTACTCTCGTCAGTCAGTCTCATTGAACCCTTAGCCTGCTATGGACATGGACACGATATTTGACTCTGCTATCGGCACCGCGCCGTCCCGCAAAGGGATCGGCGGGTTTCACAAGAACCGGCCCAGCCTCCTCTACCGGCGCATCATGCACAGTGGGATGATGGAACCCTACCGTCGGCTTCTGCATCCGCTTTGGGTGTGGACCTGGAAGCCGCACCTCAGCATCCTCAGCGGGGAGAGCCCCACAGAGAAGATGTACGTGAACTTGAAGCCGCCGAGCACCTTCGCCTTGGTGATGTCGGTCATTCTCGGTCCGCTGGTCTTCGTGATGCTGCTGCCGCTGGTTCTGATCCTCGTTCCGGTGGCGATCTTCGTCGGCGTGGTGGCGGCCCTGGCGGCAAACGTCCAGTGCGAGGTGGAGGCTCCGGGACCTCATCCGCTGCACTTGCACGTCATGGATTGACCGGGGGCTTGGTGGTGACGGGCTGCCCGTGATTTTCAAAACCACGACCGGGCGCTGCCCACGATCCAGGGAGCGACGGCGTCCCGCCGTCGTTGCGGCACGCCGCAAGGTTTTGTCCGTGGCTTTGCCAGGGGGCGTGTGCTGCGCGATGACGGCGGGACGCCGTCACTCCTTGGATCGTGGGAAGTTCGATGTGATGGGTGCTGATTTACGGGTGATCCAGGGAGTGGAGGTGTGACGGCGGATTTTTGAATGCTTTGGGTGCTTGGGCGTGTAAATACACGCCCCACCCATGAAGCATCTCGCGCTCCTGCTCACCTTCGCCGCCACTGCTGTCCACGCCGCCCCGATCCCCTTGTTCGATGGCAAGACCTTGAACGGCTGGGAGTGCGAGACGGCCGGCGTGTGGCGGGTGGAGGAGGGCGCGATCACGGGCGGCTCGATGGCGGGCAATCCGCGCAACGAGTTCCTGGCGGCCAAGATGCCCTACCGCAATTTCCGGCTCACGCTTGAGTACAAGCTGGTGGGCACGGAGGGCTTTGTGAATGGCGGCGTGCAGTTCCGCAGCAAGCGCCTGGCGCAGCCGCCGAACGAGATGAGCGGGTTTCAGGCGGACATCGGCGCGGGCCATTCCGGCTGGCTCTACGATGAGTCGCGCCGCAAGGTCACCCTCGCGAAGTCACGTCCGGGCCTGGTCGAAAGCCTGGAAAAACCCGGCGAATGGAACCGCTACGAAATCCGTGCGGAGGGCGACCGCATCCAGTTGCTCCTTAACGGAACGCAGACGGTGGATTACACGGAGCGCGAGCCCGGCATCGAAAAGGACGGCCTTATCGCCCTGCAAATCCATGGCAACAACAAGGCGGTCGTCTCCTATCGGAAGCTCATGGTCGAGGCCTTGCCGGACGCGCTGGTGCCGGACGACAAGGAAATCCTCAGCCGCTTCGGCAACCCCGACAATGCGAAGGTGACGCTGCCAGGCTTCAAGGACGGCAAGTTCAGCCTGGAGCCGAACGAGGTGATCGTGCTGGCCGGCCAGACCAACCTGGTGCGCGACCAAAAATCCGGTGACCTGGAAGCCGTGCTGGCCACCGCCTACGCGAAGCATCAGCCCAGCTTCCGCTCCATGGCCTGGGAGGCGGACACGGTGTATGAGCAGTGGCGCGACCTCAACTTCGGCGACTGGAAGGGCCAGCTCGACGCCACGGGCGCGACCACGGTGATGGCGCAGTTCGGCCAGGTGGAGGCCTTTGATGGCGTCGCCAAGCTGCCAGAATTCAAGGCCGCGTACCACCGGTTGATCGACCAGTTTGCCTCGCGCACGCCGCGTCTGGTGCTGATTTCGCCGATGCCGTTTGAGAAGCCGGTGGCCTCGCACGCGCCGGACCTGCTGCAGCGCAACGCCGATGTGAAGGCCTACGCGGACGCTGTGCGCGACATCGCCAAGCAGCGCGGCGCCGTGTTCGTGGATCTTTTCACCCCGCTCTCCAAGCGCGATCCCTCCCTGCCCCGGCTCACGGACAACGGCCTGCATCTCAATGAAGAAGGCTTGCGCGTGGTGGCGCATCTGATCGCCCAGCAGCTCGGGGCCTCCTACAGCGAGGCGGATGACCTGACCGCCCTGCGTGCCGCCATCGTGGAAAAGAACCGCCTGTGGTTCGACTGCTGGCGGCCGGCGAACTGGTCGTTTGTCTATGGCGACCGGGTGACCCAGATGTTCGGCAAGCCGAGCGTGGACGCTCCTTCGCTGCGCGAGAGCTTCGAGGCCCGCAAGCCGATGGTTGCCAAGCTGGATGCGAACATCCAGGCCATCGCCCGTGGCGACAAGGTGGAGCCCATCGTGTCGCATCCGCCGGCGCCAGTGACGACGGAAGCGGTGATCAGCGTGGCGGACGAGATGGCCAGCTTCACGGTGGCCGACGGTTACGAGGTGAATCTGTTCGCCTCCGAAGACCTGGGCGTGGCCAAGCCGACGCAGATTGCCTGGGACGAGAAGGGCCGCCTGCTGGTCGCTTGCGCGCCCACCTATCCGCAAACGGTGCCGGGCGTGAAGCCTTCGGACTTCATCCTCGTGCTGGAAGACACGGATCACCACGGCAAGGCCGACAAGTCGCACAAGTTCGCCGAGGGCCTGACCATGGTGGAAGGCCTGGAGCCCGGCGAAGGCGGCCTGTTTGTGTGCGATTTTGACCAGATCATCCACCTGAAGGACACAGACGGCGACGGCAAGGCGGACACCAAGCGCGTGCTGTTCTCCGGCTTCGGCATCGGCGACACGCACCAGCTTGCCAACAGCATCTGCCACGGTCCGGATGGCAGCCTGTGGTTCACGCAGGGCCTGCACGCCTTCTCGCGGGTTGAGACGGCCTGGGGCATCGCCCGCCTGGAGAAGGCCGGGGTGTGGCGCTTGAATCCGCGCACGCAGAAGATGGAAGGCTACTTCAACGGCGGCAAGGCCGGGCACAACTGCTGGGGCGTGGCGTTCGACGACTACAACCAGGTCTTCCACAAGAGCGGCGACCGCCCCGACGGCTACTACAGCGTGCCGGGCCTCGTGAGCATCGCCGATCCCGATGAGTACCACGGCGTGGGCAACATGTTCTTCACCAACCCGAAGACCAACTCCATCGACTTCATCGGCACCAAGGCGCTGCCTGATGACATCCAGGGCTGTGCGGTGATCGGCGGCTACTTCGGCAACGTGGTCGAGCTGCATCGCCTGAGCGACGACGGCTCCGGCTTCAAGAGCACCCAGCTTCCGAAGCTGCTGACCTCCACCAGCACCGCCTTCCGCCCCGTGGACGTGAGCGTGGGGCCCGACGGCGCGATCTATCTGGCGGATTGGTTCAATCCCGTGATCGGCCACTACCAGGCCAGTTACGCCGATCCGAAGCGCGACCGCACGCATGGCCGCATCTGGCGCATTTCCGCCAAGGGCCGCAAGCCTGTGCAGCAGCCCGATCTTGCCAGCATGAGCCCGGCGCAACTGCTTGAGCAACTGGCCTCCCCTGAACGCTGGACCCGCTCCCAGGCCAAGCGCCTGCTCTTCGACGCCCCGACCGCCGAGGTGTTGAAGGCGGCGGACGCCTTCGTGGCGAAGCTGGATGACGAGCACACGCTGCTCGAAGTTTGCGGTGTGTTTGAGGCCCACGAATCACCCCGCCCTGCGCTGCTGCAAAAGCTGCTCTCGGCCAAGGACGCCCGTGTCCGCGCCTACGGCGCCCGTGTCGTGGGTTACTGGGCAGATCGTTTGCCCAATGCCCTGGATTTGCTGGGCAAGGCGGTGCGCGATGAAAACCCGCGCGTGCGTCTGGAAAGCGTCGTCGCCTGCGCCCACGTGGCGAAGCCGGAAGCGGTGGAAGTGGCGGTGCAGGCCATCGACAAGCCTCGCGACAAGTTCATCGACTACGCGCTGGTGCAGGTCGTGAAGAGCCTGAAGCCGCAGTACACCCCCGTCCTCAGCCACCTGACCTTCAACGGCCAGCCTGCGCACGCCGATTTCGTGAAGAACATCGCCAGCGCCGTGCCCAAGCCCGAGCACCCCGGCAAGCAGGTGTACGATGCGCTGTGCCTGAACTGCCACCAGCCCACCGGCCTTGGCCTGCCCGGCGTGTATCCTCCCCTTGCGGGCAGCGACTGGATCGCGGGCGATCCCGCCACGCTGGCAAAGATCCTGATCCACGGGCTCAACGGCCCGCTCAAGGTGAACGGCGTGGACTTCAAGCAGATCGCCCCCGTCCCCATGCCGCCCATGGGCCTGAGCGACGGACAGATCGTCGAGGTGCTGAGCTACGTGCGCAGCACCTTCGGCAACAAGGCCAAGCCGGTGAATGGCGGCCAAGTCAAGGGAGCGCGCGAAGCCACTGCCACGCGCAGCACGTTCTGGACGGCGGAGGAGTTGCTGAAGAAGTAGTGGCTGTCAAAGAAAGTGGAAAGGGCATCCCTGCCCCTTGGGGTTTTGGAGTCTGCCTGAGAGGGGCAAGGATGCCCCTGCCACTTTGAAAAAAGGCCGGCTGTCTTGGCTCCCAAAAAGTGGAAAGGGCATCTCTGCCCCTTGGGATTTTGGAGTCCGCCTGAGAGGGGCAAGGATGCCCCTGCCACTTTGAAAATGAACGCCGCCTGCCTTGGCCCCAGGAAGGTGGGAGGGGTATCCCTGCCCCTCGGGGTTTTGGAGTCTGCCTGAGAGGGGCAAGGATGCCCCTGCCACTTTCACGCTGACAATCGCAGGGCCACGCACTTCAGGTACTTCGCTTCCGGGAAGGTCGCCGGGTGATCTGGGGCGTGGTCGGCGCTCCAGAGCTCGGTCACGGGGCCGTTCTTGGCGGCGGCGTCCATGACGGCACCGAAGAACTCGCCGTCGTTCACGTGTGCGGAGCACGAGGCGGCGACGAGAATGCCGCCGGGGCGGAGGCGGCGCAGGCAGGCATCGGCGAGGGAATGGTAGGCGCGAATGGCTCCGGCGCGGTCGGTCTCGCGCTTGGCCATGGAAGGGGGGTCGCAGACGATGAGGTCGAAGCTGCGTTTCGGTCCGTTGGCCAGCCATTCGAAGGCATCCGCCTGAATGGTTTCGTGCGGCGTGGCGGCGGCCCAGGGATTCAGGGCGTAGTTGCGCGCGGCGCTGTCGAGAGCGTGCTTGCTGATGTCCAGGTCCGTGATGCTCCGGGCTCCACCACGGGCGGCGTACAGGGAAAAGCCGCCGCTGAAGGAGAAGGCGTTCAACACGTCGCGGCCCTTGGCGAGCTGCTCCACGCGGCTGCGGTTGTCACGCTGGTCCAGGTAGAAGCCGGTTTTCTGGCCTTTGATCACCTCCGCCTCCATGAGAATGCCGTTCTCGCGGAACACCACGAGGTTTTCCGTGGCTCCGGCAATGCAGCCTTCGGCCACGCCCCAGCGGCTCAGGGCGATGTCCTGGATGTTGCGGCTGAGCCGCAGGACAATGGCGGTGGGAGCAAACTCGGCTTGCAGGTACTCCAAGAATTCCGTGAGCCGGGGCAGCCAGACCGCGCTGTAGAGCTTCAGCACGAGGACCGAGTCGTAGCGGTCCAGCACCAGGCCGGGAACCCCGTCGTTCTCGCCGCTGATCCAGCGGTGGGCGTTGGTGCGCTCGTCGAACAGGCCGGAGCGCGTCGCCTTGGCCGCGCGCAGGCGGTTGATCCAGAAGTCGCGGTCCGCCCGCACCGGCTTGCCGGTGTGCAGCACACGAAAGCGAATGGGCGAAAGGGGATCGAACAGCCCGAGCGCGAGGAACTTGTCGTTCTTATCATAGATGGCGGCCAGCTCGCCGATGTCGCCTTCACGGGTAAGATAGGCGATGCTGTCGCTGTATACCCAGGGATGTCCTTTACGGATGATGCCCTCCGTTTTGGCGGTCACACGGATGCGCAGGAGAGAGGGTCTGGGGGTGTCGGTCGGGTTCACAATCAAGGTGAACCTGTGGTGTCCGGCGAGGGGCAAGTCACGGGATTCCTTTCGAAAGTGAGAAAAGCCTGCCAAATCTCATTTGTGTAGCAAGGTACGCTTTACTCGCTTGAACAGGTCGGAACTCCAGATTCAGCCCGGTTTACCAGAAAAACCAAGCTTTGAGGCTGGGATACGCTTCATCATTTCCAGAAGGCTGACAATCAGCACTCGCCCTGGTTTCAAGCCGATCTGATGATTGCTTCAGCTCAATGATGGGCGTTGAGCCCGTTCAGCACCGCCCCAAGGCCGCCGAACACCAACAAGAACGCCATCGCAATGGCACCAATAATCGCGTAAAAGCAGATCAGTGCGGGGATGGAGGCGATCATCAATTTGAGAAGAATCACCACTAGGCGGCCGAAGGGGATGTTGATGTCAGTGAGGGTGGTGGCCTGCTGTTGTGTTGGAAGGGGAGGTAGAGTATTCATCGCCAGGGATCCTAGCGAACGGAAGGGGGCCTGGCGAGAGTTTTCACCCGGTTGCGCAAAGGCCTGGCCTGCGCTTAGTGCCTCATGGCATGGCAGCAGGACAGTTCAGTATTCGTCACCGGGCATAAAGGCATGGTTGGCAGCGCCCTGGTGAGGGCGTTGCAAGGGCGGGGCCTTCCCCCCGCCATCACCGCCTCCCGGGCGGAGTGCGACCTCCTCCGGCAGCAGGAGGTGGAGGATTTTCTTGCCGCGCGAAAGCCGGACGTGGTGATCGTGGCGGCGGCCAAGGTGGGGGGCATTCTGGCCAACGACACCTACCCGGCCGATTTTCTGTACGAGAACCTCATGATTGCGGCAAACATCATCCACGCCTCCTTCCGCGTGGGTGTGAAGCGGCTGCTGTTTCTGGGCAGCTCCTGCATTTATCCGCGTCTGGCGCCGCAGCCCATGCCGGAGGACTCCCTGCTTACTTCGTCGTTGGAGAGCACAAATGAAGCCTACGCCATCGGCAAGATCGCCGGCCTCAAGCTATGCCAGTACTACCGCAAGCAGCACGGCGTCCTGTTCCATTCCGCCATGCCCACGAACCTGTACGGTCCCGGCGACAATTTCCACGCCGAGAACTCTCACGTGATCCCGGCTCTCCTGCGGCGGTTCCATGAAGCGAAGGTGAATGCCGCGTCGGAAGTGGTGTGCTGGGGAACCGGCTCGCCGCGCCGCGAGTTTCTCTTTGTGGACGAGCTGGCACAGGGCTGCCTGCACCTGCTTCAGGCCGAGAACCCGCCGGACTGGGTGAACCTGGGCAGCGGCACGGATGTGACGATTCGCGAGCTGGTCGAGCTGGTCAAAGACGTGGTGGGCTACTCCGGCGAGGTGCGCTGGGACCACACGAAGCCCGACGGCACGCCGCGCAAGCTCATGGAGGTCAGCCGCATGAAGGCGCTGGGCTGGGAGGCCCGCCTGCCGCTGCGCGACGGCCTGCAGGTCGCCTACCAGGCCTTCCTGGAACACCTCGCCTCCGGCGACGCCCGGCTTTAGGCCCGGCAGTGCTACTGCGTGGCGAATTTCGTCAGCAGCCCGCGTTTCTTGGTCAGGCGCAGCATGGACATGAAGATCCAGGCGGAAACGCCCATGAACACGACGTTCAGGAGCGTCGCATAGGTGAACGAGGTCCAGTTGAAGGTGCCCTTCTGCATCACCTCGCGCATGCCTTCAAACACATGCGTGGTGGGCAGCGCCAGGGCCACCTTTTGCAGCCATTCCGGGCGGATCGAGTGCACGGGATAAAACACGGCGCTGATGGGCTGGATGAAGAATGGCACGGCCCAGGCCAGTGATTCCGCCGCCTGACCCCAGCGCAGGATCAGCGCGGTCGAGATCATGCCCAGCGCCCAGCCGCTGACGAGCAGGTTCATGAAGAACGGCAGCAGCGGCCAGCCCAGCGTCAGGATGTTGAACTGATACAAGAACAGCGCCACCACGCACATGATCACAACCGTGACGCAGATGCGCAGCAGGCCCACGCAGAAGGTGGCGGTGAGGTACTCGGAGGTGCGCACCGGGGCCACGAAGATGTTGAGCAGGTTGCGCGTCCACACGTCCTCCAGGAATGACACGGCCACGCCTTGCTGAGCACGGAACACCACGTCCCAAAGTATCAACGCGCCCAGCAGGAAGCTGATCATGGCCGGGAATCCGCCGGTGGCGTTCTCCTTGATGTAGATGGTCAGGTAGCCCCACACCAGCAGGTCCACCATGGGCCAGAAGACCAGCTCCACCAGGCGCATTGGCGTGCGGGTGTAGAGAAAGATGTAGCGCATCACAAGCGCGCTGATGATTCGGAAGTTCATGGAGGAAGTTGAGCGATGAAAGTTGAGAGTTGAGAGACTGAGGGAGAAGGAAATCGAGGCTGCGAGGCGAAGAGATTTCCAGTCTCTCAACTCTCAACCATCGACTCTCAACTACTCCTCGATGTCTCCGGTGCGGGCGATCTTGATGAACACGTCCTCAAGAGAGGTTTCCTCGGATTTGGCAACAATGTCCTGAGGCGTGCCTTCGGTGACGACTTTGCCCTTGTGCAGGAAGATCACGCGGTCGCACACTTCCTCGATGTCCTTCATGTTGTGCGAGGTGTAGAGGATGGCGATGCCGCGCTCCTTTTGCACGCGCTGGATCACCTTGCGCACCTTGTCCGCGATGTCAGGATCAAGGCTGGCGGTGGGCTCGTCGAGCAGCAGCAGCTCCGGGTCGTTGAGCATGGCCTTGCACAGGTTCAGGCGGGTGGATTCGCCGGCGGAGAGCTGGCCGGTGACCCGTTTGCGCAGGTCGCCGATCTCCAGCAGCTCCAGCAGCTCGGTGATTTTCTGCTTCGCGTTCGGCACGCCGTAGATGCGAGCGAACACGGCGAGGTTCTGCCACACGTACAGGTTGCTGGGCAGGGCGGTGTAGGCGCTGGAGAAGTTTACCCGCTTGAGGATCTCTATCCGGTGCTTCGCCAGGTCCTTGCCAAACACACGGATGCTGCCGGAGGTGGGCGTGGTGAGGCCCAGCAGCATGTTCATGGCAGTGGTCTTGCCGGCACCGTTCGCGCCCAGAAGGCCCAGCACCTCGCCCTTGTGCAGGGTGAAGCTGAACTTGTCCAGCACGGTCACCCCGTCGAACTCGCGGGAGAGTTCACGGGCTTCAAGGACGGTTTCGGGAGCGGCGGCAGACATGGGACAGGCAATCAAAGCCGGGCCGGGCCGCTGCGCAAGATGGAAGCGGAAAGGTTTTGGCCGGGCTTTGGCGTAGTTCGCGAGTCCCTTCGCGGCCAATGTTCATCGAAAGCTGAGGGCGTGGAGGAACTCTCAACCGCGAAGGGACTCGCGGACTACGCCAGCGGGAAGGGAACGCGCTTGCGAGGTGTAGCCGATGGGCTATACATCCACCCATGACAACCACGCTGCAAAAATGGGGAAACAGCCAGGGCATCCGGATTCCCAAGTCCTTGCTTTCCGCCTTGGGCATTGAGGATGGAGCCGAGCTGGAGATGCAAATCACCGCGAAGAAGGATGCGTTCATCGTCAAACCCGCCACGCCAGCGCGGAAAATTCGCGGCAGGCATCGCATCGAAGACCTGGTGGCGGCCATGCCCAAGAACTACAAACTCCAGGAACTGGATGAGGGCCCGCAGGGGCAGGAGGTTTGGTGATGGCCGCCTACGTTCCTAGACAAGGGGACTTGGTGTCGCTGAACTTTGATCCCCAGTCTGGCCACGAGCAGAAGGGCTGGCGGCCGGCGCTGGTGGTGAGCAAGGACGCCTTCAACAAAGGGACGGGCATGGCCATCTGCTGTCCCATCACCAACACCGACCGCCGTGTGCCCTTCCATGTGCCCATCGCGGGGCGAACGTCGCTGACGGGATTCGTCATGTGCGAGCAGGTGAAGTCGCTCGATTACCGCTCGCGACAGTTCAAGCTCATCGAACGCGCTCCCACCGAAGTGCTGGATGATGTGCTGGCCATCATCGACGCTTCATTGTTTCCAGGCTGAAGGAGGGCAGCTTGGGCTACAATAGCGTCAGCGGATTCTCCCGCGTCTTAAGCGGGAAGGGGACGCGCCGACCGTTGAGGCGGTGCGATTCAAACACCGCGCTGATCATCTCGATGGCAGCCCGGCCGTCGTAGCCGCTGCACAGGGGCTGGCGGTTCTCGTGCATCGCGGCGATGAGGTCGAGCCCGCCGGTGGTGTGGGCCATGACTTGTTTGCCCAGGTTTTCCAGGGGCTCCGGCTTGTCGAGGCCCGCCGTGCTGATGGGAACCCAGGCTCGGGGCTGCTTGACCGGGCCAAAGGGATTGAGCGGCAGGAAGTGGGCGATGGGGTCGCCATCCATGCGCAGGTCGATGGTGCCTTTGTTGCCAATGATCTGCAGGCCGAAGCTGGCCTCCTTCACGCCGGCGTCGTGGACGGAATCGAAGAACACCGGCAGGCCGGATTCCATCTCGTAGCGGGCATGGACCTCATCGCCGGCCAGCGGGCCGATGCCCTCGTCCCCGTCCTTCACATCCGCCTTGGTCACCAGCCGGTGATCCTGCAGCACGGTGGCGGAGCAGGACACGGGCTTGCCCGCAAAGAGGGCGCAAAGATTGAGCACGTGCGCGCCCAGCACCCACAGGTCAAGCGCGCCGCCGCGCTTGTCCTCCTTGCCGCGTGCACGCAGTTCCAGCACCTGGCCCAAGGCGCCGTCCTTGATCAGTTGCTGAATCACCGGCAGCACCGCATTCCAGCGGTTGCGATGGGCGATGGCGATCTTGGCACCGGTCTTCTCGGCGGCGGCGATGATCTCATCGGCCTCGGCCAGGGAGCGGCAGAACGGCTTCTCCGAATATACTCGCGCGCATCACAAACTTTCAAAATGAAAGAGTTCAGTTAAATATTCAGATTAAGCTGTGCGTTTAGCTTGTGTGAT
>CAINXC010000266.1 GCA_903854655.1 uncultured Verrucomicrobiota bacterium | reverse complement strand
CCTGGCCTACGGCTATCGCGACATCGAGTTCCTCCACCTCAAGCTCTACTCCCTTCACGAGTCATGCTTCAAACTCTCCGGCGTTTGATTCCATGCACCAACTTCCCGGATGAACCCAATTTAGCCAGGCCTCGCATGCCAGGCTTAGGAGAAAAGAGGTGACATCAGTGTATCACTGCACCGCAGTGTGTGCCATCGGCACTGGAGTCGCCTTGGACACGGACGAATCCACCTTCTGCTCGCAGAGCCGCATGGCCAGGTCCTCGCGACCGCTCCAGGTGGCGCGGTCCCACTTCCCGGCCATCCCTCGCATCGCCTTGCGGGCCAGGTCCGGCTGGCTCAGGGAGGTTGCCACGTAGCCGAAGTCGCTGCGCAGTTCCAGGCTGTCGGGCCACGCTGCCAGCGCCGCCTGGATCGCCGTCCGCGAATCGTCCGGGTCCAGGCGCGCCTGCACCGTGGCCAGGTCGCCCGAGTCGCACAGCCGCCAAAGCACCCGCGCCGCCTGAGCGGGGTGCCCGTCGCCCACCAAGTGATGAATCACCGCTGCGCAAGCCGCGCCACCATTGTCGCCGCTTCGCGCAAAGCCGATGCACAGGTCGTTGTAGATCGGGGAGTAGGCAGGGTATTTTTCAAGTCCGGCGCTGAACACCCGGGCCATGTCCTCCAGGCTGGCCCCGGTCTGCCCCATCAGAGTGATCATGATCGAGTACCAGGCCGGGCCCTCGGGCTTCAGCCCCTCCATGATCTTGCGGCCCCTGTCAGACCGCTCGCGAAAGTCAGGGTAGCCACCCGCGCCGTTGTATTCGGTGGCATGGGCGGCCCAGTGGGAAAGGAAGCTCGCCTCGGCAATTTTGGCGCAAACGGATTGGGGCTTCTTCGCCTGCCAGGTGCGGATCGCATTGCCAATTTCCGTCCAGGCCGCCTCGGAATGCAGCTCCCCTTCCCAGGGCTGCATGGAGTCGTAAATCAGGTTGATCGCCCAGTCGCCGGAGCAGGTGCGCAGCTTCTGCGTGTCGGCCATCTGCGCCCAGCGCTCCACGGATTCATAGTCCCCTTCCTTCAGCCGCAGGATCGCCATGTGGCGGCAGGCCAGCCGCTGCTGCGGCCCGTCAAATTCATCGCGTTCCGGAGGGAACACCACCGTCCCGATTTTGAAGGTGACGATCGCTGCGTACATGGCGCACATGTGCTCGTGGTAGCGAATGCTGTCCCGCGTCCAGGTCACCGTGCGGTTGGGTTTCAGCACCATCGCAAAGGGCAGCTTCTCCGTGAGCAGTTTCACGAAGGGCCTCGCCGTCTCCACCTCCCCGTAGTAGAGCAGGGTGTAGCACTTGGCCAGCAGCACCGCCCCTGCGTCGTGGTAGGCCTTGAACTGGTGCGCGGTTTCCCAGGTCTGGAAATTCGTGACCATGGGGGCCTGCTTCAGGGCCGCCGGCAGCACCTTCTCCAGCGCCTCGTCCATGGCCGGCAGATCGGAGGGATTGCGGGCCTCGTACCAGTAGCTCGCCGCCGCCTGCAGGTCATCGTACGCCTGCCGTCCCGTGAAGTGCTGACGCAGAGCCCTTTCCACGAACTGCAGTGGCGTCATCCGCTGGCTGCGGGCATAGAGTGTGAACGCGAGGGCGGGCACCCCGATGAACAGGGTGAAGGAACCACGGAAAAACAGGCGTTTCATTATGGTAATTATAGATCGCTGGCAACCCGTCTCAAGGGGAATGCTGAACTCTCCCTCAGGCATTCCATCCCACCTCAGCCCGCCAGGCGGCTCCCTGCATTCCATGCTTCGCGATCCAGTCGCGGGGGCGATGAAAACGAACGGCTCCCGCGCCAGCGGAGTAGCGAATGTGTCACATTCGCTACTTGCGTGCGCCGTCGCGAACCGACAGTATAATGCAAATAGCGGGCCACTTGCCTGAACAACCTTTCCCTCCCTCTCGTATTGTCCGCCATGGTCATTGATTTGCGCAATCATCTGGAGACTCCCTTCCAGCAGAGGCTCTACCAACTGGTGGGCCCGCTTGCTGACAGGGCCATGCGGCTTCCGGGGCTGGAACGAACCTATCAGGAAACCCAGGAGCGCTACCAGGAGCATCCAGAAGGGCAGAACCTGTTCTCCTGGTTCGACTCCGTGCTGCAGACGATGGACCACCAGTACACGGTGGACCTGCCGAAGGACTTCGAAATGCCGGCCAAAGGCCCGCTGGTGATTGTTTCCAACCACCCCTTCGGCCTCCTTGATCCGATCGTACTGGGGCACTTCGTGGCCAAGCTGCGGCCTGATCTGCGCATGATGGCGAACCTCATGCTGGGATCGGTGGAGGAGGTGAAGCCCCACGTGATCAAGGTGAATCCGTTCGGCGGCAAGTCGGCCATCAGGCAGAACATCGGCCCGATGAAGGCGGCCATCAAATTCCTGCGCAGCGGAGGCGCCCTCGCCATCTTCCCCTCGGGTGAGGTGGCTCATTACAAGCCGGGTCAAGGCGTGCAAGAGGAGCCCTGGTCCAAGCATGTGGGCGGGCTGGTGCGCCGCACCCAGGCGACCGTGCTGCCGATCTATTTCCCCGGTCGCAACGGCCTGCTGTTCCAGGCCGCCGGCCTGATCCACGAAAAGCTGCGCACCGGGCTGCTGGTGCGCGAGTTCCTGGGTCGCAAGCACGCCCCCACGGAGATCCGCGTGGGCCAGCCGATCCCGTTCTCAAAGCTGAAGAAATTTGAAGACGACGAGAGCCTGACCCGCTACCTGCGCCTGCACACGCTGGTGCTGGGCAAGCGCAAGAAGCCGGTGGCCAAGCCGGCCGCCAGTGACATTCAGGCCATGCTGGGCGAGGGCGTGAGCTCGGTGCTGATGAAGGGCGAAGTCGAGCAGCTTCGGGCCAAAGGCAGCGTTCTTGCCTCGCAAGGCGGCCTCACGGTGTTCGTGGCCAGCGCCAACGAGATTCCGCACCTCTTGCAGGAGATCGGCAGGCTGCGCGAAGTCACCTTCCGCGAGGTGGGCGAAGGCACGGGCGAGGAGATCGACCTGGACAAGTTCGACCGCTACTACCTGCACATCTTCCTCTGGGATGAAAAGAGGGATGGCATCGCCGGTGCCTACCGCCTGGGCCGGGCCGACATCATCCTGCGCGAATACGGTCCCAAAGGGCTGTACACCAATTCGCTGTTCAAATTCGAGAAGCCCTTCCTTTCCCACCTGGGCAACGCCCTGGAAATGGGCCGCAGCTTCGTGGCGCCGGAGTACCAGCGCAACATGACCGCCCTGCCCCTGCTGTGGCGCGGGGTGCTGGTATGGGTGGGCCGCAACCCGCACTACCGCAAGCTCTTCGGCCCGGTGAGCATCAGCAAGGATTACGACAAGCTTTCGCGCAAGCTCATCGTGGAATTCCTCGAAGACCAGCGCATGCACCCGGAGCTGGCGCCGATGGTGCGGCCGCGCACGCCCTTCCGCTACGGCGGCGGCAAGCGCCTGCTCAAAGAATTCATCAGCACCGAACTGCAGGACGTGGACGACTGCTCCGCAGTGATCTCCAGCCTGGAAACCGATGGCAAGGGCCTCCCCGTGCTGCTGAAGCACTACCTGCGCCTCAACGGCACCATCCTCAGCTTCAACGTGGACAAGGCCTTCTCCTCCGTGCTCGACGGCCTCATCATGGTCGATGTGGTGGAAGCCGACCCCCGCCTGCCCTCGAAATTCATGGGCGAAGCCATGTGGCGCGCCTACCTGAAGTACCACGGCGCGGAATCCGCGAAGTAGCATGTTGTTCCTCAATGTGACTGGGCCATGCTTAATCCGGCCGGGACGATGATGCTGGTGATCGACGAGGCGGGTTATTTTGACCAGATTTCGACGGCTCACATCACCCGGATCACGCATGTGGGCGAGCCGCAGGGGATGGCGGCGTGACAAAGAAAAACTGCCGTGCCGCCCAACGACGTGGGACATGCCTTGAAACCCGGCCCGGCCACGCCATGGTGGGCCTTGCATGGACCCCTACCCACCTCTCATCCTCCCCTCCCTCCTCGCCGCCGACTGGAGCCAGGTGGGTCACGAAGTGAAGCGCGCCGAGCACGCGGGCGCCAAATGGCTGCACCTGGATGTGATGGACGGCGTCTTCGTGGACAACATCAGCTTTGGCCCGCAGATGGTGCAGACGGTGCGCAAAAACACCGGCCTCTATCTCGACGTGCACCTCATGATTCACCGCGCGGATCACTACCTGGAGCGCTTCATCAAGGCCGGGGCCAACAACATCACCATCCATGTGGAGGCGAATTACGACACCTCCGTGACGGACACGCTGAAGCGCATCCGCGCGGCGGGCCTGCACGCGGGCATCGCCCTGCACCCGCACACGCCCTTCAGCGCCGCACTGCCCTATGTGCAGGACATTGATCTGCTGCTGGTCATGACCGTGGTGCCGGGCTTTGGCGGCCAGCCCTTCATGGAAAAAGAAACCATGCCGAAGCTTGCGGAGGCCCGCGACCATCGCGACGCCCAGGGCCTGAAGTTCCACCTGGAGGTGGACGGCGGCATCTACCCAAACACCGCCCCCATCGCCAAGCGGCATGGCGCCAATCTCTTCGTCTGCGGCACCTCTTCCTTCGGTCCTGCCGACATGAACCAGGCGATGAGCGAGCTGGCGGCTTCCGTGGCTTAAGAAACCGGTGTCAGCCGGGCAGGTCTCGATTCTGGCACTTAGTCCCTGTATTTTTCTGTGCGAAATGTCACCTTCGCGCCGTTGTGCCCTGCCCGCCATTTTGCCCCCTATGACGCTTCGCCCCGCTCTCACCCTCGCTCTGCTGTCTGCCAGCAGCCTTCTTGCCGCTGCCAAGGACAAGGACTCGTCCCCCACCACCGACAGCAAAGCTTCGTGGAAGATCACTTCCAACCGGGGGCCGGAGAATCCGGAGCTCAAGTTCAACCTGCCGCCGCCACCGATTCTGACGCCGGAGCAGGAGCTCAAAACCCTGAAGCTGCCGAAGGGTTACAAGGCACAGCTCGTGGCCAGCGAGCCGATGATCGAGACTCCCATCGCCATGAGCTGGGATGACCAGGGGCGGCTCTACGTGGTGGAGATGCGCGGCTACATGAACGACATCAATGCGGGCGGTGAAGACAAGCCGATCTGCCGCATCAGCCGCCTGGAGGACACGGACGGCGACGGCGTCATGGACAAGGCCACGGTGTTCGTGGACCACCTGCTCATGCCGCGCGGGGTCATGGCCCTGGGCGATGGCTGCCTGGTCTCGGAGCCGCCGAACCTGACCTTCTATCACGACACCGACGGTGACGGCGTGGCGGACAAGAACGAGATCATCGCCACCAATTACGCCCGCGCCGGCGGGCAGCCCGAGCACATGGCGAACACGCCCACCTGGTGCATGGACAACTGGATCTGGTCCGCCGCGCACAGCGAGCGCTACCGCTACAGCGGTGGCAAATTCATCGCCGAAACCGCCCGCAGCGGCGGCCAGTGGGGCCTGACGCAGGACGACTGGGGCCGGCGCTTCTTCAACTACAACAGCGACCTGCTGCGCGTGGACCTGCTGCCGCCGCAGATGTACCTGCGCAACCCCAACCTGAGGGACCTGACGGCGCTGAACTACCAGGCCATGAAGGATCAGAGCACCTGGCCTTCCGTTCCCACGCCGGGCGTCAACCGCGGCTACGAGCCCAAGCAACTGCGCCCTGACGGCAGGCTTGCCACCGTCACCGGCACCTGCGGCCCATGCATTTATCGCGGCGATCTCATGAAGGAGCTGCGCGGCAACGCCTTTGCCGCCGAGCCTTGCGGCATGATGGTCAAGCGCATGATGCTCAAGGAATCCGGCGGCGTGATCACCGCCAGCAACGCCTACGAAGGCAAGGAGTTCCTCACCTCCACCGACGAGCGCTTCCGCCCGGTGAACATCAACAACGGCCCCGACGGCGCGCTCTACGTGGTGGACATCGCGCGCGGCATCGTCCAGCACAAGGCCTTCATCACGCACTACCTGGAGGCCAACATCAAGGCACGCAATCTGGAGCAGCCCATCAATCTGGGCCGCATCTGGCGCATCCTCCCCGAGGACGCCAAGCCTGTGGCCGTGAAAATGCCCAAGGCCACCGCCGACATCGTGCCCTTCCTCGACCATGCCAACGGCCACATCCGCGACACGGCGCAGCGCCTGCTGGTCGAGCGTGCCGACATCGCCGTGATTCCCGCCATCAAAGCGCTGGCCGCCACCGCCAAAACCCCGCAGGGCCGCGCGCAGGCCTTGTGGACCCTGGAAGGCTTGAACGCCCTGGCCGCCGCGCCGGAGGTGCTGACCATCGCGATGAAGGACACCAACGAAAAGGTTCGCGCAGCCGCCGTGCGTCTGAGCAACGTGGGTCTGGTGCCGCAGATGCTGACGATGACCAATGACCCCAGCGCCGAAGTCCGCGTGCATCTCGCCGCCCAGCTCAGCGCCATCGCCAGCCCCGAGGCCCAGGCCGCCGTGCTCGCCATGCTCAAGAAGGGCGGCAGCCCCCTGCTCAACGATGCCATCGCCACCGGCGTGCGCGGACGCGAGCTGGAGGTGCTGGAGCAGCTCATGGCCCAGCCCCCCGGCAAGACCGATGAACTGGCCAAAAGCGGCCTGCTGCAGATGCTTGCCAACTGCGTGATGAACGAGCGCCGCGGAGCGCGCATCACCCACTTGCTGGAACTCACCGCCGCACAAACGGCCGGCAGCCCGCGCCAGCTCTCGCTGCTCAACGGCATGGCCGGCACGCCGCTGGACAAGAAGTCCAAGACCGTGCCGCGCAAGCTGCTCTACCTCGAAGCCCAGCCCGCCTCGCTTGCCGCCCTGCAAACCAAGGACAAGGCCGTGGCAAAGCTGGTCAAAGCCATTGACGGCTCCCTCGCCTGGCCCGGCAAGCCCGGCGTGCCGCCGCCCCCGGTGGTGATCCCGCTCACCGCCGAGCAGCAGACGCGCTTCGACAAGGGCAAGATGATCTTCGCCGGCCTCTGCGCCGCCTGCCACCAGCCCACCGGCACCGGCCTCGACGGCCTCGCCCCACCCCTGGTTGACAGCGACTGGCTGCTGGGCCCCGCCGAGCGCCCAATTAAGATCGTGCTCCATGGCGTCGGTGGCCCGCTCGTCGTCGGTGGCCGCACCTGGCGCTTGGAAATGCCCCCTCTGCCCATCCTCAATGATGAGCAGATCGCCGACACCCTCACCTACCTGCGCCGCGAATGGGAGCACAACGCCTCCCCCGTCTCCCCCGAGGACGTGGCCAAGGTCCGCGCCGCCAACGCCAAGCGCACCAAAGCCTGGACCGCCGAGGAATTGAAGCCGACGCCCGTGGCGAAGAAGTAGGGCCTTCAGGGCGTAGGTTTCGAGCGGGCAAGACAACCCTTGCCCGCTTCGCCATCGCCATGCTGAAACGTCTTGCTCTTGTCATCGTCTTCGCAACCGCATTGCCGGTCCTCGCCGAAGAGTCCTCATTGCGGCTCTCCACCTTCCGGGCCGATGTGACACCGCCTCTCGGCGCGCCTCTTTGCGCGGGCCTCGTGAAACCGGTGGAGGGAGTGACGGATCCCTTGCTTGCGCTGGGGGTGGTGATTCTGGGAGCAGACAAGCCCATTGTCTTGTGCGCGGTAGACTGGTGCGAGATCCGCGCCACGGACCACATTCACTGGCGCGAGCGGCTGGCCCAGGCCGCCGGTACGACGCCGGAGCGCGTGGCGGTGCAGAGCCTGCATCAGCACAATGCCCCCATCGCGGATACGGTGGCGAACAAGCTCTGCGCCGACGCTCCCTCGCCCCTGCAGATGCTCGATGTGGCGGCGGAGGACAAGGCCATTGAAGGCGTGGCGAAGGCCATCGTGGAGTCATTGAAAACCGCCCGGCCCCTCACCCATCTTTCGCATGGCGAGGCCAGGGTGTCGCAGGTCGCCTCAAACCGCCGCGTGATGGGCGACAATGGGCGCGTGGCCTTCGTGCGCACCAGCGCCACCAAGGACCCAAGAGTCCGCGCCGCGCCCGAAGGTCTCATCGACCCCATGCTCAAGACCCTCATCTTCTGGAATGGCGAGCACAAGCTGGCCACCCTGCACTACTATGCCACGCACCCGATGAGCTACTATGGCGACGGCCTGGTTTCGAGCGACTTCGCCGGGCTGGCGCGTGAGCAGCGCACCCAGGAGGACGGCACGCCGCACATTTACTTCACCGGCTGCGGGGGCAATGTCACCGCCGGCAAGTACAACGACGGCAATCACGACAACCGCCCCCTGCTCACGGAGCGCATGCACGCGGCAATGGTGGAGTCCGAAAATGCAGCGGAGCGCGTCCCCGTGGGCAAGCTGACATGGCAGGCGAAGCCCGTGGTGCTGGCGGTCAACCCCGAGTTCAAGGAGGACGAGCTGCTCAAGAACATTGGCAACGAAAAAGCACCGCCCGCCCTGCGCATCGGCTCGGCGCTGAAGGTGAGCTACATGCGGCATGTCGCCACCGGCACGCCCATCCAGTTCACCAGCCTCGACTTCGGCAACCATGTCCGCCTGCTGCACCTGCCGGGCGAAGCCTTCGTGGAGTACCAGCTCTTTGCCCAGCAGCAGGCCCCCGGCAGCTTCATTGCCACCGCCAGCTACGGCGATGGCGGCCCCGGCTACATCCCCCTGGAGCACTCCTTCGCCGAAGGCGGCTACGAGCCCACCCAGGCCTTCGCAGCACCGGGTTCGGAGAAGGTGATGAAGGAGGCCATCGCGGAGCTGGTGAAGGATCGCTGACCGCCGTCACTCCTGCGCCCGCCCCTCTCTTGCCGACACACCTGTCACCTGAATTCCGCAAAGGATGATGCGCCCCTGAGCCTTCGGCAAACCATTCGTGGACACGCTTGGTTTTTGCCGTTTTCCCGGAGAGCAGTCCGATGACGGGAGGAACAAAAACTCTGTGGTTTGGCCCTCCCCTTGGCAATCATTAGGGATTGCATCAGGCCGTCGAAACGTCCATATAGGCAAATACACCTATGGACTCGCCATCCCCTTCTCGACCATTGGAAATGACTTGGCTCGACATTCATACGCTCCAAATAGAACTCCAGGTCACCAAAGAAGAGCTGGCCAAGCTTATCGGGGTATCAACTCCCACCCTCTCGGGGTGGATGAGACGACCAGATGACCCTAGGCACAGAAAGCCAAGACCCATTTATGCGGAGAAAATTCTCAGCATGATCAAAGAACAGCGGATCAAATCCGATGAAGCAACTGATGCGTCCAAGGCTCCTCCTACGCCGAAAATTACCTTAAGTGATCTCATCGCAGGAGTCCTCCCAAAGTCCCCACCTGCACCACCCTCGCACTCCCTTATTTCTGGATTTTTCGCGGGGATTCGCCTCCCAGGCATCAATCCACCCCCGCCACAGCCCTCGCTGTCTGTGATGGCCTTGCACAACACCCCAGACGCACTATCCTGGCGGTTGGGAGATGACCTCGTGAAGGCATATACTGATCAGTCCGTTGCATAGACTACACTTGGAGCGCCAAAAAAGGAGCGGACCAATCTTGGCTGGGCTTTGAT